>NZ_JBOZPS010000008.1:0-244736 GCF_050849305.1 Shewanella sp. MF05960 | reverse complement strand
AACATTTTTTGCCAAATCAATCGCAATAGTGGTAACTTTCATGGTGGACGCTCCTTAAGTAACTGTATGGTTCAACATCAGTTTGGCGCATTGACGCCGTATTAGGGAGCGTCCATCTCATCACCCACCCCAACTGTACCAACGCAGTCGTTTGTATAGGCATTATATTTTAGAAAGTCTATTCATGGCGTAAGGCTTCTATAGGATCGAGTTGTGCGGCCTTACGAGCAGGGAAGTAGCCAAAAATAACGCCTACAGCGGCTGAAAATAAAAAAGATATGGCGACAATGCTTAGATTAAATACAAAAGGAACGCCCATTAAGTTTGCCAGCGTAACCGATCCAATTAATGCCAGTATAATCCCAATAATGCCGCCTAATGATGACAACATTACAGCTTCGACCAAAAACTGTAACAGCACTTCCCGCTCCATGGCGCCAATAGCAAGACGAATCCCAATTTCCCGCGTGCGTTCGGTGACTGATACCAACATGATATTCATAATACCAATGCCGCCTACCAATAAACTCACTGCTGCTACAGCACCTAATAACGTAGTTAATACTTTTGTGATACCACTTAACATGTTAGATATTTCTTTCATATCCATGACGGTAAAGTCATCTTCTTCATTAGTTGCGATATGGCGCCGTTCACGCAATAATTCACCGATAGCTTGTTTTACTTTTTGGGTTGATTCGCCATCGTTTACAGAAATTTGAATCAGTTTAATATCTTGGTTACCGGATAAACGTCGCTGAAAAGTTCGTAGGGGGATGATCACTAAGTCGTCTTGATCAGACCCCATGGTAGACTGTCCTTTGGCACTCAATAGCCCGATGATTTCACATGAAAACTTTTCTAATCGAATTTTTTTACCTAAAGGATTTTGGTTACCAATAGAACACGGCCACCCAAACTAGAACATGGTCACCCACGCTAAGTGGATAAATATCAAACAACCTACTAGGCTTAGTTACCTTTAACTCTGACTGGTAATCTAAGATGGCTAGACCAAGACAAACTATCGTTAGCCTAGAAGATACTCCTTATTATCACTGTTGTTCGCGTGTGGTGCGTAAGGCATTTCTTTGTGGAATTGATAATTCAACAGGTGAGAACTTTGAGCATCGGCGTGAGTGGGTTGATTCACGCATTCTTGAGTTAGCGACCATCTTTGCTATTGATATCTGTGCCTATGCAGTGATGAGTAATCATTTGCATGTAGTGTTGAAAGTTGATGCTGACAAAGCAAAGCAGTGGTCAGATAAAGAAGTGCTCATTCAATGGCACAAAGGCTTTAAGGGCACGTTGCTCACGCACAAATACTTAAAAGAAGAAGATCTTAACTCATTTGAACTTCAAACGGTTAATGAAAGCATTACCGAATACCGTAAGCGCTTAATTGATATCAGTTGGTTTATGCGTTCTTTAAGTGAGCCAATCGCTCGAATGGCCAACAAAGAAGATAAATGTACAGGTAGATTCTGGGAAGGGCGCTTTAAATCCCAAGCACTGCTTGATGAAGCCGCAGTTTTAGCCTGTATGGCTTATGTGGATTTAAACCCAGTCAGAGCCAAAATGGCAGCAACACCTGAAACCTCAGATTACACCAGTATTCAGCGCCGTATCAATTCAGCAATGAAAGGAGAACAACCACCAGAGTTATTACCGTTTGTGGGAAATGAAAGGCTCAATATGCCTAACGGGCTCATGTTCAGTGTGAAAGACTACATTATATTGGTTGAAGATACCGGTCGGATTATTCGAGAAGGTAAGCGTGGCGCAATTAGCTCAAGCAGCCAGGACATACTGAATAGGCTAAACATCCCCGCAGAGAATTGGCTTAAAATCACTACAGAATTTGGTGCATTATTTAAAGGCGCTGTCGGCGCATTACCTGCCTTAACCGAATATTGTGAGCATTTAGAGCGAAAACGACGACAAGGCGCTGCAAATTGTCAGCGCTGGCTGTGCGCTTAAGTCATAATCCCCAATCGAATTACCATTTCCTTATACTTGATTATTATCAAAATTTTCTGCTGTGTTGAGTTCTGCAAATGATGAATAAACCATTAATTTAACGATAATATTTTAGTTATATCGATAAAAATTGATGAGTTTAGTGCAACCATTATAACCCTCGCAAAAGCCATGAATACGAGTTAAGTTAATTGTTCAAATAATGGGTGGCTTTGTCAGGAAGCTCAATTGTTCAAATAATGGGTGGCTTTGTCAGGAAGCTCATTTCCTTATACTTGATTATTATCAAAATTTTCTGCTGTGTTGAGTTCTGCAAATGATGAATAAACCATTAATTTAACGATAATATTTTAGTTATATCGATAAAAATTGATGAGTTTAGTGCAACCATTATAACCCTCGCAAAAGCCATGAATACGAGTTAAGTTAATTGTTCAAATAATGGGTGGCTTTGTCAGGAAGCTGGTTCAAATAATGGGTGGCTTTGTCAGGAAGCTTAAAATCACCACAGAGTTTGGTGAATTATTTAAAGGCGCTGTTGGCACATTACCTGCGTTAACCGAATATTGTGAGCATTTAGAGCGAAAACGACGACAAGGCGCTGCAAATTGTCAGCGCTGGCTGTGCGCTTAAGTCATCATCCCCAATCGAATTACCATTTCCTTATACTTGATTATTATCAAGTTTTTCTGCTGTGTTGAATTCTGCAAATGATGAATAAACCACTAATTTAACGATAACATTTTAGCCATATCGATAAAAATTGATGAGTTGAGTACATCAAGTATAACCTTCGCCAAAGCAATGAAAACGAGTTAAGTCATTTGCTCAAATAATAGGTGGCAATTTTCAGGTGGCATTTTTCAGGTGATGCTCATAGACTATTCTTAACTTCAATTGATAAAGGAACTTCGCAAAATTATGTTTAAAGTTGGAGATCAGGTAACCCCAGTTTCTTTAGGCGGGGCATCCTATAAAGATGCAAAGCTTAAGATAGAAAATAATATTGCAATCGTGTCCCCATCCTTTCAAAGTTATTTATTTGAAGTTTTTCTTCAATCGCTTGCATTAGGGGGTCTTATTTTTATGACAAGCGGTGTTTGGGGAGATGATAGCTCTGATGGTAATACTTTCATTTTAATAGCCACTATACTCTGCTTATCTTTTAGTGGCATTGTCCGTTTAATATTTTTTAAAATAAGAAAAAAGCATAATTTTGATAAGAGTTCAGATGCTTATTACCCGGGAAAAATAATTTGTACTAAATCGGTAATTAAACTATCAGAAATTGAAAAGCTTTATCTTATCAGTAAAGAAATATATTCATCAAATAAGTCGTATACAAGTTTTGAGTTGAGTATTTCCACCTTTGATGGCTGTCGAATTTTGATAATGAACCACGGAGATTGGCATGAAATTAAACGGGATGCAGAATTACTATCAAATTATTTAAGTGTTCCCTGCGAAAACTTAAAAAATGGTTTAATTTATGAGCAGGCTAAAGTTTAGTTTAAGCCAATTAAACATGGCCATATATGGACGCTCCCGGTGAGTCAAGATAATACTCTGCTCACAGAAGGCTTTTTGGCCTTGGTTTTCTGTACAGCATTCTCACTCTTATCGTTGCTTTTGATGCGACTCATATACTGCTAGAAGCGATTGTACTGCCCTGATGTTAATAAAAGGCAAGCTTGCCACCATGACGAGAAGATTGTTAATCATCAATCTTGTTGTAACCCTGTTGATACATGCAGGGTTTGTTGGTTATCGATAATGATGGCTTCGTAATCAGGTAACTCATTGATTAACGACATGCCTTGTTGTAATCCCATCACAAAAATGGCGGTGGAGAGGGCGTCTACGTAAGTTGGGTTTTTACCAATAATCGATACACTCACCACATTGCGGGCGGAATCGCCGGTTTTGGGATTAATGATGTGATGATAACGCACGCCGTCTTCGATGAAGTAACGCTCATAATCGCCAGATGTGGATATCGATTCGTTACTAAGAGGTAACTGCACCGCAGTTTTTTCTTCGGCGCGAGGGTGTTTAATGCCTACAAACCACGGGCGACCGATACGATCGCCAAGTAACGTGGTGTCGCCGCCAGCGCTAATGAGTGCATGCTCAATGCCGGCATTTTTAAGAATGGCGATACAGTTTTTAACCGCATGGCCTTTGGCGATCCCGCCTAAATCAATTTTAACATCAGCATCGGTAAATTTAACGGATAAGCTCGGTTTATCTAAGATAACCGTTTGATAATTAATGGCAGTTAGCGCCTGTTTGATTGCTGTTTGATTGGGTTTTTGATGCTTGCGGTAATCGTATTGATAACCGATAGAGGCATAAGTGATGTCAAACATCCCATGGGTTAATACTGCAATGTCGTGCGCATCGGTGAGTAAATCAAACAATTCCTGGCTAACAATAACAGGGCGGCTGGCCGCATCACGGTTAATCACGCTCAGTGCACTGGTGGCGATATAAGGGCTCATGGTTTGATCAATGCGTTGCATTTCTTGTTCAACCGCCACTATGAGTTCATCTGCTGTTGTTTGTACTGCGCCATCATCTAACCAAAATTCAACATGGGCGAGGGTTCCCATGACATGGAAGCTCTTTTGGTGCCACTGGGCAAAGGCCGAGTGCGAATTAAATGCAAACAACATGATGACAATAACGGCGCTGAATTTACCCATGAATCGTTTGTTTCCTGTAAGGCGGTAGCGCTGATTGTTGATTAAATGGCTGTAATCGGCAACAGCTATGATGAAAATAAGTGCTTAATCGACAAATTACTCGCTGCGTTGCCCATATTACGGTAATTTAACCTTATTATTGTCTATTCGAGTCTTGTTGTTTTAATGCCCATTATTGCCGATATCAATCAATTCTTTCCATCCATAAAGCCGCATATTTACTTTGTGCCACTTGATTCTGAACTTGCCTCTGCAGACTTTGATGCTGGATTAGCTCTGGGTTGGCTAAGCGATGATGAAGTGGCAAAAGTTGCCCGTTATAAAAGCCCGTCGGCGCGTAATAATGCCCTGCAAGTTAGACTGGCACTAAGAGCAATATTATCGCGCCACAGCGATATTGAGCCTGCTCAGTGGCAGTTTATTTATGGCGCCAAAGGCAAGCCTGCATTAAGCCATGATTTATGTACGCAAACGGGATTACATTTTAATTTAAGTCACAGTGGTCAGTGGTTAATGATTGGTGTGATTGATGTTGAGAGCAGTCAGCATAACGTTAACCTTACGTCTGAGCGTAGTGTTGAGTTAACCCAAAGCACTCAATCTGAGCTTCTTCCCTCCCTGTGTTTTGGCGTCGATATTGAGCGTGAGCGAAGCAGTACCGATATTGTACCAATTTTAAATCACTATTTTACTCAAACAGAAACCAACACATTGTTACAGTTACCCATTGAGCAGCAGCGGCAACGTTTCTTTGATTTATGGGCGGTAAAAGAGTCTTACATTAAAGCGCGTGGGCTAGGTTTAGCCTTGTCACTTAAATCCTTTGCCGTTGATTTTAGTGAGTTGAATGAAGGGCATGTGCAATTGCAGGGTAAGGATGAGCAATCTATTTTTTTACATCAAGGGGTTAAGCTTAACTTTACCGATATTGAAGACATTGCCAATACGATGACATGGCAAACGCAACTGGGCCGGCTTGATCAACAATATCGTTTTGCCATCACTTTAGGCGTAAATAAACATGATATTGGGCCTAGCTCGAGTAAAGAAATCTATGGCGATTGCGAATTATCTGTTTATCAATTTTCGCTGGCACAATTGTTGGCAGACGCGAATCTTTAGTTAGTAATTGCTTATCCGCTATAAAAATCATCTATAAAGGATCAAGTATAAAAATTAAAGATAAGCGGGAGGCAATTCAGCCGAAGCATTGCTTCGGCTGAATTAAGTGACGAAATATGTTACTCGTTATTCGCAACTGTTCTACTGCTAACGTTTACTTTAAAGGGACGATGGCAAAGCTTTCATCAAATTGCACTAAAGTGGAGGCTATTTTTCCAAACGCTTGTTGGTCACCTGTCATATTGGCTTTATCTTGTTCAAGCAGTTGTTTAAGCGACGTTTTACCTAATAACACATTGACAATATCGTCTTTGTCGACGGTTAATGTGGCATCTGCCGTTTTAGCTTTTTCGACCACAATGTTATTGAGATTGCCATGACTCAGTTCAACAAATACGGTAGTTTCAGGTGTTGTGCTTGTCGCTTTAGTGACCACATTTAAACTGATATTACCGAGTTTATCCGCTACAATACTGTCGACTTTCACGGCTAAAAAATCAAATAGCGTGGCAATATCCATTTCACTTATCACATCGGCAGAGGCTGACTTTGGCGCGCCAGGTAGAATGCCAATCCGTAACTCTTGTGCGCCAGTTAAATAGATGTTTCTCCAGCCCGCCCCTTCTGCTTGATAACCGAGCTGCTCATAAGTGTCGGCGAGTAAATCACGTGCGACTTGGTTTGTGGGTTCGGCCATCACCAGTTTATTGAGTACCGTGGCAACAAAGCGATAATCGCCTTGAGCATAATCGACCTTGGCTTTTTCAATAATAGTTGCAGCGCCGCCCATATATTGAACAAACTTAATAGCTTCTTGCTGCGTTGGCAGCGGGTTTAAGTTGGCTGGGTTCATGTCAAAGTAGCCCAGATACATATTGTAAACCGCTTTGGCATTGTGGCTGTAGGTACCGTGATACCCTTTGGTGTACCAGGTGTCTTTAACCGTTTGTGGAATGGTGTCCATGATGGCATCACCAATATCTTGTATTACCACACCCTGATTGGCTAGGCGCAGCGATTGATTATGCACTAGGCCATAGTTGTCGCGTTGCATTTTAAGGTACTGGTTAATTTGCTCGTTTCCCCATACGGGCGCAGAGTGAGCTGCAAACAGCACTTGTACATCTTGACCAAATGCATTGATCATTTGGTTAATGTCTTTTGACCACTTTAACGCATCACGTACTTTGGCTCCGCGTAAGGTATAGATGTTGTGCATTCCATCGTAGGTAAGCTCACCGCTCCACAGTGCGTTTAATGACGGAATATAAGTGATCATTTCGCTGGCCGCTTCAGTGCCAGAGGCATCCATAAAGACCATTTCCAGACCATCAATGGTTAAGGTTTCCCATTTGCCTTGTTGATTGAGTTGATAATCTGGTTTTACGTAAGTAATTTCACCTTTTGATAACCCCTTTGCCAGCGCCGCATCAACAATACCATGGTCATTTTTACCGAGCATCACCCCATATTGATAGCTGGCACGGCGGCTCATGGCATTACCTGCGAGCACGTTTTCATCAACGATTTCGGCGGTGATATTGTTTGAACCATACACTTTTACATTAGGGTATAAGGCTTTTATGCCGCGAGCGCCGCCAAAATGGTCCGCATGGCTGTGGGAGTAAATCATCGCTACTATCGGTAAATCTGTACCTTCTGGCAGATTCGCAAAGGCAAATTTTATTGATTGCTCTGCAGCTTGCTTTGTTAACAACACATCATAAATAATCCAACCTGTTTTACCGCGGATTAAGGTCATATTCGATAAGTCAGTTCCGCGTACCTGATAGATCCCCTCTGTCACTTTATACAAACCGTTCGGCACCATATTAAGCTGTGCCTGGCGATAAAGTGACGGGTTAACCGAGTCCGGAAATTGATCTTTAATAAAGCTAAATTCAGCACGTAAAATATCAGCGGTAGCTTGGTCAAATTCGGCAATTTGGTTTTTACTAAAGCGCTCAAAGGCTACCTTGTCCTGAAAGTTAAGGCTGTGGGCAACTGCTTTGTTATGGGCAATCGTTGCTGCTGAAGCGGCTTTACCTTGGTAATCTACTGTTAGGTGGTCATGTTGGTGCTGCGCCGCAAAAGCTGGCAATGAAAGTGCGGTGATAAATGAAAATGCTATTGTTGAACGTGTAATAGTTGATAACGGAAGAGAATATTTTTGCATAAAGAGCCTCAAGAAATTAAAACCAGTGTTGTTTAGCGATTGAGCAGTATTAACCTATCCTAGTGAATAAATGTCGGAATATAACTATGGTAAAACAGTTAAAATGCATTCATATTATGAATGTATTGGAGCGGATCTTAGGTATTAATACCATTGCGCATTAATAAGTGACCACTCAGAATGCATCCAGCGGTTTTTGATTAAGGCGTCGCTATATAGTAATGGTTGTTCCCTTTCAAATAGCGAGAACGCAGAGCAAAAGGCGCTGGGGCATTCCTTTCAGGCGAGTTTTAAAAGGGCTTACACTGCGTTGCATGACTTCGAAAGAGAACAACTATTCATTCAGTCATTCGCCTTGTTTAAGCCTTTTTAAATTCTCGCTGAGAGATCACTTACTAACGCGGAATGGTATAAGCAATGGATGATAAACAAAGCCAAAAATTAGCGACCCTGGATTTAAATCTATTGCGGGTGTTTTGTGTTGTATGTCAGCTGTCGTCAATCACAAGAGCTGCGGAGCAATTAGCGATCACTCAATCGTCGGTGAGCAATGCGATCAATCGGCTCAAGACGGCATTAGATTGTGAGTTGTTTATTCGAGTGGGACGCGGCATTGAACCAACGGCTTCTGGGTTGCACATCTTTAATTCGGTGCAGCCAATGCTTGATGCCATTGAGCAAACCTTAAGGGGGATCAGCGAGTTTGATCCCCACACCTCAACTCGAGTATTTACGATTTATGCTAATGAGTCGGTCATAGATTTATTACAGCCGCTGCTTGATAAAGCCCTGGCTAGTTTATCGGTGCGGGTGGTATTGCGAAATTCGCCTGTGCTAGAAGCAGAGCAATATCAAGATTTACAGATGCAAAAAGTGGATTTGGTGATAGATATTGTGCCGCCAAAACTTAAAACCTTTAGTTTTCAAAAGGTGGCTCAGGAGCAGATTGTTTGTGTCGTACGCGAGCAACATCCTCACATTAAACAGCAAGTGAGCCCAGAGCAATACTTTGCTGCTGAGCATGTTATGTATCGCTTTCATCGGGACAATATGCGCGTAGCCGATATTATTGCCCATGAACCGTTACCACCACGCACCTTACACAGCGAGCACACGTCGTTATTGAGTATGCTTTCATTGATCAGTAAGTCTAATGCCATTGGCATTGCGCCCTATGCCTTTACTCAAAGTTATGCCCAGTTGTTTAAACTTAAATTACTTAAGCTGCCTTTTGAGACTCGCCCGATTGAATTATTCAGCATTTGGCCCAGCAAACATGCACAAGATAAGTCATGTCTTTGGCTCAGACAAACCATTGAAACATTAATGAAACAAGCTTATACAGCTTAACCTGGCAACAAAAAAAGCCAATCGATGATGATTGGCTTTTAACGTTTTACGCTAGCGCTTTAGTCTTTACTGTCTCGCGAGACGGTTAGATTCTGGCGGGTTTTCAAAGTCACTGCGGTACGGGTTAATGTCTAAACCGCCGCGACGAGTATAACGCGCATACACTGTTAACTTAGTGCATTGGCAGTATTTTTTTAAGTCGACAAAAATACGCTCAACGCACTGCTCGTGAAATTCATTATGCTGACGGAAAGAAATCAAATAGCGCAGCAGTTTTTCACGATCAATTTTAGGGCCTTGATAGCGGATCATCACACTGCCCCAATCTGGCTGTGAGGTGATTAAGCAATTAGACTTTAATAAGTTTGAATTTAACGTTTCTGCGACATTTTTGTCAGGGTCGGTGCTGTCCACTAAATGATCGGGGTTAAACTCGTACTCAGTCACTTCTATGTCTAAATCGTCAATGCACGTGCCGGGTAAATCGACAATACGTTCAAGATTAAAGTGCTTAGGTTCGATAACCTTTGCTGTCACTTCACCTTCAGCGCAAGCAGCTAAGTCGCGACTTAATGTGTCTTGTACGTTTTCAACACTATCAAATTTAGTTTGGTTAAAACTGTTTAGGTACAGCTTGAACGATTTAGACTCAATTAAATTTTTGCTGTTGATATCAAGTTGAACTTCTAACAAAGCCACAACAGGTTTGCCCTTGGCATTCAGCCAAGACAATTCATAGCCTGTCCAAATGTCAGTGCCATGGAATGGGAGATCACCACTTAATGCAATTGCATCTCGATTAAGTTTGCGTGGAACCCCTTGCAGCAGTGACGCGTCATACTCAGCCTGATAAACAGTCGCATGGCCTAGTGTTAGGCCTTTAAGAGCCTCTGCATCACTATAAGGGTCGTGATTGTGTGTCATCTAATCGGTTTCCGTGTCAAAATATCGTTTTATTATAAACTACGAGTGGCTTAAGTGTCTTGTTCATCTGCATTAGATTGCTTTATAAAAAATTATCTTAAATCTTATCAAGATACGCTATCTGAATTTCCGCGCTATTATCCTTTGGGCGAAGATTCAATATGTATTCAAGGGACATTGAATGCGGACACTGATGATACTGTGTTTTGGCAACCGGTAAAACGTGATGTTGCCGCTGATTTTAGTAACGTAGAGCATGCATTAAATATTCAATTACACCAAGATATTCATGCATTTTATGGCGAGTATTTTTCTGCGCCATTGCAGTTTACTGCGTCTTTTGGTGATGGTGAATTATTGCAAGTGTGGAATCAAGATGACTTTGAAATTTTGCAACAAAATGTAATTGGTCATTTAATTATGAAGCAAAAGCTGAAACAACCGGCAACCTGGTTTATCGGTGTGCTAGGTGATGGCGACGAAATGCTCACCGTTAACAATGACGATGGCAGCGTGTGGATTGAAATCCCAGGTGAAAAGCAGCGCACTAAATTAGCCGAATCATTAACTGCATTTTTAGAGCAAATATCACCGATGATCAAACCGCCATTAAAACCCGTTGAGGAAATATCTCATACGGTCGATCATCCTGGCATTTGGCATCGCATTAAAACCATGTGGGATTATTTGTTACGTAAAAAATAATCTCATCCAGCATTGAAGTGCCAATTTATGGTGCTTTAATGCGTTCATAGTATTCAAACACGAGCATTCAAACTCGAACATTCAAATTCGAGGATTCAAATACTTATCTTCCTCGTAACATCCGCTTTTATGCTTCGCTTAGGTTATTGACTCTACATTCTAGTGTTTGGGTGATTTTATCTATACATGCTTGTTTATTAATAACCCACAATCCATAGCTTATTGGTAACACGTCAACACCGGCCCGTTTAAACAGCTTGTATGTTGTTAACTCAAAAAAGTGAGCCCAAGGCCCAGGAAAACCAATAAGATCAATCGCAAGGTATTTTTCTGCGAAACGACACAAGAGGTCTATCTCTGTGCCAGCAATGGCATATCCAGGCCAAGTATCAATATTATACTGTGTTAATGCCTCAATCAGTTCTTGTTGAAATGAGTCTATTTTTGAAGTCACGCTGTGTTTGGCATTAAAGGCCGTGATAGAAACAACATATTGGCGCAATAGGTAGTGTTCAGGCAGTAACGTGTCGTCAATAGACAAATAGATCAACTGCTTTTGACGTGCCCTGGTAATGGTGACGTTAAACACATCCGCTTTATTTAAATACGCGGCCGCACGTTTACTGTCGTTATCAATCGCAAATGAAATCAGCATGATATCCCGCTCTTCGCCTTGAAACCCAAACGGCGTGGCTGCGCGTATGTTGTGTTTAATCACATCTGTTTGAGGGATCTGTTGCTCAATCAATGTGGCGATATATTCAGCCTGTGCGCTAAAAGGCGAGATAACCCCAATACTGTGAGTTATGCCTGTTTGGGCATCTTGTATTATTTGATGTTGGATTTCTGCTAATAAACTTTGTGCTTCTAATGAGTTAACGCCTGCTGCGTCACGCGTACCCGCCACACGGTGAAGGTGTAAATTTCCTGAACGAGTGCACGGCCGATGTTGCATGATTTTTAATTTAGATTGATAAAAAGACTGGTTACTGAAATGAATAAGCTCAGGCTTACTTCTAAAGTGTTCATCTAAAAACGCCAACTCTTGTGCGCTAGCTAATGTTTTTAGTGCTAAATCTAAAATGGAGTTATCTCGATAACTGATGGCACCTGAGCTGTCATCAGGCACATTATTTTTGGCAAGCAATTGAGTTTGTTTGCTTCTGGCTAAAAAGGAATAGTGCGTTAATTGTTTGGTGTCACCGACAATCAATACACGTTTTGCGCGATACAGCGCAGGTAAACAACTGCTAATGTTGCATTGTGTTGCCTCGTCAATAATCACTAAATCAAACATTTCGCGATTCAGCGGCAATACTCTGTGTAGGCTGTTTAAGCTGGCGAGCCAGATGGGAAATGCGGCAAATAAGGTGGCGTATTCTATTTTTTCAAACAACGCGAGTTGTTTGCTGGACGTTCTACTGCGAATCGCTTGATTAAAGGCCTGTAGCGATTTACGGTGCTGATTAACTAATGTATTTACGTTATTCTTTTTTAGTGCATTAAGATATTCAGCTGCCAGTGTTTCACGGGTAACGGTGTGTTGACTGATGGTGTTTAACGCATCCCATTGATGATGCCACTGGTTTATTGAGCTTTGAGTAAAAAACAAATAAACCCGTTTTAACCATGTGGATTGTCGAGCTTGTAGTTGATGGAGGCGCAAACCTCGGCGAATAGACTTGCGACTGAACGCCATGAAACGTTTTTCCAGTTTTACCAGTAACCGTTGCAACTTATTCAGTTCGTCTTCACATGCTTGTGGGCTTTGACTTAAGTCATCGTTAAAATATCCCGCGAGTAAGTCTGCGGTATAGTCTTTTAATTGTTTTAAAAATGCTTTTTGTCCTGCACGAATAGACACTTCGCCCAAGTTAAAATTACGAGCCAACTTATCAGCAATCACATCAAGGGCGACATCATTATTGGCCACAATAAGCACCGACTCTCCGCGTGCCATATGTTCGGCAGCAACTGCCGCTATGGTGTAGCTTTTACCCGTTCCTGGCGGCCCCGATACGCAGCCTAAATCGGCATTGGCAGCGATATGAATCACTTTCTTTTGTGGCGTAGATAATAATCCGGGTAAAAAATCATATTTTAGCGTGGGTTCTCTGAGCTTTACAGCCTGATTTGCAAACGTATGGTTAAACAGCTTACAAATGGGTGCTGATTGTTCATTAGTGCTAATGATACTTTCTAATTCGTGAAGTACGCCGCGACTGCTCGATGACCGTTCCACAAAAAGTAGCATCGAAATAGGCAGTAGGTGGGGTACTTTTTGGGTTAACGCTTTTTTAATGTCTTGGTGTTTGGCAAGTTTTGGATAATTCAGTAATTCAAGTGAATGGATATCAATGTGATTACGGCTAAAGTATGAAGTCCAAAAAGACGGTGAATGTATGTCTTCATTGATGAGATCTTCTGAAAGCGCATTGTCTTCTGGCAGCAATTGTTGCAGCAGGGCTTCATTGATTTCAGTGTCTTCAGTTTGGGCCGAAAAATAGAAGTTATTATTTTCTTGCTCAATGGTGGCTTCGTTAAACAGCAGTGGTGATACAACTGTTTTGAGCTCACCTTTAATCGTCACTTTACCGACAAATAAGAATCGTGCATACAGCAGTATTCTTTCCCTTTGATACATTGCGACTCGTTTAAGCATGGGCTCGGCAAATTCTTGCGGAATGGGTAAGCGAGGTAAAAAACCCGTGCCTAATTCATCTTGCCCTTCAAGAATGAAACGATCTTCTTGTTTAAACTTGTTCACATTCCAAAGATTGATAGAGGCGCTATCTTCTTTATAACAATCTTTGTAGTAGGAAATAATCTGCTGATAACTCAATGGCACAATTCCATTTATTGATGATCCCAAGATAAGTTAGACACAATACGGCAAAGCTCGCACCTAAAGTGAAACATGTCTAATAACGGTTGTTCGAGCTTCCATTCATGTGAGCCGCAGCGCGGGCAAGGGCGGGTTAATTCTGCTTGTAATGATTCGCCGCCCACGCGATATAAATAATAGTAAGTGGGTATCTTAGTTAGGTATTCTATCCGCCCACGTAAATCCCAACCACGTCTAAATAGGTCACTGTCTGCCCGAGTGATTTCATCTAATGCCGCGAATTCTGCTTTGGTGGCTGCAGCCATTTGCAGTTCATCGCAGGCTTGCCATTCTGTTTGCCATTTTATGATGCGCTTATGATCACCATTAAACGTTGCAGGCAATTGATAAAGCGGGATAGGTAATAAGTTGTCACCATTGCGCAGTGGCGAGCACATGTGAACATAACTGGTATACAACAGTTGCCATGAAGGTGCGTCAGTGTTGCTGACTTCTGAGTTAATGTCTTGGCCTATCAATTTTTCTCTTGGCGCCAATAATTTTGCTGCAGTTAACCCCGCTAACGTCACTTTTACCCAAGGGCTATTATAACGATTCGATAAGCTGGTTTTTTCAGGTAACAACAAGCGAACTCTAAATTCACCATCGTTAAAAGCCACTGCAAACTCGCGTCCTAAAATTTGACCATTGGCGCGAAGGGCTTCTAATAATCCATTAATGGCTTTTTCTGCTGCATCAATAGTGGTGTCGGCAAAGCATTCAAAGCGAAGTTCTGTAACAAACATGGATTACGGTGCCTTCTTTTCGGTGATGGTTAAGACTTGTTGTTCTAATTCGCAGACTCTGTTAGTGAGTAAATCGATATGCTGTTGCATGGCGTCTATTTGTAATTGCAGCTTAGCGATAGGGTCTGCTGGTACGGTAGAGGATTGATCTTGTGCCGGGATATCGGCTAATTCAGGTAAGTTTTGCCATTCTGATTTCGGCAATGCTTTAAATTGTTGTAAGCCTTGGATCAATATCGGCATTGCAAAGCGATTGCCTAAACGACTTTTGATTAACGCTAAACTTGGAGTATGGCCATTGTTTGCTATCGCTTTTGCAGCAGCAAGCACTTGTTCAATTGGACTCATTGTTGGTTAAATTCCTTCATTATATGTAGCAATATTCACTAATTTATTTTTTATTGCATTAAAAATTATTTTAAATCAGTGCATTAAGTTTTGGCATGATTTTAGCTACAAGGATCTGTAATAACAATGCGGGTTATATTTTAACAAAAAGGATGCAACATGAAATCAAAACTTATTGCGGCAAGTGTCGTAGCGCTAATGTCAGTAGGATTAAGCGGCTGTGTGATTAGCGTAGGCGATCATGAATCAGGTAAAAGCCACGAGTATTGGGAAAAACAACAAGATAAAAATCGTGCTTTATTGGCTAACCTTGCACTCGGCATGACCAGCGAGCAAGTGGTGACATTAATGGGCACTGCCGATTTTAGTGAAGCATATTCAAAAAACAATTCAGCCAATACAGACCAGGCAATAAAAGTCTTATTTTATCGCACTCAATGGGCTAAAGGTGACGGTAAAACCACTAAAGATGAGTGCACCCCAATAGTCTTTAGAGACAATACCTTAGTTGGCTGGGGTGACACTGCTTTAGGGCAAATTTAAGCTGGTTTGAATCGGTCTGTTATTGTAAGAGTTCGGTTAACCTCTCATCATTACGTCCAATTGGTCGATAACTTCAGACCATTGGGCGTCTTCCATTAAAGCTTCTTTTATAAATGCCCGTTGACTTTGATTCCAACATTGGGCGTCAATCAACAGGGTGTGTGCGGCTAATTTGTTTCGGCTAACAAACTCATTAATATCTTGCTGTGAGTGCGCTAATCCGAGCTGCTGGAATAAGTGGCTTAAATCATTTTCTGTCGTATCCATTGAGACAACTCCTTTATATGACCCGTTAGAATTTCCAGTATTAATCTTCGATACCCAAATTGCAAAGAACTAATCAATAAAGCTATTTATTGATTATAAACCCAATCAACTTGAAGATACGTGTTTCAGAGCTTCACTGTGTTTTCAATACTAGGCACCTTATAAATTAGCGCAACAACGCTCTTGATTCAATAATCAGGGGAACACGGTGAAGCTCCCAAAGGGCAAGTTTTACACGCGTTTATGCTGCGTTATTGATTTTGGAAAGGGAATGACCATTACCCACAATCAATGCCTTGCCTAAACGCGTGTCAATTCTTGCTGAAATCGAACACCTTCAGGTTGTTTGGATATAAAGGTAAACCGTATTTGTTGATTGTTTCAATCTTGTTAACTTGCTAAGTTATTCACTTGTTAACTGAACAAGTTAAGCAAATGAGTCATCAAACAAGGAATAACAATAATGGATAACCCTACCTTGGAAACCCTACGTGCAGTGTATTTAACAGCTGAAGACTTACGTGTGGCGGCGTCAATTTTGTATAACGCATACCATGACGACCCCTATTTTATTGATGTTTTGGGGCAGCAAGATCAAGCGCAATATGAACAAAAACTGCGTGCAGCTATTCGTGAAGAACTCAATGAGCTGTGGCAACAAGAACAACCCTTAATTGGCTTATTTGATGATGAACGGCTCATTGGTGTCGCCTGCGTCATTACCCAACAAGTGCCATTAGGTGAAGCGCGATATTGGCATTGGCGTTTAAAAATGGTGTTAGGAACCGGTTGGAAATCAACCCAGGGCCTAATGGAAAAAGAGAACTGTATTTTGGAACATTTGCCTTCTGACAAATGTGGCATCTTACAATTTATTGCCCTAGCGCCCAATGAGCAAAATAAAGGCTATGGTGCAAGGTTAATTCAAGCGGTATTAAGTTGGTGTGATGAACAGCCTAAGCTTGATGGTATTGGTGTCTTTGTTACTCATCCTAAACATCATGATGTGTTTGTCCAGCAAGGGTTTAGCAGTATTGCTGAGGTCAATATTGGCAAGGTTGATGGCGAGATTTTATTTTATAACAAACTAGACGGATCGACTTAACCTTAGGATGACATGAGTGCGTAACTTCATTAAGTTAAGTGTTCATCAAATCTTATGTTTTTTGCCGTGCCAACACTAACACTAACACTAACACATTATGGAGTAGGTCATGCAGACCAAACGTTACAGTTCTTTTGCAGAGTTTTATCCATTTTACCTGTCGCAACATCAAGACCCTGTATGCCGCAGGTTACATTACATCGGCAGCAGTATTATTGTTGTGATTATTATAAATACACTGATAAATCAACATTGGTGGCAATTACTGCTTTTACCTGTCGTTGGGTATGGGTTTGCTTGGTTAGGCCATTTTATGTTTGAAAAAAATCGTCCTGCGACATTTACCTATCCGCTGTACAGTTTATGGGCTGATTGGGTGATGTTTGGGCAAATGTTAAAACGCCAGTGGCGTAACGTTATTGGGGCAAAATAGAGCCTAGCTCACACGCTTGTAAGCATTATCCTACATTGATGTAGGCATTCTTATCTAAAGTTGTGAGTGTTAATCGGGTGTAAAAATAAAAATGCGTTTATAAACAGTTGTTTGTTAGGCTTTTGTTGTTTTTTGTTATGTGAAAGTTTTGTTTCAGTCGGTTTTAGTGACTTTTCATGCAATGCTTTTTAGCTAGAATGTACCCATCGAAAGCGAATAATTAACTGGGTTTTCTTAGGATGAGAAACAAAGGTTAAATAGCTGAGATTTGAAATCAATTGTTAAGTCGACTTTCAAAGTCGATGGTTCAAGTAGTTTCTCGAAGCAGATTCTCGAAATAGATTCTCGAAATAGATTGTTAGTAAAGATTTTCAAGGATGATAGTAGGACACGCCCAAGGACATAGGGCATAAGCTCGGCAAATGGATAGCCGAATCAAGGAAGGGTGAAGCGAAAGCGACACAAGGATGAAAGGATAGGACTGCAGGATGCAGCATGGATGACTCAACGGATTGAATGCTCAGTCAATGGATAGGCTGTTCAATGGAATGACACTCATAAGATGCTTTGATTATATTCGTATAAACAAGGGTCACGGAAATGAGCAAAAAGGAAATGGACTGCTAGGATGCATGTTTTCATGGACGGCGCAGGGAGCACATTTCAGTAGGATGCTGACAAAAGTGTTACGGGCACAACCTTATAACTTAAGGTTGTGCCTTTTTGCTTTTTACGTTGCTAGTATTGTTGAGATTGAATTTTATTAAGTTGGCTCAATACATACTCTATGCGAATGTTTTTGCTACTCAATAAAATGAAGATGGATCTATATCTAGACTACTTGGCGATATTCCTCGTTCAATATTGAGGTCACACTTTAATAAATCAACCATCTTAATATCAATGTAACGTTTATGTTTGAGTGAATAGAAACACTTTACAATGGGTTGAAGTACATTTCGGCCTTTTGCTTCCCATACAATACCGACACGTTCATCGGACAGCACAACTAATGAGCCAACCGGATAGACTCCAACACAGCGTATAAACTCATAAACTAGCTCTTGATCCAAGTGAAATGGTGTTAAGCTCATAAGGGTTTTAAATGAGGCTGCAGGGCTCATCGCCTCTTTATAGGTTCGTGTTGCAGTTAATGCATCATAGATGTCAATAATACAACTCATTCTTCCATGTACTGGGATTTCATCTCCCTTCAATCCTTTTGGGTAGCCACGTCCATCGATTTTTTCGTGGTGCATCAAACACACATCTTTGCTTATTTGTGACAAACCCTTAGTGTCTTCCATTATTTCAATTGCGAAAACCTGGTGCAATTTCATATGTTCGAGTTCTTCAGGTGTTAACTTTCCTGGTTTATGAAGAATATGATCATCGATTCTTATTTTGCCGATATCATGCAGAATGCCTCCAATAGCCAGTTGCCTAAGAATGTCGATATCCAATTTGAGATGATGCCCAAAAGTAACAAGCAAAAATGCGACGTTTATAGCATGCTCCAGTAAATAAGCATCTTTAGTCCGCAGCGCTAATACACATTGAAAAGCGTCTTCATTGGTCAAAACAGATTCAATCATATTGTTGATAATATGATCGAACTGATTAACGTTAATATCTTTACCTTCATAGGTATCAGATAAAAACTTCTGAATTAAACTTTTTGCTTCAGCTAGCAGTTTTTTAGCTTGGATCTGCTGGCTTGCTCTTGTTGTGGTGGGTTTTCGAGCTAGTGGATTTGATAAGGAATTTGATTTGTCTCGCGGCTTTAAGCCACAATGATTTGATGAACGCTTAATATCTACCCAGACACGTAATACATTGCTTTTTTTGAGTGTTAATATTGCATCTTGGTATTTTAATTGGCCGGGGTTTCGGATCTCGATCTTGCTTTGGTCGCGATCAATCGCGGTAATGAACATGCCAATGGTTAGTTGATCGATAGGGATTATAATGACATTGCTGACATCATCTATTTCGGAATTATTCAAGCCTATTTCCCCTCCTTACTAGTACGCAACATGGTGTTAATATTTTGTTACATGTTAACACGGTTACTTATTTATCTCTATTCGTAGATTGACATGAGCGGAGTTATCTATGGTAGCCGTTTTACTCTTTAATAATTTTAATTGCGATGGTGCCAGGGCATGCCAATAAATATAAGTGTGATAATAATGACAACTTAGCTTTTATATCATTCTCGCAGACAAACAACTTCCTCGACCATCACAAAACAGGCACTTGGTGTGCGATATCACTGTTATTACCCTTTCAACGTCTAGAATGTAGCTTAAATGTTAACTAGATATTACCTATTTCGCTCGCTCTCTTGTAAGAGATATCGCACAAAGAGTGTGAGACTAATCACTTTATTATTGAGAAAATAAACCACGAAAATCCTAACTCACTAATTATTAATGATTTAATTTATTATGCAATCGCGGTGGTGTTTTATTCATTAAGAGGTATCTGTTTACGTAGAGGTAAATGAATTATTATTTATCTCGTTCCTAGGACGGGGACATTTCAAGGAAGTTAGCTGGTCATGATGACCCAATGTAAACGGATGTTATGGACGAATTACAGTTTCAGGATGAAACGCAAAACACGTTATAAGCGTTAAGTGAACAACGGGTTTTAAACATTATCAGGATGATAATGTTGCAGGATGCAAAATACTCAGCAAATGATTTGCTACAGGATAGGTAAAAATTTCATGGATGATATAAGGACACGCTTAGGATTGAGCAGGCTCGGTCAATGGATAATCGAGTAAGAAGGAAAGTACGTAAGTACACGGAACATCATGGAATGACCAAGGATTGAGCAGGATGCAAGTTAGACGCATGGATGGTGCAGGGAGCACTTAAATAGCGGGAAAGCTTAACAAGAGATATAAAGGCCGCGACAGTTACTGTCGCGGCCTTTCTTTTGGCTTTTTTCAGGGTGATGGAACTTTGTAGTGATATGTTGTCCAATTGTAAAGTGCCGATGTGGATGATTTAAATCTATGGTTTAAGCACCTCATTTGACTGCACAACATCTAAGTCATCATTGTACAAGGAGATAGCATGAAAGGGTTTCAAATTGCACTACTGATAGGGTTTTCATTGGTTTGCTATCACGCCAATGCACAGGTGAGCGAAGAGCAACAACAATGGGTTGAGCAAGCGTTAAACGATCTCAATAGTAATAATGACCATACCAAGGTGCTTTGGCAGTATTCACAGCAAACAGTGATGCCAGACATGACACGTATTGAACAATTCAATGCATCCTTACCTGAGGCAGAACGTTGGCGTTTGGTGTCTGAAAATGGCGATGCTCCGAGTAAAGAGCGCTTAACTGAATACCGAGAACGTCAACAAGAGCTGGAGACAGATAAAGATGAGACTAGCTATGAATTGGCGTTTTCTGATTTAATTGATTTGTCGACATTGGTTTTTGTCGGCGAGGATGACATAAATCTGTCATTCACATTTACACCCAGTATTGATGAGCTAGACAATAACGCATTAGCGGGCGTGCTTTATTTGGATAAAACATCCAAGCATTTACGTAAAATTCTCATCAGTAATACCGACGAGTTAAACCCTGCATTTTCAGTTACCCTGACTACATTTGAACTTGAATTACGTTTTGATGTGTTTGAGGGACTCGTGATGCCAGCCCACACGTCAACGACCATTAGCGGGACTGCGGCAATTTTTAAGTCGCTCGACAGTATTCAAACTGTGACGTACAGCGATTACAAAGTGCTTAATAAACCACAAACTTAATGATGATACCACTCAATAAAAAACGCTATTTTTTGCAAAATAGCGTTTTTTTATATTCATCTTTAGTTCTGTTGTTCAAAAAGTAGAACGGCTTTTAATGACATTTACCTGAGTCGCAACTTTTACTGCTGCCGCATCCACCAAATTTACCGCTTGCGGTAGGAGACTCCATCCATTCTGGTTCAGGAAAAATTGGCCATTCAATTTTTTTAGCTCGATTACCGTGCATCATAATATGACCTCGGTATTGGTTAATACCGTCGGTGCTGAATTCAAACATAAAGGTGGCTTTCCAACAAATACCGGTACTGCCTCCAATGCTTGGACGAGCAGACTCCATAGCAATCGCTAATAGTTGCACATTTTGTTTTTTACATGATTGCTCGGCAATGGTTCTGCTCAGTTCGGCCATTTGTCTTAATTGCCAAAAAAATGCGCCAACAACGACTAAAGCAACAAATAATAAAAAATCACTCATCATAGGCTGGTTGCCTTAAATAATCCGCCGATAGCGGTAGCTAATTGAATGCTGCGGTCTGGATGACGTAAATCAGTGAGTAATCCTTGACGCAAGCTAGGTATTGCTACGATATCAGCAAATACCTGGTTAAAGAAGTGTTGTGGTTGTTTTGCCAAAGCTTCTAAATAGTCTTTGCGAGTCGTGTCATCTTTCAATGCCAACCAGTTACGTGCCGCAATGGTAATTAAGTGATTATCGTTTAACAATTGTTGTTCATTTAGCTGCTTAATGGCCGCCATGCTCAATTGCGTATCTGAGGCTAATGCTGCAAGGTACATCACTTTTAAGTCAGCTTCAGCTTGTGATAATCGCTGTAATAATCGCTCAGCTAGCCGTTTATCAATCGTGATATGTTCTAAGCACTGACACAATGCGGCTTGTACCTCAACGGGAGCTTGGTCGAATGCATTAATGATGTCATCAAGATGGTCAAACTGATGTGCGCGAACGCAAATATCCGCTAAACCTTGTAGGCCTAATTGTTGCCATGTGTCAGCGGGTGCTTGACCTGATAAATATTGGGCGGCAAATTCATATTGGCTCGATGCACTTTGGCCAAGTTGCAATCTCACCAAGGCATTAAACAGTGCCAGTTTATTTTGATTGGGTTTAAAACTAAAAGGATGATTCGCTAATTGTTCTTGCTGTTCATCGCTTAATGCCTGGGTTGGATCGCGTCCGAGTGCCTCTAAAATCATTTTGATAAATTGAGTACGCGGAGCAGGTGATAATAAGCCTTGCTCGTCTAACGGTAACTTTACAAACCAAATATAAGGCTGTTGCTGTTGTTGCCAAAATACAATCGCAAATTGCGCATGCCCTTGAATAGGGTACGGATACGGCGCTAATAAAGAATCGATTTGGTGAAATGCCAACATATCAATGTGCTGAACACGGCGGCCTAAATCATAAATTTGGAACTGGGTATTGGCGGTGGTCAGAAATTGGCTAAGGGTGGTTATTTCGGTCATGGTATCTTCACTAAATCAAACAAGTTGGATGGGTATTCAAGAAGCTAGATGATATCATAAACAGACATTGCCTCGATATTGTCGTTCATGTTTATGCTTTATTTAGCCAGTAAAAACCATTTAATTAAATTAGAACAACTGCTTAAACAGTGTCAGATTTGGTCAGATACACCTCCTAGTGCAGCCGCTATGGCAAGTCATGCGCCATTTGCTTGCGATACCATGGCATTTGAACAATGGGTGCAGTTTATTTTTATTCCTAAAATGACTGAACTGATTGCTCTAAAGCATCCATTACCCACCACAATGGCAATCGCCCCTATGGCAGAACAATTGTGGCAAGGTATGCCGCAGCGCAACGTGATTATTGTTCACCTGCAAGCATTTGATGTGTTGTTGAGCCAGCAATAAGTCGCAATTAATTATTATTTTTAGACCTAAGTGATTCCAAGATGAATGCCAAAGAAACGAATGCCAAACTCGCGATTGATAACGATGAGTTATATGACCCGCAATTTGTAGAAGACACAGAAGCGTTGATTGATAGCGATGTCGATTCAGACGAGCAACCGCCAAAGATAGAAATATTATTTGAAGATGAACATATTGTGGCGATTCATAAACCGGCAGGATTATTGGTCCATCGCAGTTATTTAGCGCGAAGAGAGCGTTTTTTTGCTATGCAAATGACCCGTGACTTGGTCGGGTGTCATGTCTTTCCTGTACACCGTTTAGACCGACCAACATCTGGGGTTTTGTTGTTTGCAAAATCCAGTGATGTTGCACGTCAGTTGTGCGAACAGTTTGCCGATCACAGCATTAAAAAACAATACTTGGCGATTGTGCGCGGTAATATGCACGAGTCTGGCACTTTAGATTACGCCTTAAAACAAGAGTTTGACGATTTAGGGGACAAACACGTCGACCCTAATAAAGCCGCGCAAGAGGCGGTAACCGATTTTCAGCCGCTGTTGAATACCGAAATACCGTTTAGCTCAGGTCGTTACCCTAGTAGTCGCTATGCGTTAATCCGTTTAAGTCCTCATACTGGCCGTAAACATCAATTACGTCGGCATATGGCGCATTTACGCCATCCTATCGTGGGCGATACAACTCATGGTGATGGTAAGCAGAATAAGTTTTTTAGAGAACACTTTGCCATTAACCGATTATGGCTCATTGCTAAAAGTTTGCAGTTTGTCCATCCGGTGACTCAACAAGCGATGCATATCGAAGCTGAATTAGAGGTTGAGTGGTTAAGTATTTTTGAGGCGTTTGGCTGGGATGATGATCAATTATCGTCAATGCCGAGTATGTTACTGAGCTAATCAATATTATGATGGGATCAGTAATAAGCAGGGTTGCGTAGTGCTGAAATTACTCCATATGGTCTGCAATTGCCTTCTTCAGCTTTTCGAATTCTGCAATAGGAGGCAACAGTTCGTGATTTTTCTGTTCAATATGGAAATAATAATTACGGCGGATGTGGGCGAATTTATGCTGTAGTTTGAGTTTTCGTTTTCTACTGACTTGTCGCATAGTACTGTTTCCGTAATGTCTTTGTTTACTTAGAGCGCATCAATTATTGCTCTATCTATATTTTACATGCGTTATAAAAGGCACTTGCGAGAACCTTAGCGAATAAAGTAAGTTGTTCACTCTCAACGCATTTTATATCACATTTTATATCGGATTTGATTTAAGGGGATAGTGTACCATGAAAAAGGTCAATGTTGTTTTTGGTACTGTTTATGGTAGTGCTCAATATACTGCCGAAACTGTTACGGGTGCCATTGCAAAATTAGGGTTTACCACTACACTTTGGCAACCTAATGAATTACTTGGTTTTGTGCCACCACAAGATGAGTTGTTAATGGTTGTGTGCTCTACCACCGGGCAAGGTGATATCCCTGAAGATATTGCGCCTTGGTTTAATGAGCTAAAAAATAATGCACCTTATTTACCGTCACTTAAATACAGTTTAATTGGTTTAGGTGATTCAAGTTATGAAACATTTTGCGGTGCAATCAAACAGTTTGATGAATTATTTATTGAGCTAGGCGCTAAGCCGCTACTCGATAAATTAGAAATTGATGCATGCGAAACAATGGAACCTGAAATTGAAGCAAAAACATGGATAGCCAGTTGGCACAACGCGGTCACATCGGCAAACGCAGCCTAAGATTTTTTACACAACAATGGTTTAAATTTGCACAGCGCTTAAGCCAAGCGCTGTTGATCCCTATTGCTATTTTACCCGCAGCAGGCGTTATGCTTGGTCTTACGGTAAACCCGTTACCGTTTATTCCCTCTGAACTCAATATTGTGCTGTCTGCGGTAGGCAATTTGGTGTTTACCATGATGCCACTGCTGTTTAGCGTGGCCATCGCTATCGGTTTTTGCCGTGATCAGGGGATTGCTGCATTTTCAGCCGTATTTGGTTTTGGCGTGTTTTTATCGACAATGGGGGCGCTAACCGATATTTATGGCTTAGTATCGCGTCCATTATGGGGAATGCAAACCATCGATACCGGGATAGCTGGTGGTATGCTCGTGGGTGGCATCACTTGCCTTGCGGTTAGTTTTAGCCAGCATGTGAAGTTACCTGCCATATTTTCATTTTTTGAGGGCCGTCGAAGCGCACCTATTATCGTTATTCCGTTATCCATGATGTTGGCTTATGTGTTAAGTCATGTATGGCCGCCTTTATCTCTCGTGATTGAGCATTTATCCGACTGGGCTGTTTATCAAGATCCTGCTATTGCCTTTGGCGTGTATGGCACCGTAGAGCGCTTGCTCATTCCCTTAGGCTTGCATCATATTTGGAATGCACCATTTTATCTCGAAGTGGGTCAATACATTAACGAGGGCACAGTTGTAAGAGGCGAGGTTGCTCGTTACCTGGCTGGCGATCCATTAGCGGGTAATTTGGCCGGCGGTTATTTAATTAAAATGTGGGGATTGCCTGCAGCGGCATTGGCGATTTGGCGTTGTGCAGATAAGTCAGAGCGTAATCGTGTTGCCGGTATTATGCTCTCTGCAGCCACAGCGAGTTGGTTGACTGGGGTGACTGAACCCATTGAATTTGCATTTATGTTTATCGCGCCGTTATTGTTTTTCGTCCATGCTTTACTCACGGGTATTGCCTATAGCGTGTGTATATTATTAGAAGTCCACCACAGTATTGTGTTTTCTCATGGTTTGGTGGATTTCAGTTTGCTCTTTTCTCGTTCAGCCAATACCTATTGGATTTGGGTCCTCGGTCCCATTACTGCCATTATTTACTATGCTCTTTTTCGGGCCAGTATTTTAGCTTTTAACTTAAAAACTCCTGGGCGTATAGAGCAAACCGATGGGGTATCAGGACCCAAAGAAAGCTTGCGAGCGATGATTTCAGCGTTAGGTGGCCGCGACAATATTGTTGAAATTAATGCCTGTTTAACCCGTTTACGCATTAGTGTAAATCAAGCGGATTTAATTGATAAAGCCCGTTTAATGCGCCTGGGCGCAAAAGGCGTAGTGGTGATGGGAAAAGGTGTGCAGGTCGTCTATGGCACTAAAGCTGAATCGTTACGTAAATTGCTGCAAAAATATCTCGATTCTCGAAAATAACGTGATGTAAATTAACCACTCTTTGACTGTTCTTTCATGATTGCGTAGCAAATGGTGTCAAAATGCGCTTTTTTGAGTCTTTATGAGAATTTATCATTAAAAAACCTCCCCAAAGATGCATATTCAGTGGCAAACTGACAAGGTTAATCTTAATCGTAATACGGGAGCAGTAAGCGTGAGTCATCAATTAAATAAAACCAGTCCAACCGAATTACAGCGTAAAGTCTTAATTACTGACTGTGCTGATGCGAAAGGGTTAATCGCAAAAATTACTCATGTGTGTTTTGCCAATCAGCTCAATATCATTAAAAACACTGAGTTTGTCGATCATGCTCAAGGGCGTTTTTTTATGCGTGCAGAGCTTGAAGGCCACTTCGATGATGAGCGTTTGTTATCTGAATTACGCGCGGTGTTACCAGCGCAAAACCACATGAAGCTGGTGGAAATGTGTACCAAACGCATTGTGATTATGGTGACAAAAGAAGCGCATTGCTTAGGCGATATTTTAATGAAGTCTTATTATGGCGGCTTAGATGTTGAGATAGCCGCAGTGGTTGGCAATTATGATGTATTACAACCATTGACTGAAAAATTCGATATTCCATTTCACTATGTCAGTCATGAAGGATTAAACCGTCAAGAACATGAGCAAGCGATGCTCAAGGTCATTAAACCTTACGATCCTGATTTTGTTGTCCTGGCTAAATACATGCGTGTATTGACCCCTGAGTTTGTCACTGCGTTTGCGGATAAAATCATTAATATTCATCATTCATTTTTACCCGCATTTATTGGTGCATCGCCGTATAAACAAGCGTGGGATCGTGGGGTTAAAATTATTGGTGCGACTGCGCATTTCGTTAATAATCATCTGGACGAAGGGCCGATTATTAAGCAGGATGTTATTTCAGTTGATCACAGTTATAGCGCTGAAGAGCTTGCACATAATGGTCGCGATGTAGAAAAAAGCGTACTCAGTAAAGCATTGCAATTAGTGCTAAATGAACAAGTTGTGGTGTACGGCAACAAAACCGTCGTTTTTTAGTATTTGAGTCGGCATCACTTATTAATGCAAATTGGTATTAAGCTCAGTTTTAGCACTACATTCGGCTTTAGTTATGCCGTATTACAGCCGATAGACTTCATGTGCTATGGTTAATCTATTGATTGAAATAAGATCAATTGTTCAAGTTTATTCGTAGATTAGTGTTTATCCAATCTTAAAATAGTCCTGTAATTTACTATTCTTTAATAGGGTGATCGATGTTACAAAAAGCTGATTTTTTTTTAAAGCCGTCTGAAGTCCCTAAAAGTGCAAAATTGTGCTGGGGGATTTTGAACGATCGTCTTGAGCTCATTAAGTTGAGTGAGCCGCTCTATAAATTAGCCAAAAAACCGATTTCAGCCATATTAAAGCAACCAATATTAAATGCTTTTCCGACGTTACCACTCGACGGTATTGATTTCAGTGAACGTCAAAACAGCCATGTGATTAATTTTGTCGATGAAAAAGGCCATGCCCTTCAAGCAAGGCTCACCGCCATAGAAGAAAGCGGCGAGCATTGGTGTATTTCAATTATTGAGATTGAATTGGATAAAGCCTGGCTAAATGAGCTTCATCCTGATTATCATCAAGCTATTCAGTCTAGTGATGACTGGCTTGAGCAAATCGAAGAAGTGATTAATGCGAGTGGCGATTTAGTCTTTGTTACGGCAATAAAACAAGGTTTATCATTAACTAAATCCAAAGTCGGTTATGTTCATCTTTTTAATGAAAAATCGAATCAAATAGTTAAAACGGCTTGGAATGATGAAGTCAGTGACTACTTTGCTATCCCTAAGCAACAAACATATAAAGCTGATTCTGGTGTTTGGGCCGAAACCATTAAAACCCGCAAACCTGTTATTCATAACGATTTAACCGATCTAATTGCCAATAAAAGCCAAAAAGACGGCTTTTTTGCCTTTAAAAACCACCTTTGTATTCCTATTCATTACCGTAAGAAGTTGGTTGGGATTATTGGCGTAGGTAATCGAGATAATCCTTATACCCAAGTTGATGCAAAATCATTAACCATTTTTGCTACCATTTTATGGCATAGCGTAGAGCTGCCTCGTACGATGAAAGCAGTGTCCCACCAATCGAGCATTATCAAAGCGCAAAAAGAGAAAATGACCTTAATATTGGTCCAATTGATTGGAGCAATATCGGAAGCGTTGGAGCTCAAAGATGCTTATACCGCAGGCCATCAAAAGTCAGTGGCGCAGTTAAGCTATTTAATGGGCGAAAAAATGGGCTTGTCGCCTGAGTGCCTTGAGGGGCTTAAATTGGGGGCGTTGATCCACGATATCGGCAAACTGGCATTACCCAGTCAAATTTTATCAAAACCATCACGGTTAACTGAAGCTGAGTTTGCCATGGTTAAAGAGCATCCTGAGCAAGGTGCATTGATCATTGATGAGGTGGAGTTTCCGTGGCCCATTAAACAAATGATTTTACAACACCATGAGCGCTTAGACGGCTCAGGTTACCCCAAAGGTCTCAAAGGCAAAGACATCATACTAGAAGCTAAAATTATTGCGGTAGCTGATATTGCCGATTCAATCTTAAGCCACAGACCTTATCGTCCTTCTTTAGGCATGGATGTATTAACACAAGAGTTAATGCGAGGTCGCGGTATACAATATGACGCAGGTGTTGTTGATGCTTGCTTAGAAATTTTAGCGGTAGAAGACTTTAAAGAAGAAGAGTATGTGTCGAGTTTAACATTGGCACCTGTCGTATTTTTAGAGGAATATCATACCTTAGAACACGCCGAAGCCATGATGAAAAAGGCTAAGATGGGGGTGGCAGTCGTGCTCTCAGAAAAAGAACGTAAGCCGATTGGTGTCGTCGATAATCAAATTTTAGCATTTTGGCACAGTCCATTCATTGATACCGCTGCAGAACGTGCGGCGGATAGAAGTTTACTTAATAAGCGTGCTCACCAAATTATGCAGCATAAGATGAATATGATTAGCGATCATACTATTTTAAATGATGCTAAATTAACCCTAGAAAAATCTAACGCGGCGTATCTTTTGGTGCAAAATGATAAAGAACAGGTGATTGGAATGCTAACATGGCAGATTTTAGCCAATGCGATCCTTAAAAAAACTCAGTAATACCATTCCTCGTTTATAAGTGAGCCATCACTTATTAACGCACAATGGAATAACAAAAAAGGCGCTTAGCGCCTTTTTTATTATTAATCTATTCACCGAGAAAGGTGATTAGTCAACGATACGCAGTAGCTCGTTAATACCTACTTTACCGCGAGTTTTGGCGTCCACTTTTTTAACGATAATGGCAGCATATAAACTGTATTTACCGCAAGCAGATGGCAAGTTGCCAGAGACCACAACAGAACCCGCTGGAACACGACCGTAATGCACTTCACCGGTTTCACGGTCAAAAATACGTGTGCTTTGGCCAATGTAAACGCCCATTGAGATAACGCTGCCTTCTTCAACAACAACACCTTCAACGATTTCGCTGCGTGCGCCAATAAAGCAGTTGTCTTCAATAATGGTTGGGCCGGCTTGTAATGGCTCTAATACACCGCCAATACCTACACCACCAGAGAGATGTACGTTTTTACCAATCTGTGCGCATGAGCCTACTGTAGCCCACGTATCAACCATGGTGCCTTCATCAACATATGCACCTAGGTTAACGTAAGATGGCATTAATACGGTGTTTTTACCGATAAATGAGCCTTTACGTACAGTTGCAGGTGGCACGACACGAATGCCTTCTGCTTTGAAACGAGCTTCGTCGTAATCAGCAAATTTTTGCGGTACTTTATCAAAGTATTTTGTGTCGCCACCGTCAATCACGCCATTATCAAAAATACGGAAAGACAGCAAAACTGCTTTTTTAAGCCATTGATGAACATGCCATTCACCGTCAATTTTCTCAGCAACACGTGCTTCGCCTTTGTCTAGCATGTTGATTACAGTTTCAACATCTGCACGTACACTTGCGTCGACACTCGAAGGTGAAATGTCTTGGCGAGTTTCGAATGCAGCTTCAATGCGTTGGCGTAAAGCCTCCATTGTTTTCTCCCAGTAGGTAATGATTAGCTCAAAATTAGCATAAACATTGAGTTTTAAAAAATTAGTTAGTGGATTTCAGTGCCAATATAAGTGCATCTGATAGTTGTCGTTGTTGCTGCTCGTCTAATGCCGCACCACTTTGGGTCTGCAAAATAAAGAAATCCTCTGCGCGTTCGCCAATCGTGGTAATTTTGGCCGCTAATAAGGTGACGTCACAGCGATAAAAAGTGTCGCCGACCTTGGCTAACAGGCCTGGCGTGTCCAAGGTGATTAATTCCATCATACTTGTACCATGGCGAGCACTGGGTAAGAAACTCACATGAGTGGCAACATTAAAAGGTTTCATGATCCGCGCCAGTTTTCTGAACTTTGGTAGCTTCGGATTTTCACTGGCTAAGGCTTTCTCAAGTGCTTTACGAATACTTTGAATGCGCGATAACTGCAAAATGGGCTCGCCATCTTGTTCTAAAATAACAAAGGTGTCGAGCGCATAGTTGTCTTTTGACGTCATAATGTTGGCGTCATGGACGTTGATATTTTTATTGTCTAATACGGTCATTACCGTCGCGAACAATTTAGGCTTGTCTTTACTGTAAATAAACAGTTCTGTGCCGCCTCGCGTGGTGTGTTTAGACATTAATACCAATGGTTCGTCGCGATTGTGTTTTAGAATGGCTTCGGCGTGCCAAGCGACTTGATTGGGTTGATGGCGTATAAAGTAGTCAGACTTAAAACGTGACCACAAGGTGTCCATGTCTTTTTCTTTTATGCCACGTCTTATTAATTCTTTCTTTGCTTTAGCTTGTATTTCTTTTACACGCGCTTTGACATCAACAGGCTTTTCTTTGCCGCGCGCTAATACGCGTTGAGTCGAGAAGTACAGATCGCGCAGTAATGAACCTTTCCAGTTATTCCAGGTTTTTTCATTTGTGGCACAAATGTCTGCGACGGTAAGGCAATATAAATAACTGAGATGAATCGCATCGCGCACTTTTTCTGCAAATTCGGCAACCACTTCAGGATCGGAAATATCACGGCGTTGCGCGGTCACCGACATGACTAAATGGTTTTCAACTAACCACGCGACTAATCGACCATCATGATCGTTCATGCCATGTAACTTGCAAAAATCGATGGCATCTTTTGAACCTAATTTACTGTGATCGCCGCCTCGACCTTTGGCAATATCATGAAATATTGCCCCTAGCACCAATAAGCCTTTTTTCGGTAACTGATTAATCAAAATCGCGCCTAAAGGAAATTCATCTTTTTGCTCGGATTGTGAGAAACGCTCTATATTGAGTAATAATCGGTGAGTGTGTTCATCAACGGTATAAGCATGGAATAAGTCAAACTGCATTTGACCTTCAATTTTGCGCCAGGCGGGTAAATATGAAGATAAAATACCGTGTTTGTGCATAAACGATAATGCTTCAATACCCCGAGGGTGCTTAAGAATTTCCATGAGCACTTTGCGACAAGCGGGATTATCTTGTAACGGCGCGGTGAGTCCTCGACGAGCATTGCGCAATAAGCGTAGTGTCGGTGCGTAAATATCCTGAATATTAGAGTTTTTGGCTATCATTAAAAATAAGCGCAAAATTTCTTCATTAGCGCGAGTAAATAAGTCATCGTCTAATACTTCGATGTACCGTCCACGACGTTGAAACATGCTATTTATCGGCTGAATCTCTAAAGCTTGCGTATGCCCAAGTGTGGCGCGTTTAAATAGCTGTAACAGCATTTGATTGAGCTCCATCACTCGGCGAACCGTGCGATAGTAGCGTTTCATCATTTGTTCAACGGCCAGTTGAGTCGCGTCCTCATAGCCGAGTAAGCTAGCAATTTGACGCTGTAAATCAAACAGTAGTCTGTTTTCATTGCGATTAGCTGTGATGTGCAGGGCGAAGCGAATTTCCCACAAAAAGTTTTGACACTCTAGCAACTCTTCAAGCTCTGCTGGCGCAAGAAAGTCATGCTCAACGAGTTCTTCTAATGTTGCTGCATCAAAGTGGCGCATAGCAACCCATGCGATGGTTTGAATATCGCGCAGTCCACCTGGGCAGGTTTTAATATTGGGTTCTAAATCGAAGGCGCTGGCTTTGCTGTGCCGGTTGGTCTGTTCATCTTTTTTTGCGTTATAAAAATCATAAGATGGCCAAAAATCATCCTGGCGGATATGGTCATAAAGCAGATCAAATAAATATTCATTACCGGTTAGCAGCCTTGCCTCTATAAGATTAGTGGCAATGGTAATATCCGCTTTACCTTGTTCAATGGTTTGCGCGATGGTGCGAACACTGTGGCCAATTTCAAGCCCTGTATCCCAAAGGTAGGTAATGAACTGGCTGAGTTGGCTTTCTAATTCAGTTGAAAGTGGCTCATTGTTAACTAAAAACAGTAAATCGATGTCTGAATGGGGATGCAGTTCACCGCGGCCATAGCCACCTACCGCAACCAAGGCAAGTGCGTCAGAATTTAACGCAAAGTCTTGCCATGCCTGGGTTAATAAGGAATCAACAAATTGACTGCGATGTTTAACAATATCAGCAATGGGATCTTTTGCTGTGTATTGCTCAACTAAGCGCTGGTTTAAGTCTATTAATGCATTTTTGGCGGCCAGCGCAGTATTCATTGATAACCTTATTTATTTTTAGTGGTTAATGATACGAGGGAAATCTTCCTCTTCGCGTAAAGTTAACACTTCTACGCCGGTTTCTGTTACCAATAAGGTGTGTTCCCACTGAGCAGAATTTTTACCATCGGAGGTGGTGACGGTCCAATTATCATTTTTATCCAGTACTGTCGTGTGACGACCGGCGTTGATCATTGGCTCGATAGTAAAACACATACCAGGCTTTAGAGTGGTTTTATCATTATTTTTGTAATGAACTACCTGTGGCTCTTCATGAAAGCCAGAACCAATTCCATGTCCACAATAATCTTGCACGATAGAATACTTATCAAGCCCTGTTTTGCTGGTTTTGATGAATTTTTCAATGGTTGTGCCAATTTCGCCTAATTTTAAACCAGGGCGAACCTTACGAATGGCCAAATATAAGCTTTCTTGGGCGATTCGGCTTAAGCGTTTGTCTTTTGCTGACACTTCACCGATTAAAAACATTTTAGAGGTGTCGCCATGATAACCGTCTAAAATGACAGTAATATCAAGGTTAATCATATCGCCTTCTTTTAACACATAACCAGAAGGGATACCGTGGCAAACCACTGCATTTACTGAAGTGCAAATAGACTTTGGAAAACCATGATAATTAAGCGGGGCAGAAATTGCGCCTTGCTCTTCGGTGTATTTTGCACAAATGTCGTTTAGCTCATCGGTGGTGACGCCTGCCTTTACAAAAGGAGCAACCATTTCTAATACTTGAGCAGCTAACTTACCTGCTGCACGCATTTTTGCTATTTCGTCTGCATTTTTAATCACAATACTCATGAAAACTCTCTATCATTTGACGGTCAAAATTGGCTGGTTTTATCCAATGATTTTATGGCAAAAATTTGTATTTAGTTGCCGATTATGGTATAAAGCGCGCCGTTGTGTATAAGATCGTTGTTGTACGGTTCGAGTTAACTCGATGTCGGTTAATGTTATTAAACGCTTATTTATAGGCATTTTAAACAAATCATCACAAAGAGTTCGGCAAACCGTAAAATATGGCGGCTATTATACATGGCAATTAACTTAAATACTAAATCACACACGTATCGACACATTTTTCGGGGTGCTTTCTAATTCATATCGAATTAAGAGGGTCGAAAACATGGGATGCGTGGAGGTCTAACCCCTTACATTAAGGTATATACAATGACTACTGTTTCAATGCGCGACATGCTACAAGCTGGTGTTCACTTCGGTCACCAAACACGTTACTGGAACCCAAAGATGAAGCCTTTCATCTTCGGCGCTCGTAACGGTGTACACATCATCAACCTTGAGCACACTGTACCAATGTTCAACGAAGCTTTAGCTTTCATTAGCAACATCGCTTCTAAGAAAGGTAAAGTATTATTTGTTGGTACCAAGCGCGCTGCTGGCGAAGCTATCAAAGAATCTGCAATTTCTTGTGACCAGTACTATGTTGATCACCGCTGGTTAGGCGGTATGTTAACAAACTGGAAAACTGTTCGTCAGTCAATCAAGCGTCTTAAAGAGCTAGAAAGCCAGTCTGTAGACGGTACTTTCGACAAGCTTACTAAGAAAGAAGCGCTAATGCGTTCACGCGAATTAGACAAGTTAGAAAAGTCTTTAGGCGGAATCAAGAACATGGGCGGCTTACCTGACGTATTATTCGTTATCGGTGCTGACCATGAGCATATCGCTATTAAAGAAGCAAACAACCTAGGTATCCCAGTTGTTGCAGTTGTTGATACTAACTCTGCACCAGACGGTGTTAACTACATCGTTCCTGGTAACGACGACGCGATGCGTGCTATTCGTTTGTACACTTCATCTGTTGCTGCTGCTGCCAACTCTGGCCGTGGTCAAGATTTAGCTGTTCAAGCTGAGCAAGACGGTTTCGTAGAAGCTGTTTAATAAGGCGTGATGGTTACCATCTCCCTTATTTGCCAATAAGATAATTGGTGAACAGGGGCCTTTTGGCCCCTGTTTTATAAATGCAATATTAGACGAATTAAATTAGAGGATTTAACAATGGCAATTACTGCTGCCCAAGTTAAAGAACTTCGTGACCGCACTGGCGCTGGCATGATGGACTGTAAGAATGCACTGACTGAAACTGACGGTGACATCGAACTAGCGATTGATAACATGCGCAAAAGCGGCGCTGCGAAGGCTGCTAAAAAAGCAGGTAACATCGCTGCTGACGGTACAATTCTAATCAAGAACGGCGATGGTTTCGCTGCACTTTTAGAAGTTAACTGTCAAACTGACTTCGTTGCAAAAGACTCAAACTTCCTAGGATTTGCTAACGCAGTACTAGATGTTGCTGCTGCATCAAAAGTCACTATTGAAGATCTTAAAGCACAGTTTGAAGAAACTCGTGTTGCGCTAGTGACTAAAATCGGTGAAAACATCAACGTTCGTCGCGTTGAGTACATCGACGGTGCTAACTTAGCATCTTACCGTCACGGCGACCGTATCGGTGTTGTTGTTGCGGGCGAAGCTGACGAAGAAACCTTAAAGCACATCGCAATGCACGTTGCTGCTTCTAAGCCAGAATTCGTAAACCCTGACGATGTGCCTGCTGAACTTGTAGAAAGAGAGCAAGCGCTTCAAATCGAAATCGCGATGAATGAAGGCAAGCCTGCTGAAATCGCTGAGAAGATGGTTGTAGGTCGTATGAAGAAGTTTACTGGTGAGATCTCTCTTACTGGTCAAGCTTATATCATGGAACCTAAGAAAACTGTTGGCGAAGTTCTTAAAGAGAAAAAAGCAACAGTGACTAACTTCATTCGTTTAGAAGTTGGCGAAGGTATCGAGAAGAAGGCAGAAGATTTTGCTGCTGAAGTAGCAGCGCAAATCGCTGCAACTAAAAAAGCGTAATCGCTTTTCTCTAAGTACCCTAAGACCGCAGCAACCGCTGCGGTCTTGTTATAATTAGGACGAAAATTATGAGCACCAATCCAAAACCAGCGTTTAGACGTATTCTGCTTAAATTAAGCGGTGAAGCTTTAATGGGTGAAGAAGGCTTCGGCATTGACCCAAAAGTACTTGATCGTATGGCACAAGAAGTAAAAGAGCTTGTTGAACTCGGCATTCAAGTTGGTGTGGTTATTGGTGGTGGTAATCTGTTCCGTGGAGAAGGCTTAGCAAAAGCTGGCATGAACCGCGTGGTGGGCGATCACATGGGTATGTTAGCAACCGTAATGAATGGTTTAGCCATGCGTGATGCGTTGCACCGTGCATATGTTAATGCTCGTCTTATGTCTGCCATTCCGCTTAAAGGCGTGTGTGACGATTACACCTGGACAGAAGCCATTAGCTTATTAAAATCTGGCCGCGTAGTGATTTTTGCTGCTGGTACAGGCAACCCATTTTGCACAACAGATTCTGCGGCTTGTTTGCGCGGTATCGAAATTGAAGCTGAAGTGGTACTTAAAGGGACAAAAGTAGATGGCGTTTACTCTGCTGACCCAATGAAAGATCCTGAAGCGGTTAAATATGATACGTTAACCTACGCTGAAGTCCTTGAATCAGAATTAAAAGTAATGGACCTTGCAGCATTTACAATGGCGCGTGATCATAATATGCCTATTTTAGTGTTCAATATGAACAAGCCTGGCGCGCTTCGTCGCGTGATTATGGGCGAACAAGAAGGGACTGTTATTAGCAGTAAACTACCTGCTTAATCACAGAAGTAAAAAATAGTGACACCAAATAAATTAACTGTTTGAGCTGTTTTATTGCTTGTGTCATTCTTAGACTAAAGCTCAGGCACACATGAATTTGTGACAAAAAGGAAATTATTGTGATTGATACAATTATGTTAGATGCGCAAGAGCGCATGGGCAAGTGCGTAGATGCAACTAAAAATCAAATGGCTAAGGTTCGTACCGGCCGTGCACACCCAAGTTTATTAGATTCTATTCAGGTTTCTTATTACGGTTCTATGGCACCACTTAAGCAAGTCGCTAACGTCGGTGTTGAAGATTCTCGTACATTAACGGTAACCGTTTTTGACCGTACTATGGTACAAGCCGTTGAGAAAGCGATTATGAGCTCTGATCTAGGTTTAAACCCTATGACAGCCGGTGCAACGTTGCGTATTCCATTACCATCATTAACCGAAGAGCGTCGTAAAGATTTCATTAAAGTGGTAAAAAACGAAGCGGAAAATGGCCGTATTGCCATTCGTAACGTTCGCCGTGATGCGATCAGTGAAGTTAAGAAGCTTGAGAAAGCTAAAGAATGTACTGAAGATGATGTGCGCCGCAGTGAAGACGAGGTGCAAAAGCAAACAGATTCATACATCAAAAATATCGATACCATTTTAGCGGCTAAAGAAAAAGAGTTGATGGAAGTATAATCTCTCAACTTAGACGCTAGAGTTAACACGCCGTGTAAGGGTATACTACACGGCGTTTGTTTTTATAAAGGATTGCCGTAGATGTCATCTACAGTTGAGTTTGAATCAGACCCTAATGCAGATCCGGAGGCTATGACTTCGCCATTACTGCCGGGACAATTATCTGATGTAGTTAAACAATCTCTGCCAAAGCATGTTGCAATTATCATGGATGGTAATGGTCGCTGGGCACAATTGCAGGGTAAAGCCCGTGTGTTTGGCCATAAAGCCGGTGTTAAAGCCGTTCGTCGTGCCGTTAGCACCGCAAGTCAGTTAGGGATTGAATCGTTAACGCTGTTCGCGTTTTCGAGTGAAAATTGGCGCCGACCTGATAAAGAAGTCAGTTTGTTAATGGAACTGTTTTTTACTGTGTTGCAGCGCGAGCTAAAATTGCTCGACAAAAATCAAGTAAGACTCAATATTATTGGCGATACCAGTCGCTTTTCAGCGCGTTTGCAAAAGCAAATTGCAGCAGCTCAAGAAAAAACGATGGCCAATACCGGGTTAATATTGAATGTAGCGGCTAACTACGGTGGCCGTTGGGATATCTTGCAAGCTGCACAAAAATTAGCCGAAAAGGTCGCAACTGGCGAAATCAACAGCAGTCAGATGACCGAAGATGCCCTAAATGAACATTTGTGCATGCAAAATCAGAGCGAAGTTGATTTAATGATCCGTACTGGCGGTGATTACCGCATTAGTAATTTTGTGTTATGGCAGGCTGCATATGCCGAATTGGTGTTTACTGACACCTTGTGGCCTGACTTTGATGAGCAAGCATTTCGAGATGCGCTTGCCATTTTTGCCAGTCGGCAGCGTCGTTTTGGTTTGACTGGGAGTCAAATCGAACAGATACGCGCAATATAAAAAATATTAAGAGGATTAGTTTTTGCTAAAACAACGAATAATAACAGCATTGTGGTTAATCCCAATTGTACTCGGGGCAATTTTTTTACTACCAGCAAACTTCTTTGCTTGGGTATTGGTGCCAGTTTTTTTGATTGCAGCCAAAGAGTGGGGCAGTTTCATTGACCCTCAGTGCAATGCAACTCAATGGTCTTTTACCGCAACATTAGGTTTTTTGCTGATAGCCCTTAATTTGACCGTGCCAGTGGATGTTTTGTGGTTTAAAGGCCAACTACACCCAATGTACCTGGCAATCATTAGTATTGGTGTGTTTTGGTGGATTGTTAGCAGTATATTAGTGTTTAGCTTTCCTAAAAGTGCTAAGTTTTGGAAAACCAGCCCAATGTTAAAGTCTATGTTTGGACAACTAACATTAGTGCCGTGTTTTGCTTCATTGATTGCGCTTAAGTCATTAAGCAATAATGTTGACCCTTATTATGGCGGCGCCTTAGTGTTTTTGGTGATGCTGGTCGTTTGGGCCACCGATACCGGAGCTTACTTTGCGGGTCGTAAATTAGGTAAACATAAGTTGATGCCTAGCGTTAGCCCTGCCAAGACCTTAGAAGGCTTAGCAGGTGGTTTGTTAACCACAATGATAGTCGTTGCAGGCGTAATGTATGTCGCACCAGAACAAGAACTTGGCTTGTTGGTTGTCGTGACGTTAGTCACTGCGTTAGCTTCAGCATTTGGTGATTTATCTGAAAGCATGTTTAAGCGTGCTGCCAACATCAAAGACTCGGGCACTATTTTACCAGGCCATGGTGGCATTTTAGATCGTATCGATAGCTTAACGGCCGCATTACCTGTGTTTACCTTTATCTATATTGCGATGTGGATGTAATGTCGATGCAAAATATGGTGATACTAGGAGCGACAGGCTCCATCGGGGCAAGCACTCTGAGCGTGATAGCAAATAATCCTGCCGAGTTCCATGTCTATGGCTTAGTTGCCAATGCCAGTGTTGATAAAATGCTAGCCCTATGTGTTAAGTATCAACCGCAATATGCTCATATGGTTAATGAGGCCGCTGCTATGCAGCTTAAAGCTCAGTTGCCTTCACATAGTATTACCCAAGTGACAACCGGTGCTGAGGCGCTGCATGCGTTAGTGACTGACAGTAAAACAGATACCGTGATGGCTGCCATTGTTGGTGCGGCTGGATTAGTGCCGACCTTTGATGCTGTTAAAGCTGGTAAGCGTGTATTGTTGGCCAACAAAGAAGCGTTGGTGATGTCTGGCGAATTATTTATGAACACCGCTAAGGCTTCAGGTGCAACAGTGCTGCCTGTCGACAGCGAGCATAACGCTATATTTCAATGTTTACCTCAGCAAGTACAAGACCAACTCGGTTACTGCGATCTTAATGGCAATGGTATTTCGCATATTTTGCTAACAGGATCGGGTGGACCTTTTCTAAATACCGATTTAACCACCTTGAGCACCATGACACCGGCTCAGGCATGTAATCACCCTAATTGGTCTATGGGACCTAAAATTTCGGTCGATTCCGCTACCATGATGAATAAAGGCTTAGAGTTTATCGAGGCTCGCTGGTTGTTTAACACTCAAAAAGATCAGCTGAAAGTGGTTATTCATCCTCAGAGTGTGATTCACTCCATGGTGCAATATCGAGATGGTTCAGTGATTGCACAGATGGGAAATCCCGATATGCGCACTCCAATTGCTCATTGTATGAGCTATCCGCAAAGAATTCATGCAGGTGTTGAACCTTTGGACTTTTTCAAAGTCGGACAATTAAGCTTTTGTGAACCTGACTTTAGCCGTTTTCCTTGCTTACGTCTGGCGATGCAAGCTTGCGAACAAGGTCAAGAGTCAACGACAGTATTAAATGCGGCTAACGAAATTGCCGTCGATTCATTTTTAAAAGGTCAGATCCGTTTTACCGATATTGCTGATGTTAATCATCATTGTTTAGACTCAGTGCAACAAACACGCTTAGCCAGTATTGAAGATATTTTGCAGCTTGATGAGCAAGCGCGCAAAACGGCTAAATCGGTTATTAACGCACTTAATTAATTCAGGGAAATGATGATAGATTTTTTTTGGAGCCTTGGTTCATTTATCGTGGCATTGGGCATTTTAATTACCGCCCATGAATACGGTCATTTTTGGGTTGCCCGTCGTTGCGGTGTCAAAGTAGAACGTTTCTCTATTGGCTTTGGCAAAGCGATTTGGCGCAAAGTGGGCCAAGACGGTACCGAGTATGTGGTCGCGATGATCCCATTGGGCGGTTATGTCAAAATGCTCGATGAGCGTGTAGAAGACGTACCAGCAGAATTGGTTGATCAAGCATTTAACCGCAAATCAGTATGGCAACGTATCGCGATTGTGTCAGCAGGCCCAATTGCCAATTTTATTTTTGCCATACTTGCCTTGTATATTATGTACTTGATAGGCACACCATCGCTTAAGCCTGTTATCGATAGCACTAAATTAGACAGCCAAGCAGGGATTATTAATGTGGTTGAACCGCAACAGATTCTCGCGGTATCAGGGCAAAAAGTTCGCACCTGGGAAGAAGTGAATTTAGCGTTAGTGGGGCATATTGGTGATGCAAGCATTGAATTAACCTTAGCGCCCCTTGCCACATTGTCTGGCATGGATATGCCAACGAAAACAGTGACACTAGATACTCGCGCCTGGGTTTTTGACCCAGAAAAAATGTCGCCTATTACTTCGTTAGGTTTAGGGATATTTCGCCCAGGGATTGACCCTACCATTGCTTTAGTGTCGGCTGAGAGTGCTGCAGAACAAGCAGGGATAAGAGTCGGTGATAAATTATCATCAATTAATGGCAATCCTTACAGTGATTGGAAAGACTTTGTCGATGTGGTACAAACATCGGCAGACAAATCAATAAGCATGACATTGGTGCGAGACGGCCAAGTGATCAATGTTGATGTAACACCTAAAGCTCAGCAAAACCCAGATGGCAAAACCATTGGTATTGTTGGCATTAGCCCTACTCAAGCACCTTGGCCTGACAATATGCGCTTTGATCTTGAGTATGGCATAGTAGATTCTTTTATCGCAGCGACTGACAAAACATGGCAACTCGTTGTTGTTAGTTTCAAGATGATTGGAAAATTATTTACCGGCGATGTGTCGGTGAAAAACTTAAGTGGTCCTATCTCGATTGCACAAGGCGCAGGCGCCAGTGCAAGTTACGGTTTAGTGTACTTTCTTGGGTTTATCGCGCTCATCAGCGTTAACTTAGGCATCATTAATTTAATGCCTTTGCCAGTGCTTGATGGTGGACACTTGCTGTATTACTTTGTTGAAGTGATTACTGGTAAGCCTGTACCCGAAAAGGTGCAGGAAATAGGTTTCAGGTTTGGCGCAGCATTGCTGCTAATGTTGATGGGTGTCGCCCTATTCAACGATTTTGCCCGACTCTGAGCAAGGACAGACTAATAATTAGAAGTGCTCTATGAGATTGAATAAAATTTTTGCCTCGATGTTATTCGTCGGCGCGTCTTTTTCAGGGAATGGTTGGGCAGAGTCTTTCCAACCTTTTGAAGTGACCGACATTCAAGTAGAAGGTCTGCAACGAGTTGCTCTCGGTGCGGCGCTATTAAACTTACCTGTGAAAATAGGTGACACAATAGATGAAGTTAAATTACAGCAAGCAATTAAGAGCCTATATGGTTCAACTAATTTTGAAAACATCAGTATCAGTCATGAAAATGGCATATTGTATGTGGCCGTAAAAGAACGTCCAACCATCAGCGTTATCTCGTTTGAAGGTAACAAAGACATTAAAGACGAGCAGTTACAAGAAAGTCTTGATGGTTCTGGTGTGAAATCTGGCGAGTCGTTAGATAAAACCATGTTGTCAGGCATTGAAAAAGGCTTGCAAGATTTCTATTACGGCGTGGGTAAGTACGGTGCCAAAGTTGAAGCGCAAATTATTAACTTACCGCGTAACCGTGTTGAGCTTAAGTTTAAGTTTACCGAAGGTTTAGCGGCAGAAATTCGTCAAATAAACGTGGTAGGTAACACGGTATTTACTGACTCAGAGCTTATCAGCATGCTCGAGCTTAAAGACTATGTTGCATGGTGGGATTTATTCGGTGAGCGTCGCTATCAAAAGCAGAAGTTACAGGCCGATTTAGAAACCATTAAGACCTATTATCACAACCAAGGCTATATCCGCTTTGAAGTGACTTCAACGCAAGTTGCGATGACGCCAGACCGTAAAGGTTTGTACATCACAATCAACGTTAAAGAAGGCGAGAAATACAAAGTTAAAGAAGTTAACTTAGTCGGCGACTTAATGGGCCGCGAAGAGTTAATGACTTCAATTTTGCCAATTAAAGCGGGCAATATGTACAACGGTGCGGATGTGACATTCACCGAAGAAATGTACAGCAAATATTTAGGCCGCTTTGGTTATGCTTACCCAGAAGTGAAAACTTATCCTGAAATTGATGATGAAAACAAAGAAGTTGTATTAAACATCAATATTAAACCAGGTAAGCGTGTGTATGTTCGCTCCATCAATTTCACAGGTAACACTGTGACTAAAGATGAAGTCATGCGCCGTGAGTTACGTCAAATGGAAGGGGCTTGGTTAAACTCATCACAAATTGAGCAATCTAAAACTCGTCTTAACCGCCTAGGTTACTTCGAAACGGTAGAAACTGAGACGATTCAAGTGCCTGGCAGTGACGATCTTGTCGATGTAGCCGTTACAGTTAAAGAGCAGCCATCTGGCTCGTTCAACGCAGGTGTGGGATATGGTACTGAATCAGGCGTAAGCTTGCAGTTTGGGGTTGAACAAAATAACTTCCTTGGTACAGGTAACCAAGCTGGTTTCAGTGTCAATACTAACAAGTATTCAAAAAGTGCGAACTTGTCTTATACCGACCCATACTTTACTAAAGATGGCGTGAGTTTAGGTGGCAGTGTTTACTGGAATGAGTTTGACGCGAACCAGGCTAACCTTGAACGTTATAAGAATAAATCTTATGGCTTAGCGCTTAACTCTGGTTTCCCGATTAACGAATCTAACCGTTTAAATGGCGGTATTGGTTATCGTCATAACACGATTTCAGAAATTTCGTCTTATGAACAAGCTGTGCGTTTTTACAATATTTACCGTGAAAACGATGAAGTTGATGCTGATTTAAGTTTTGATAACTTTGAATTAACTGCGGGTTGGTACCGCAGCACGCTCAACCGTGGCACGTTCCCAACAGACGGTTCATCTCAGCGCTTAAGTGGTAAAATGACAGTGCCAGGGTCGGATTTACAATATTTCAAAACCGATTTTGACACTAACTACTATTTACCGTTAACTCGTCAGCATGGATTTGTGTTGTTAGCTCGCGCCCATTTAGGTTACGCGAACGGTTATGGCAGTTTTAAAGATAATGATCAAATTCTACCGTTTTGGGAAAATTACTACTCAGGTGGTTCAAGCTCATTACGTGGCTTTAAGTCTAACTCCGTAGGACCTCGTTCATTTTACTTATATCGTGGTAGTGAAGCCTGTTCACCAGATCCATCTGGAGAGGGTTGTAACTTGCCTGGCAACCTAGATACACTTTATGTGAGTGATGGAAACTCTATCGGCGGTAATGCTATTGCAACGGCGAGTATAGAAGTGATTGTGCCTACACCATTCTTAGATGAAGCTTACACAAACTCGGTACGTACCAGCTTCTTCTTAGACGCCGGTAACGTATGGGATACTGAGTTTGATTACGATGGCTATCGTTATTTGCCAGCCGATCAATTCTCGCAGTTAAGTGATTATAGTGACCCTGAACGTATTCGTGCGTCATGGGGTATGAGCGTACAGTGGCTATCACCAATGGGTCCGATGGTGTTTAGTTTAGCTTGGCCGATAAAAGAATATGAAGACGATGAAACAGAGATTTTCTCGTTCAATATTGGCAAAACGTTCTAAAACAAATACACTCGGCAGGTTTTGCTGATAACAACAAATTTAACAGGAGTCTACTTTGAAAAAGATGGTAAATCGCGCACTAGTAACATTGGCATTAATCGCTACGCCTATGCTCGCTCACGCAGAAAAAATTGCAGTAGTTGACATGGGTGAAGTGTTTGAGCAGTTGCCACAGCGCGAACAAATTTCTAAATCATTAAAAGCTGAGTTTGGTGATCGTGTTGCTGAAGTTCAAAAAATGCAGGAAGAAATGCGTTCTTTGGTAGAAAAGCAACAACGTGACGGCGCATTAATGAGCGACACACAAAAAACTGAACTAGTACGTAAAATGGATTCTTTAAAATCTGAATTCCAATTAAAAGGCAAAGCATTAGATGAAGACATGCGTCGTCGTCAAGGTGAAGAGCAAAATAAACTATTAGTTCAAGTTCAAAAAGCCATTAATACCATTGCTGGTAAAGAAAATTACGACCTAGTGCTACAACGTGGCGCGGTAATTTTTGTTAAGCCAGAAGCTGATATCAGCGGTAAAGTGGTTGAAGCCTTAAGCAAAGGCAAATAAGTAATATGCAAAAAGTGACTTTAAAAGAGCTTGGCCAGCAATTGGGGGCAACGGTTAAAGGCGATGCAACAGTGGAAATCACCAGTGTTGCGACTCTTGAAGATGCGGTCCAAGGCCAACTCTCTTTTTTAGCCAATAGTAAGTACCGTGCTCAGCTTGAGGCAACTCAAGCTAGCGCGGTATTGCTAAGCGAAAAAGAAGCAGAGTTATATCAGGGCAATGCGTTAATTATTAGCGACCCTTATGTGGCATTTGCTCGAGTAGCGCAGTTATTGGATACCACGCCTAAGCAAGTGTTAGGCATTAACCCATCAGCTCAAATTGACCCGTCAGCCATCATAGGTACTGATGCAGCAATTGGGGCTAATGTGGTTATTGGTGCGCGGGCAATTCTAGGTGAGAACGTCCAAATTGGACCTGGCTGTGTTATCGGTGAAGACAGCATTATTGGTTCAGATTCTCGTCTCTGGGCTAACGTTACTGTGTATCATGATGTGCACATCGGACAACATTGTCTTGTGCAATCAGGTACAGTAATTGGTTCAGATGGTTTTGGTTACGCTAATGAGCGCGGAACCTGGGTTAAGATCCCTCAAACTGGCGGAGTTCGTATTGGCAATCGGGTCGAAATTGGTGCCTGTACCAGTATCGATCGCGGCGCGTTATCTCATACTGAAATTCATGATGGTGTGATTATAGATAACCAAATTCAAATTGCTCATAACGTGATTGTTGGTCAAAATACTGCTATTGCAGGTAGCACGACAATTGCGGGTAGTACCGAGATTGGTAAATACTGTATTATCGGCGGTAATACTGCCATTGCAGGCCATTTAAGTATTGCTGATGGTGTCCATGTTTCAGGTGGCACTAATGTAACCAGTATTATCCGTGAGAAAGGCGTGTATTCTTCTGCGACGGTTGCAATGGAAAACAAGCTATGGCGTCGAAACACTGTTCGTTTCCGTCAATTAGATGAATTATTTAATCGAGTAAAACACCTCGAGAAAAGCACCAAAGGCGAAGAATAAACCCATTCAGCCTTGATTAAGGAATGTAGTGTGTCAAACCAATTAAACACCATGGATATTAAAGAGATCCTTAAATATCTACCTCATAGATATCCATTTTTGTTGATCGATCGTGTATTGGATTTTACCGTAGGCGAGCAATTGCATGCGATTAAAAACGTCACGATTAATGAGCCTTTCTTCCAAGGTCATTTCCCAATACAACCGGTTATGCCTGGTGTATTAATTTTAGAAGCAATGGCACAAGCTACCGGTTTACTTGCTTTTAAAACCATGAGTACAGAGCCTTCTCCTGACGTATTGTATTATTTTGCAGGTATCGATAAAGCGCGTTTTAAACGTGTTGTTGAGCCGGGTGACCAAATACATTTCCACGTTAAAATGATTAAAGAACGCCGTGGTATTGGTGTGTTTGTTGGTGAAGCTCGTGTTGATGGTGAACTGGTTTGTTCTGCCGAAATCATGTGCGCACGTAGAGAGATTAAAAAGTGATAGATAAATTAGCGTTTGTTCATCCCAGTGCCAAAATTGGTCAAAATGTCACGATTGGCCCTTGGACGTATATTGGCGAAAATGTTGAGATTGGCGACGACACATGGATTAGTTCACATGTTGTGGTTAAAGGTCCAACTGTTATTGGCAAAGGTAACCGGATTTTCCAGTTCGCTTCAGTCGGTGAAGAATGCCAAGATAAAAAATATGCTGGCGAACAAACTCGCTTAATTATCGGCGACAATAATATTATCCGTGAGTCTGTCACCATTCATCGTGGTACGACGCAAGACAATCACGAAACTCGCATTGGGTCTAACTGTTTATTTATGGCCTATGTTCATATTGCTCACGACTGTGTTGTGGGAAACAATGTGATTATGGCTAACAATGCGTCAATCGCTGGCCATGTGCATGTAGGCGATTGGGTTATCCTTGGCGGCATGACTGGCGTACATCAATTTGTTCGCATTGGTAATCATGCATTTACTGCTGGGGCGTCACTAATTTTACAAGATGTTCCTCCATTTGTAATGGCTGCAGGTTCTCCTGCTGCACCACGTGGCTTAAACCTTGAAGGCTTAAAGCGCCGTGGCTTTACCAAAGAAAGCCAGCGAGCGATTTTAAATGCTTACAAAGCGGTATTCCGTAAGAGCTTAACCATTGAAGAAGCGAACGCAGAAGTCAGTGAATTGGCTGACAAAGATGACAATGTAAAAGCATTTATGGAATTCATTAACCAACCTGGTCGCGGCATTATTCGATAGAAGAAATGATGACTCAACGTTCTCAAAAAGTATTTGCCATTGTCGCCGGAGAAATCTCCGGCGATATTTTAGGTGCCGGCTTAGTAAAGTCGCTTAAGCAACGCCATCCAGATGCCCGTTTTATTGGTATTGGTGGTCCTCGTATGCAAGCCCTCGGGTTTGAAAGTCTTTTTTCCATGGAAGAACTTTCAGTCATGGGGCTTGTAGAGGTGTTATCGCGTTTACCAAGACTGCTTCATATCCGTTCAAGCTTGATAAAGCAAATAACCGAACTTGCACCAGATTGCTTTATCGGTATTGATGCACCTGATTTTAATATTGGCCTTGAGCTTAAGTTAAAAGCCAAAGGCATTAAAACGGTTCATTATGTCAGTCCATCCGTGTGGGCGTGGCGTCCAAAGCGTATCTTTAAAATAGCGAAAGCCACTAATATGGTGTTATCGCTATTGCCATTCGAAAAAGCCTTTTACGATAAGCATCAAGTCCCATGTACGTTTGTTGGCCATACCTTGGCTGACGATATTCCGATGCAAAGCGACAAATTAGCCGCACGTGCAGAGTTAGGTTTAGATGCTGCAGCAGAATACCTCGCAGTATTGCCCGGTTCTCGTGGTGGCGAATTAGCGCAACTGGCTGAACCTTTTGTTAAAGCGGCCTTGCTCGTTAAACAAGCCTATCCTGACATTAAGTTTGTGACGCCAATGGTGAATGAGGCGCGTAAGCAACAATTCAATGACGCGTTACAACAGTATGCACCTGATTTAGAAATTCATATTGTTGATGGTCACTCGCGTGAAGTCATGGCAGCAGCCGACTGTATTTTATTAGCATCAGGCACAGCTACATTAGAGGCCATGCTAGTTAAGCGTCCTATGGTAGTGGCCTATCGCGTCAGTCCAATCACGTATGCGATTGCGATCCGTATGATGCAAATAAAGAATTACTCATTACCTAATTTATTGGCAAATGAAACTATTGTGCCAGAGTTGATGCAAGCGAATTGCCAGCCGCAATTAATTGCAGATGCTGTGATTAACCAGCTTAACCAAGATTTTACGCCGCTTAATGCCCGATTCGAGCAATTGCATCAGCTACTTAAATGCAATGCCAGCGAGCGAGCAGCCGACGCTGTCGACGCACTACTGACAACAGGATAACCCTAATGATAACGCTTGATACTGTACCGGTAGTGATTAAAAATATCACCCCAGAACAAGTTGATTTGATATCGCAAGGAAGGGTTGCCGGTGTTGATGAAGTCGGCCGTGGGCCGTTAGTGGGCGATGTGGTCACCGCGGCGGTGATTTTAGATCCGACCAAGCCTATTATCGGATTAAACGATTCTAAAAAACTCAGCGAAAAGCGTCGCAATGCCTTATATCAAGAGATTATGACAAATGCGCTCAGTGTTAGCGTCGGCAGAGCCAGCCCTGCAGAAATCGATGAATTGAATATTTTGCATGCCACGATGTTAGCCATGCAGCGAGCGGTCGCAGGGTTGAGCATCAAACCACAACGTGTGCTGGTTGATGGTAACCGTGTGCCTGATTTTGGTATTGCCAGCCATGCCGTGATTAAAGGTGATGGTTTAGTTGCTGCAATAAGCGCAGCTTCTATTATTGCTAAAGTGACCCGCGATGCTGAAATGGAAACCTTAGATAATCAATATCCTCAGTATGGTTTTGCTAAGCATAAAGGCTATCCCACCAAGGCGCATTTTGAAGCCTTAGCCTTACATGGCGTCTTAGCTGAACATCGTAAAAGTTTTAAACCCGTTGCTGAACGTATGTTGCTTCAAGACTAATAATCATTCCCTAGTTTTCATTGGCGAAACTAGGGAATTTTGATAGTCTAAATCCCGCTTTTTCGTGTTGTTTCATTCATCTTTTTCGAAGAATAATTAATCTATGTCCGATCCTCGTTTTGTTCATTTACGCGTCCACAGTGATTATTCAATGTCTGATGGCGTTGCTAAAGTTAAACCTATTATTGCTGCTGCTGAAAGTCAGGGCATGGCTGCAATAGCATTAACCGATCAAAACAACTTTTGTGGTCTAGTTAAATTTTATGGTGCTTGTAACGGTGCAGGGATTAAACCCATTATTGGCGCCGATTTTTGGGTGCAAACACCGGGTTTTGAAAAAGAGTTTTGTGCGTTAACGATTATTGCCATGGACAACGAAGGTTATCAAAACCTGACCCAGCTCATCAGTGAAGCCTACTTACGTGGCCAAGTTAATGGTCGGGTAGTGATCGATCAAGACTGGCTGGTGAAGTTTAATCGTGGCTTAATTATTATCTCTGGTGCTAAAGATGGCGATGTGGGTAAAGCCTTATTAAAGGGTAACCAAAACCAGGTCGACTCACTGATTGAATTTTATCAACAGCATTTTGCAGACCGCTATTATCTTGAGCTTATTCGAACCGGTCGAGCTCATGAAGAACGCTATTTACACATGGCGGTTGAGCTCGCATCAGAAAAAGATTTGCCTGTTGTTGCCACCAATCAAGTGGTGTTTTTAAAGCAAGATGATTTTGAAGCACATGAAATCCGCGTAGCCATTCACGATGGTTTTACTTTGGTTGATCCTCGCCGTCCTAAAACCTACAGTGACCAACAATACCTGCGCACAGAAGATGAAATGATCGCACTGTTTGCCGACATTCCGTCAGCCATTCAAAACAGTGTTGAAATAGCGAAACGCTGTAATGTCACCATTCGCTTAAATGAATACTTTTTACCGAATTTCCCGACCGGCGACTTATCCATTGAAGACTTCTTGGTTAACGTGTCACAAAAAGGCTTAGAAGAGCGTCTCGAATTTTTATTCCCAGACCCACAAGTTCGTGCCGAAAAACGCGGCGAATATGACGAACGCCTCGAAATTGAACTTAAAGTGATTAACCAAATGGGGTTCCCTGGTTACTTCCTTATTGTGATGGAGTTTATTCAATGGGGTAAAGACCAAGGCATTCCCGTTGGTCCAGGTCGTGGTTCTGGTGCGGGGTCATTAGTGGCATACGCACTTAAAATTACCGATTTAGACCCACTAGAATACGATTTACTGTTCGAGCGATTCTTGAACCCAGAACGTGTATCGATGCCCGACTTTGACGTCGACTTTTGTATGGACCGACGTGACGAGGTAATTGATCACGTTGCCGACCTGTATGGCCGCGAAGCGGTATCCCAGATTATTACCTTTGGTACCATGGCGGCAAAAGCGGTTGTGCGCGATGTAGGCCGCGTATTAGGTCATCCGTACGGCTTTGTTGAGCGCTTAACCAAGATGATCCCGGCAGAGCCTGGGATGACATTGGCAAAAGCCTTTGAGGTTGAACCTGCGCTGCCAGAAGCCTATGCCGGTGATGAAGATGTAAAAGAACTTATCGACATGTGTCGTCGCCTAGAAGGCGTAACCCGTAACGCGGGTAAGCATGCCGGTGGTGTGGTTATCGCACCGACTCGAATTACCGATTTTGCGCCTTTATATTGCGATGCAGAAGGCTTAAACCCCGTTACTCAGTTTGATAAAAATGACGTAGAAACTGCAGGTTTGGTTAAGTTCGACTTCTTGGGCTTACGTACCTTAACCATTATTGACTGGGCATTGCAGATGATCAATCCGCGCCAAGTCAAAGAAGGCAAAGAGCCAGTTCGCATAGAATCCATTCCACTTGCCGATCCCGCTTGTTTTAGATTACTGCAACGTTACGAAACCACCGCGGTATTCCAGCTTGAATCTCGCGGTATGAAAGACCTGATTAAACGTCTACAGCCTGACTGCTTTGAAGACATGATTGCACTTGTGGCTCTTTTCCGCCCAGGTCCTTTGCAGTCAGGCATGGTTGATAACTTTATCGAACGTAAGCACGGCCGTGAGGAAGTGTCATACCCCGATGCTGAATATCAGCATGAATCGCTAAGAGAATTATTGTCACCGACCTACGGCATTATCTTGTATCAAGAGCAGGTCATGCAGATTGCTCAGGTATTGTCGGGTTACACCCTAGGCGGCGCGGATATGCTCCGTCGTGCAATGGGTAAGAAAAAGCCAGAAGAAATGGCCAAGCAGCGCGGTACCTTTAAAGAGGGCGCGATCAATAACGGTGTCGACGGCGAACTGTCGATGAAAATTTTCGACTTGGTTGAAAAGTTTGCCGGTTACGGTTTTAACAAATCGCATTCAGCAGCTTATGCACTGGTGTCGTACCAAACATTGTGGCTTAAAACCCATTTCCCGTCGCAATTCATGGCAGCGGTAATGTCTGCCGACATGGACAACACCGACAAAATCGTCACCTTAGTTGATGAGTGTGAGCGCATGGGCTTGCCGTTAATTCCGCCCGACGTAAACAAAGGCTTATTCAAGTTTACGGTCGATGACGATCTTAATATTGTTTACGGTATCGGCGCGATTAAAGGCGTGGGCGAAGGCCCAGTCGATTCTATTTTAGCCGCCCGTAAAGACGGTCCATTTACCGACTTGTTCGATTTCTGTGCCCGTGTCGATTTAAAAAAGCTCAACAAACGCGTCATTGAAAAACTCATTTTAGCTGGGGCACTAGACACCCTAGGCCCGCATCGTGCCTCCATGATGGCGACCTTGCCCCAAGCCATTAGCGCCGCAGCGCAACATGCTAAAGCCGAAGCAATTGGTCAAAATGATATGTTTGGTTTACTCAATAGTGAGCCAGAAGACAGTAAGCAAAACTTTATTCAATGTACCCCATGGCCAGACAAAATTTGGCTAGAAGGCGAGCGTGAAACCTTAGGCTTGTATTTAACTGGACACCCCATTAACCAGTATTTAAAAGAGCTTAAGCAATACACCAATGGTCGATTAAAAGACATTCACCCAACTGAGCGCGGTAAAACCGTTAAAGCGGCTGGGTTAGTGGTGGCAACCCGAGTGATGATCACCAAGCGTGGTTCAAAAATGGGCTTAGTCACGTTAGACGATAAAAGCGCGCGTTTAGAAATTATGTTATTTACCGAGCCGTTTGAAAAATTTGGTCATTTGCTTGAAAAAGATCGTATTCTCATTTGTGAAGGCGATGTCAGTTTTGATGACTTCTCTGGCGGTAATCGCATGAACGCCCGTAATGTTATCGAAATTGGCGAAGCTCGCAGTCACTTTGCTCGCGCAGTTGAAATTAATGTTCAAGGCAATGATGTTACCCCCGAATGGCTGGAAACGTTTGAGCAAACCTTAACGCCATGGCGTAATGGCGCAGTACCAGTGGTGATTAATTATGTTAAACCAGAAGCCAGCGGCAGAATTACCTTAGGCGATGAATGGCGGGTAAACCCAAGTGATGAGCTTATGTTATCGCTTGAAAGTATGCTTGGGTCTAATAACGTCAAAATCACCTTTAATTAGGCTAACATCATGACAAAAACAGCGTTAATGCCTGACTCACTCACAGCAAAACAGCTGCTAACGTTATTAGAGCTGGCCATATTGCCACTGTATGAGCAAGGTTTGCTACACAGTGAGCAAGCTCCTAAGTTAGTGCTGGCTTACAGTGGCGGCGTTGACTCAGAAGTCTTAGCGTTTGGCTTAAGTGCCTTTGCCCAAAAACACCCGCATATCGCTTGTTTACTTATTCATGTACATCATGGATTAAGTCCTAATGCTAATACGTGGGTTGACCATTGCATCACTCGTGCTAATCATTACCAACTGCCTGTACAAATAGAGCGAGTGAACGTTAACAAAGGTCCAAGAGAAAGTTTAGAAGCCAAAGCGCGTGATGCGCGCTATCAGGCTTTTGACCGTTATCTTAATCCGGGTGACATTTTACTGACCGCCCATCACCAAGATGATCAACTTGAAACCTTATTACTCGCGTTAAAACGTGGGCAAGGCCCAAAAGGGCTAGCCGCAATGGGGGCGATACAAGCTTACAAACAAGGGTGGTTACTTAGACCGTTATTGGATATCAGCCGCGATCAAATAGAGCAATTTGCAGTACAATATGGTGTTCGTCATATTGAAGATGAAAGTAATCAAGACGACAGTTACGACCGTAACTTTTTACGTTTAGAGATTATTCCTCGCTTAAAACAACGCTGGCCAAGTATTGCCACCACCGCAGCAAGAAGCGCGGCATTGTGTGCGGATCAACAACAAGTGATTGATGATGAAGTGAGTCATCGCTTACCCCAGTGGTTAACTCTACCCACCGATACAAATGCATTAATCACCGAATCAAGCGGGTTTAAGCTCACTGGATTTGGCCTATTGAGTGCCGCCTGGCAGGCATTATTATTTCGCGGTTATTTACAGCATTGTGGTGTGAGTTTGCCATCGCAATCGCAATTGCAGCAAATATTGTCACAACTGCTTGATGCAAAAGATGATGCCAATGTGGCCATTCAATGGGGCGATTATCAGGTTAAACGCTTTGCGAATATCGCATATGTGTTAACCCATCAAGCGCTTGAACCTCAAGATGCCACAGCATTGCAACGTGATATTCTGGCGGTATTAGCAGGCAAGCTAAATCAAGTCAGCGGCAAAGTAGGGCAGCAATCATTTAGTGTGCAAATACAGTCCTATAAAGCAGAATGTGTACAGCAAGACGTGTCAGCATCAACAATGCCACTACTTGCATTGCCTGCAACTCATGTACACGTAATGATAAAATATGGCGCAGCAGGTTCAATTAAATGCCAGCCACAGTTTGCCACATCGCAACGCACCAAACCTCGAGAGCTCAAAAAGCTCTGGCAGGAATGTCAAATTCCACCCTGGCGCCGTCAGCAAATTCCATTAATTTTTTACGATGATGTGTTAGTTGCCGCAATAGGATTATGGATAGACAAACGTTACCTGGCAGCACAAGGCCAAACCGGGCTTAGTTTACCGCTTTTGAACACACGATGAAGGGCGACAAAAGCGGTAGCACTGATTATCGCTTCAGACTATATTGGTGAGTCTAGTCTTTATCGCCGTGAAACGTTCTAACAAGGCGAAGTCCGCTCTAATACCTAGCCATGTTTACAATTATTTTTCTTAATATTTAACAAAGGATGTTGTCTGTGAATACCTTTCGTTTATTAGCTGTGTGTGGTGTGTTTATACTGCCAAGCGTTAACGCTACGCCATTTCAATTTGATGAAAAAACCTACCGCCAAGATGTGCAAACCTTAGCAAGCGATGAATTTGAAGGCCGTGGGCCGTTATCTCATGGCGAAAAGCTGACCGTTGAATATTTAGAAAAAGCCTATAAAGCCATGGGGCTTCAACCGGGTTTTGGTGACAGCTACCGTCAAGCAGTGCCTATGGCTAAAATAACAGCCGACCAAACGATGCAACTCAGTGTCGGCGATTTAGTGTTTAACAACGGTACTGATTTCACCGCCCGTACTGAACAAGTTCAACCTCAAGTCAGCTTAGATGGCAGTGATGTGGTGTTTGTGGGGTACGGTATTAATGCACCAGAATACCAGTGGAATGACTACGCTAACATTGATGTGAAAGGTAAAACGTTAATTATGCTGGTCAATGATCCAGGTTTTGCGACTCAAGACCCTGACATTTTTAAAGGTAATGCCATGACCTACTATGGTCGCTGGACTTACAAGTACGAAGAAGCTGCAAGGCAGGGCGCCAAAGCGGTGTTTATTGTCCATGAAACTGCCCCAGCTGCTTATGGTTGGAATGTGGTTGAAAACAGCAATACCAATACTAAATATACTTTAGTGGATGACCATAAAAACCAATCACACATCGGTGTTATGGGCTGGGTTCAACATCAAACCGCGCAAAAAATCTTTAGCGCAGCGGGCCTTGATTACGACACACTGAAACTCACCGCCGCTAAGCCCGGTTTTAAGTCTATACCGCTTAAACTTACAGCCAACTTATCGCTAAAAAATCAAATCGAATTGGCTACATCTTATAACGTAGCAGGGCTTATCCCTGGTACTAGCCAAGCCGACGAATGGGTCGTCATGCATGCGCATTGGGATCATTTAGGTAAAACTGTGCAAGATGGCAAAACCCGCATTTATAACGGTGCTGTCGACAATGCCTCGGGTGTAGCAGGCGTGTTACAGTTAGCGCGACATTTTAAAGCGCAAAACAAAGCACCTAAACGCTCTATTTTGTTTACTGCCTTTACCGCAGAAGAAACAGGCCTCATTGGCGCGCAATACTTTGCCGCCAATCCTCCAGTCCCGACTAAACAACTGGTGTCGTTTTTAAACATTGACGGCATGAACGTTGGCAAAGGTGTTAATTACATACTGCGTTACGGCCAGGGCGTGTCAGAGTTAGAAACTTATTTAGATGATGCCGCCAAAGCGCAAGGGCGCACTGTAAAAGCAGATCCTCGTCCACAAAACGGCTTAATGTTCCGTTCAGACCACTTTGCCTTAGCCCAACAAGGTGTGCCAGGGTTAATGTTTATGAGCCTAGGTGATACTGACCCAGACTACATTGCTCATAAATACCATCAAGCTGCCGACGATTATGATGCCAGCTGGAATTTAGGCGGAGTCGAGCAAGACCTCGCTTTAATCAGTGACATTATTGAAAAGCTGGCCAACAACAACGACTGGCCAAAATGGCTAGAAGAATCTGACTTTAAAAAACGTCGAGCACAAGACGGTAAGTAGTGTTTGCTAGTTGGATAAAGAGAGGAGGCGAAAGCCTCCTTTTTAGTCTCATCGTCATTAATGTTAATATTCATGCGGTTAAGTGGGTTGTTTATTCCACTATGTCACTGGTTTTCCACCACATGACAAAAGAACGGGTTGGGCAAAATAATTTCCAGCGATTATCTTCGGTCGCGGTAAGGTGTTTATCAATATTTTGGTGAAATAGATGCTCAACATCTGGTTGAATATTGCCCATAAACGTTAAGTCATCATAGGCTTCTTGTTTGGTGTTATAGATAGCCTCAAAACCATCATCAAGGATTAATACATTTGGCTCAGCGCCCATGTCGTAAAGCATATTGTAAGTAATGTTATAACTAAATGCTCTGTCCTTGGTTTTTTTGCTTCTTTTAGCATTGGGGATCATACCTTCTAGAAACTCAAAATGTATCTGTTTTAAACTCGGAGCATTAGCAAATGCGATGATAATGGCATATTTTCTGGCAATCTTATTGAGCTTTTTTAAATCGGCTAAACCGACAGAACGAGAAGCGATGGCGATATCATGCATGCCTATTTGTTCTAAAGCATCTTCAGCTTCCCAATCTTGTAACAGCGGTTTGATATTATCAACACCTGCATTTTTAGCGTTTTTCATACAGCGGGCTAACATATTAGGAAAGGCATCCACCGCTGTTACTTGTTGAGCTCTGTGAGCTAATGGCACCGATAAACGACCTGGGCCAGAACCTATATCAACCACGGTATCACTTGCTTCAATAGGCAGGCAGGCGACTTGTTGTTCGCTAAAACGTGCTTCAAGACGGATCATTCCATCATACATTTCGGCAAACTCATCCCAATTTAATAGAAACTCACTTTCTGGTCTCTTTTTTTTAGATAAGCGCTTATGTAACAATTGCCAATTGATTAAACTTTGCATTATTAATACCTTATATCCACCGATATTGAATTCTATTCCTAGTAGACTTGATATAAAGGGAATAAAAATAACGTTAGGTCAAAAAATTGAAAAATAATAACGATAATTTTATCGAGGGAAGCTTCGGAGGTGATGTTTATTAGCTGATACATATGGGTTGATACATATGGGTTGAAATATATGGGCTCATATGGCCTCATATGTATGGCCTGCGGCCACTAACGTCGTGGCGCTTCGCCCACACCAGATTAAGGTTGTAAGTTGCCAATTTACGCAGGTTGATTTAACCGTCTTCCCGGTAATGCTTTTGAGCCGGGATCCAGGTGTTTGTTTTGTACTTTTGTACATATTGTACCTATGGCCACTAAGGTCGTAGGCGTTTCGCCCATACCAGGCTTTTTCAAACTTCGTTTGAAGTAAGATCGCAAGGTTCCACCTTGCACTGGCCAAGAGGGGATCAACAGCAATCCCCTCTTGGATCACCCCTGCCGTTCCGGCAACATTTTCAAACAGCGAAAAGGTCGCGACGGAAAATGATCCAGCTTGTGGCTTCGTTTGAATTCTGCCTCGGCCACCTCTTTATGGTGAAGAATGAAAATGCTAACGCTTCCGATGGTACATCTGATGTGAATGGATTCACGAATGTCGCGGTGGCATGGATGCCAAAGAGCGACCTGTACCGCGAAAGCTAAGCTCACATCTGATAGGCAGGATGCCTGAGTGCCTTGTAGCACATGGATGTGCGTGAAAGGCCATGTGAGCTTCACGCATTCACTTATAAAGAGTCTTCAACGTCCTCAAGTTCAGAGTTGAATTAGAACCTCTGAAAGTCAATTAGTTAACTCATTTATGTAGCAAAGAGTATTTCAAATATAACCAGCGGCCACTAACGTCGTGGCGCTTTGCCCAGCTCCAGACTGCATTTTAGCTAGCTTACAAATGTCGGATAGATATCCAGTGGTAGCTAGTCCTCCACTTTTATGTGGTGTGCACTGTGCATAAAAACAGTTGTAATGTTTTTTGGCGTATTTTTAAGTTTAATCGGTGATAAGTAAACTAAAGTAGCACGAATAATAATTTGCGAAGATTGTAATGCATTGAAATTAAAGTGTTTTTTGTTTGCTGTTAAATATTGAGTCCACTTTTAACGCGCAACCTCGTTTTTATTTGCCAGATGATCTAAATAAAACTGCTTTACAACAATAAGTTAGCAAATGTAGGATGTTATTAATCAATAAGTTAAAGGGCCGACATTATCGGGCGAGCCCTTCAATAAGCGTTAGCAAGCAAAGCTGTTCATTTATCAATTACAGAATCAAGTTTGAATGTTATTCTGTTAATAATATTTATTTATACAATTTAATTGAGATAATTTATGAGTACAGATGACTTAACAGAACTAGAAAAAGAAGAAGAGCAATCATTTTTTGAAGATGAATCTGATCAGCAACCACCCTCAGATATCATTGCCTATAATGAGCTACGTTCATGTGCAGATTTATTCCGAATGTATGATAAGGGTATTTTAGATATAACCCCTGATTTTCAAAGAGATTCTGTTTGGAACCCACCCGCTCAAACAAGATTTATTGATTCACTTATAAAACAACTACCCATACCGAGTATGTGCTTTAGCTTAGATTTTAAAACTCAAAAGTGGCAGGTAATTGATGGGCTTCAACGGATGACTGCAATTATTCGATTTTTAGATGACAAATCATGGCGTTTATCAGATCTTGATGATATTGATAAAAAGTTAGCAGGTAAAAAAGTATCACATTTTAAAGACGAAGATAGTGTTGATCATATTCTTTATCAAAGATTAGAAAATCTCACTCTCCCTGTGACTGTTCTTAGATGTGATCATAGTAAAAAATCTCATATGGAATATTTATTTACCATATTTCATAGGCTTAACACTGGCGGGACAAAACTAAATAATCAAGAAATAAGAAATTGTATATTCAGTGGCTCTTTGAATTCACTATTAAAAGAATTAAATGAGAATACTCATTGGAGAGCTATCAATAGGCTCAAAGATAAAGATGATTCTAGGTTTAAATATGTTGAAATGATCCTAAGGCACTTTGCATTTAATGATGACCTATTAAAATATAAAGGCATTTTATCTAAATTTTTAAATGAATATATGAGAGTTAATAGGGCTCCTAGTGAAGATTTCTTACAAGCTAAAAAAGACAATTTTTTAAGAACAGTTAAATTAATAGAAGCGAAAGTTCTACCGGGAGATGAAAGAGTAGGTATCTCTACATTAGAAGCTTTATTGGCTGGTGTGTCTGCTAATATTGATTCTTTAGAACTGTTATCAAAAGAAGACTTAACATCACGTTTCTTAAGACTTAAAGAGCATAGCTCTTTAGCTACTGAATATTTAAACGGTGGTGTTGCTAAGAAAGATAAAGTCGAAGCTCGTATATCTGCTTCTATAGAAATTTTTTCATAATATTGGTAAATCATGATAGCTCGCTCGTACATTGAAAGTAATTTAAAGCAATTAGATAAGCTATATCTCAACGCTATAACGCTTAAGAGTAAATTATATTACTCAAAGCTTGCTATGTTAGAGCTTTGTGGTTGGATAGAAGAATCAATGGACGATATAGTTCAAAAGTGTGCTAATCGCTCACTTAAGAGTCAAGCAAATAAAAACTATATCGCGACCCAGATAATTAAACCAACCTATGGGTTTGAATACAAAAAGCACTTTATGAAAATGCTTACTTATGTTGTTGGTCTTATAAATATTGAAAAATTGGAAGATAAACTTGATCCATTAAAAAAAGCACGACTTGAATCAGCTCTTGGTACTTTAAAAAGCGCTAGAAATAGAGAGGCACATACCCATCTGAAAGGAGTGACTAGACAGGTAGATGCACCTTCTATAACTATAAATTTATTTAATCATGTATTTGATGGATTAAAAGACATAGAGCTACATTTGAAAGAACTTAGCTACTAATAAATGCTTGCTAACACATATGAGCCTTCCGCCAGTCAATAGGCGAGCCTAACTTATTTGACTGCTTTTGCAGTCAAATAAAAATCAATCAACAAATTCATCTACTTCGTCTGTCATTTAGCTGTCAAATCATCGTTTACAGCAAACACATATAGAGGCTCTCTTAGTGCGATTTCTTTTAAATTAAAGAATGCTGCCTGACGCTTTTCATTCCTTTGAAATATCAGGGGTACTACGACTAAATGGATTTAGGAGGTAGAGCGACGCAGGAAGCCAAAGCCGAGACATTTATCGGTTAACCCTAAGATGGCACTATTCAAGTCAGAGGTGCTTTGTGCACAGTTAGTTTCAGGCTCATTTAAGGTGTAAACGACTTTGTTGATTGCATTCATTAATGCGCGCCAATAAGGTGTCATTCTTTATAAAATCAAGTGCAGGCGATGTAGCTTAATAGCATTTGGCATTGTGATAATTGTGATAATAGTGATAAGTCATTGCTTCATTAACCAAAAATTAACTGGGCAGGGTAAACTTTTATAAAAAAAATAACTTCTAACCTGCTTCTATTCAAAATGTGCTTGTTTGAAAATATTCAAATTCAACTCTGAACTTGAGGCCGTTGAAGACTCTTTATAAGTGAATGCGTGAAGCTCACATGGCCTTTCACGCACATCCAGGTGCTACAAGGCATTCAGGCATCCTGCCTATCAGATATGAACTTAGCTTTCGCGGTACAGGTCGCTCTTTGGCATCCATGCCACCGCGACATTCGTGAATCCATTCACATCAGATTTACCATCGGAAGCGTTAGCATTTTCATTCTTCACCATAAAGAGGTGGCCGAGCCGATTCCAAATAGAGTAAAAAGCTGGATCTAACCACGTCGCGAAATTATCGCAGCTATTGTTAAGTTAAGAATGATAATTTTGATATGGCGGCTGGGCCAATTCTTTTATAAAGAGTAAAGAGGGAATAGCCGTTAATTTCCTCTTGGTCTGGTGTGGGCGAAGCGCCACGACGTTAGTGGCCGCAGGCCATGAGTACAAAAGTACATAAACACAAACAGTAAATGAAACACCTGGATCCCGGCTCAAAAGCATTGCCGGGAAGACAAATATAAACTGACAGACTCATTTTAGATATCTTGAATCAAAGTAACTTAAAACATGGCCATCCACGATAATTGTCAATTATTCTTTACTTCCTCTCTACACAAGTTTGCATTTATCTGGTGTAAAATACTTTCAACGTTTGAACAAAAGCAACAAACGAATTTAAACCAAAAAATTTAATAAAGGGTAAATAATATGAAAAATGTAAAATTAACTTTAGTAACAGCTCTTTCGGTTTTGGCTTTAACTGTTGCAGGCGTGGCATCAGCGGATAACAACAGCCTATCTAATAACCATAAACAACAAAATGAAGTTACTTATACCAAGAAGGTAAATGAAAACATTAGTAAGAATAATACGAAAACAGTAGTTGTTACTAAGAACGTTAAGAGTACTAACAAGATAGTTGTTGTTAAAAGTACCCCAACCAAGAAGGTTGTCGTTACAAAGATAGTGGTAAAACAGCCTGCTAAGACTAAACAGCAATTTTATACTGTTCGTTCTGGTGATAGTTTGTCACTTATTTCTGCAAGAACTGGAGTTAGTGTGAAGACGCTTGCAAAATTGAATCAGCTTAAGCATCTAAACAACATACGTATTGGACAGATATTGATAATTCTATAATTTTAACTCAGCATTTATTTATAGATTTTTAAAAGACCCCCCACCTTTTGAGGGTGTTTTGTATTCGCTAGATAGGTTGGTCTAACGATAAGCAACCCAACTTTTTCATATCTAAAACAATCTATTGGGCTTCGTGCCTCAGCTCAACCTACAGAGTGATTGATGAAAAACCGCCCAGCCGAACGAAGGAGCAATGCGACGCCGACCCGAAGGGTGAGTTTGAAAAACTCATAAAAAGTAGGGGGTGTCATTTATGATCAGTATCTTTGATCCTGAGTATGCTAATGATGTTTTTGTAGCAAGATTACACTTCTAAGACAGAGGTAAAATTCATAAACATGGCTACCCACGATAGTTTTCTCAATAGACTCAATATTTCTGCTGACAACAGGCTAAAAATCACTACTGAGTTTGATTCATTATTCAAAGGTGCAGTAGGGGCTTTACCTGCATTAACGGAATATTGCGAATATCTAGAGCGAAAGCTAAGACAAGGTGAATCAAACAGCCATCGCTGGTTGTGTGCTTAAGGCTTAACGTCTGACACTAAATCAATCACCTGATTGCCAGCTTGATATCAATCAAGCCACTAGTGCAGTGTTTAATTTTCTGCCTAGCTCACCATTTTCAATCTAGCGCTCAGTTTGTTGATAATTGCCATTCAATTTATACATTTGAATAGTGAAGAAGGTTACCGCAATTAAACTTAAAAGCAGTTATGTTAATTATCATAAAATGAGTAGCATGATTAATCATTCAGAACCTGTAATATTGCGATCAAGCTGAGTGAGTGACGATTGATTTCTATCGAGTAGTGACTCAATGGCAACCATAAGAGAATTTTGGGGCATTGTTTTTTAAGCAAATCGTGTAGTATATGCTTAAGTTTAACAGGAGCACACATGGCGTTATATTTAGTAGCCTTCTTATAGGAATAAGTGGCGAAATTGATTAGATCAGATAACACCATGCGTGTCTACTATTCTGAAATTTAAAAGAATCATCTGGGGATTCCCTAGATTTGAGCGTTGAAGTTGTAGAATGCCGCTTTAGGAGTGAAATAAGTATGTGTCGTTATAGGATTACTAAAATATAAGGTTGTTTTTTGAATGGGTAAGAAAAGTAGACATAAAAAGGAGTATAAAGAAGCAAGAGCTAAAAATATTACTGAGTATGAAGAATGGAGATATATTTTAAAACAAAAGTGTACTTATTATGCTATTGCATGGTTAGTATTATTTTTCCTTTCCCCCTTCATTTTTATAGCGCTATTTGAAGACTCGACTGCTTTTATATTAATGGAATGTACTTGGCTTATAGCTTCGACAAGCTATTTCCTAATATTTAAATATTATGCGAAGTCTGTAAACGAGTTTTATTATAACTTGTTATCAAAGAGTCGGTATGGAAATGGGACAATGGTTTCGGCTGTATATCAGTTATCGAGAGGCGGAATCTTACTAATGATTATACTTGGAGGCGTTAGTGTATATCATTGGATGACATAGTTACTAAACGTGTGAAAAGTACATTAAGAAACCGCTAATGACAAGTTGATTAGTCACCCCAGGGCAAGATCGTGAACACATTTCGTTCAGGGCGTTATCACTTCACTCTGGTGTGGGCGAAGCGCCATGACGTTAGTGCCCGTTGGCCATCAAAAAGCTTAACCTTGTTAAGCCAAAGATGATTCCACTACCAAACAAGAAACCTGTTTCTGCTTACCATACTGCATGACCTGCGCAAGCTCTGCCTGACTGATGGGCACGTAAGCTGCGTTAATGGCATCTTTTTGCGCCTCAACAAACGGATCGTGGATAAACATAAACTGCTCGTTGTAACCGCTCAATACCACCCAATGTGGGCCTTTTTCGCCATTAAAACGATAGGTACTGATCATCAACAGCACTACAAACTTTTGGTCTGTCCAGTGTTTTAATTGAGTAATAGTTGGCGAGGCGTTATGGACCATAACGCCTTGTGAAGCTAACTGTTGGCAAAAATCATTGTGTACTAAGGTGATGACCGCTTTTTTGTTTTTATCCCGCACGCTATCGATAAATGGCACCGATGAAGACTGGCTGTAAATGGCAATCTGTAAGCCTCGCTTGATTGCCGCCAAAGCTAAGCCATGCACGCTGCAACCGCCATGACCGCTGGTCATAAATATGGTGGTGGCTTCACGCCAAATACTTAACTCATCCACTCTACTGGGATTATATTGCGGTTTTACCGCACTCATGGCCATCATCAAACACGCCGCGCCGCAGGTAAACGGTGTGGTTTGTACATACAAAGGCATCTTAATCACTTTACTTGGCCCTGGCGTGTCTAAGCGTTTGTGCATGCGCACGCCATCGGCTAAATCATCGTAATAGTGCACTAAGGTTTTAAGGACCTTATAACCCATTTTTAAGTAAAGATTTTTTGCAGCGATATTGTCGTTTCGCACTTCGAGGCGTAATGTAATAAAGCCACGTTCGACGACGATTTGCTCGCAGCGACTCACCAGCTCAAAGGCAATGTTACGGCCTCTAAACTCAGCCGTAACCGCAATTGAATACAGTCTGGCGAGCCTAGTGCCTCGGTTAAACAGCACTAAGGCATAAGCGGCGAGTGTGCCGTCTATTTCTGCGACGAACAAACTGTCTAATGGCGAGTTGATAAAACGTTTCATTTGCCGAGGGCTAATTTTATCGCCGCTAAAGGCATTGTTTTCAATGGTATTGAGTTGGGGTAAATCAGAGAGGTTGGCTTGGCGTAGCAGCATGAGTCGGCTCGAAATGGCAAACAACTAGTGGGTTAATTTACGCGCTAAACCGCATAAGAGGCAATAGATATTTATGGCTCAGTTTTTAATTGTCACCGATGATGTCAATGATTGGCGTCCTTATTTGCCCAGTGATCATATGGTCACGGTTCATGATTATTTAGAGATGGGGGCGTACTCGGATAAAAGCGCCATGCAAGTGATTAACTTATGCCGCAGTTATGACTACCTCACTACCGGCTATTATTGCTCGTTAATGGCTGAAGCCCGCGGACATCGAGTTATCCCTCGGGTGATGACCATTAACGATTTGTCGCAAGACCGTTTTTTTAGTTTACCTCAAGCAGGGCTTGATAAGCTGGCAGACAATGTGACTAGCATTGCGATGAAGGTGTATTTTGGCTACTGCGATAATCCTGCATTAGATAAAATTGCCCGCAAAATATTTGAACGTTTTACCGTGCCCATTTTGCAAGTGAATTTGCTTAAAGTGTCGGGTAAATGGCAGGTGGATATTATTGAGCCTGCGGCATTTCAAGACTTAACCGAACCTGAGCAAGACTTGTTTGCTCGCTATTTAGAAGTGTTCTCTCAAAAAGTGTGGCGCTTGCCTAAGCCGTCAAAACGCTATCGTTACGAAATCGCCATGTTAGTGGATGAAAACGAAAAAATGCCGCCGTCTGATAAAGCGGCATTGAAGTTATTTACCAAAGCGGCGAATCGTATTGGCATGGATTTAGTGCAAATCGGTAAACACGATTTGGCTCGCTTAAGTGAGTTTGATGGGCTGTTTATTCGCTCCACAACTAATATTAGTAACTTTACTTATCGATTTGCAAAAGCAGCTGAGCAGCTCGGTTTGGTGGTGATGGATGACCCTGAATCCATAATGAAATGCACCAATAAAGTATTTTTAACAGAGTTACTCTATAAGCATAAAGTGCCGGTGCCTAAAAGCGTGATCTTTAAAGCGTCGGATAAAAACTGGGCTGACGATGTGATTAATGCCATTGGTTTGCCCATAGTGTTAAAAGTACCCGACGGGGCATTTTCGCTGGGGGTGGTGAAAGTAAAAGACCGCCAAACCTTGCTTGAACAAGCAGAAAAAATTTTTGAGCACAGCGCGCTCATTTTAGCGCAAGCCTTTATGCCAACCGATTACGATTGGCGCATTGGCGTATTAAACCGCCAACCTATTTACGCGTGTCGTTATTTTATGAGCCGTGGCCATTGGCAAATTTATCAGCATCATCAAAGTGGCCGTGTCAGCAGTGGCGATTTTGACTGTATTGATTTAAAAATGGTGCCGCATAATATTGTTGATGCCGCGGTTAAAGCATCTAATTTAATTGGTGCTGGTTTGTATGGCGTTGACTTAAAAGAAATCGATGGCAAAGCGTTTGTGATTGAGGTGAACGATAATCCGAGTATTGATCATGGCGTTGAAGATTTGTTTTTAGGAGACTTAGTTTACGATAGGGTGATGACTGAGTTTTTAAGGCGTATTCAACTACGCGGGATGTCATAAACTAAAAAGCCCTTATTCCACTGGATAAGGGCTTTTTCAATTAATTAGTTGTCTATTCAAACCAACGCCATGGTGCTGGCACCTTAGCGAGACTTTAAGCTACATATCTATCCTGCTTGTTCACCTACATCGATGCGATAGCAATTACGCCCAGCCGCTTTTGCTGCATACATGGCTTTATCTGCCCGTTCGTATAGATTATCAGCAAGTTGCTCTGGAATCGCCTCGGCAATCCCTAAGCTGCATTTTATGTCGTATTCGGTTAATTGAGCATGTTTTGGCATCATGTCAATAATTCGTTGGCAGACTATCTCTGCCGCTAGTGTGTCACCTTGAGTGATAATCACAAATTCGTCACCGCCAATTCTAAATGCCTGGTCGGTATCACGAATGGCTTCGTTAATTAATTCGGCAAAGCCCACTAAAACATAATCGCCGGCTTTATGGCCATGTATGTCGTTTAGTTGCTTAAATTTGTCCAGATCAATCACCACTAATGACACATGGCCTTGGTAGCGATTAGCGCGAGCTAAAGCAGTACCAACCGCCTGATTATAATAATAGCGATTGCCCAAACCTGTTAACGAATCAAACATGGCTTGTTTAGACATGCTTTGATACTTCAGTGCATTGCTTAATGGCTGAATAAACATCGCTTCTAACCGGCTTAACGTATGCGCTTGAGCTGTGCTCAGTGGCATAGCAAGCTGATAAACCAGGTTAAATTGGTCTTGTTTATCTGCAACAGTGCGTTGCAGTTCAATACCGTAATGACGTCCCCAAACAAATTTTTGTTTGTCTAGGGTCAACTGTAATCCTTTAATCGGCAAATGTTGTCCTAGAATTTTGCCGAAACAGGCAAAAACTGTCCTAGGATCTAAACTTCCATGTAGCTGTTGAATTACTTGAATCAGATCCAGTTCAGAATCCATATTCAAGTAAGCGTCTGAACGGTACCAGTAATCTTCAGGATAAAACTCTGTAGCGAGTGCAAAATCCATTGTATTTTCTCCAGTACGTGACAACTAATTACTTTGTTAGTAGCAATAATCGTGCCCATGAAAAAAATTCTATAGTTATTAGTTGTTTGATGATTTACTGTAGAAGAGGTACAGCATTTATTTCCCTTTCGACATTTTTTTGACAAGGAACCCAGACCGTAATGGAACACAGCATTTTTATTCATATTCTTTCAATGCTTGTGATTGCGATTGTGGCGATTGCATTGTTGCGCCGCCTTGGTTTGCCGGCCATTTTGGCTTACTTGTTAACCGGTGTGGTGAGCGGCCCGAGCGGTTTTCATTGGTTTACTCAATTGCAAATGCAGTCGGTGGCTGAGCTTGGCGTGGTTTTACTGATGTTCACTCTCGGGCTTGAGTTTTCGGTGCCGCGATTATGGGCAATGCGCCGCACTGTATTTGGCCTAGGCAGTGCGCAAATGATTGTCACCGCATTGGTTGCCGGTGGTATTGCCATGCTAGTGGGCCAAAATCTGGTGGCTGCGGTGCTGATTGGTTCGGCTATTGCGTTGTCGTCTACCGCCATTGTGCTCAAATTACTAAATGAACAAAATTGGTTACGCAGACGCCACGGTGAGTTGTCGGTCAGTGTGTTGTTATTTCAAGATTTAGCCGTGGTGCCTTTACTCATAGTAATGCCGTTACTCGCCAATGATGGCACCCAAATGAGCTTTAATGCGATTGCGTGGGGCTTGCTAACCGGTATTTTGGCGTTTTTAGGCTTAATGTCGTTTGGTAAATGGATATTGCCGCGTATTTTCGATGAAGTCGCGCGCTCACGTTCAAACGAGTTATTTGTACTGTCTACTTTGGTTGTGGCGTTGGTCACCGGTGCATTTACCCAGTGGCTAGGATTATCCATGGCATTAGGGGCATTTATTGCCGGCATGTTATTGGGCGAAAGCCAATACCGTAGACAATTAGAAGCCGATATTAGGCCATTTCGTGATTTGCTTATGGGGCTGTTTTTTATCTCGATAGGCATGCTGCTCGACTTTAACTTAGTCATGCAATATTGGTGGCAAGTGTTATTGATTTTAGTCAGTGTGGTGTTGGCTAAAGCGTTGATTGTGTATGGCATACTGAAATTGGTGGGCGAGAACGGCAAAATTGCATTAAGTACCGCTATCAGCTTGGCTCAAGTCGGTGAGTTCAGTTTTGTGTTATTAGCACTGGCAGTGAATTACCAATTACTCGAAAACGAAGTCAGCACGGTTCTCGTGGCAGTTGCGGTTATCTCAATGTCGATAGCGCCGTGGCTTATTCGTCACAGTATTGATATTGCTAAAAAGCTTACGGGAGGCCATAAAAAGCCGCAAAATGAACCATTAGAGGTTAATTTACCCATTAGCGATGACAGCGATTTAGTGCTGATTTTAGGTTACGGCCGGGTAGGGCAAACCATAGCGCGCTTTTTAAAAACTGAGGCTGTGCCGTATATCGTGCTCGATCTCGATCCTACACGTGTAACTGAAGCTCGAGCCGCTGGAGAGAATATCTATTTTGGCGATGCTTGCCGTATGGCGTTATTAAAGAAAATGGGCATTCGTCAGGCCAGTTTGGTGGTCGTAACATTTTGCGAGCCAAGGCAATCAGAAGAGTGTCTTGCAGTAGCCAGAAAGCTCGCTCCCGAAGTGAAAATTTTAGTGCGCACTCGCGATGATTCAAACTTACATGAGCTTAAAGAGGCAGGGGCGACTCAAGTTATTCCTGAGTCGCTTGAGGGCAGTTTAATGTTGGTGTCGCAGGTATTGTTTAAATGCGGCGTGCCATTAGCGCGGATTATTAAACGCCTAGAATCGGAGCGTCGTAACCATTACCAGTATTTACACGGCTTTTTTTCCGGCACCGAAACCGATTTCACCCTCGACTTATTGCATGCGGTGTCGTTAGCCACGGGTGCCAGTGCCGTGGGGAAAACCATTGCCGATATTCCGTGGCAAACTTTAGATGTCGAATTAAGAGCTGTGCGACGCCGCGGAGAAGAAATGGACCCTCCACCGCTAGATTGGATTTTAAGGCGTAATGATATTTTGATGTTAGTGGGTAAACCACGCAGCATCGAAAAAGCCGAAGAGTATTTACTGCAAGGCTAATCTGTACTGTTTATCTTATACCCAAACAACCTGAAGATGCTCGATTTCAGCAAGAATTTACACGCGTTTAGGCAAGGCATTGATTGCGGGTAATGGTCGTTCCCTTTCCAAAATCAATAACGCAGCATAAACACGTGTAAAACTTGCCCTTTGGGAGTTTCACCGTGTTTCCCTGATTATTAAATCAAGAGCGTTGTTGCGCTAATTTATAAGGTACCTACATTACCGCATTAACGCGCCTAGTATTGAAAACACGGTGAAGCTCTGAAACACGGATCTTCAAGTTGATTGGGTATAAGTGTAGATGTCAGTTATTTTTTAAACGAAAACACCCTCATTGCAAAGTGAGGGTGTTTTTTTATGGCTCAACTTTCAGTATTCAACTTTCTATTTTCAACTGTGCCGCCGAGGTTGATTGCTCAGTTTGATTGCTCAGTTTGATTGCTCAGTTTGATTGCTACATTTTATTTTTCAAATGATGCATCCAAAAGGGCTGTTGCGACGTATTGAATTTATTGGGCCGTTATTTTTGCCAGCAGACCTACCAATAGGAAGCATCGTTGACTATGGAACAAGACACGTTATTAGGGTTGCTTAGTGCAACTGCCGCAGGCGATAAACAAGCCTTTGCAAATCTGTATAAACAGACGTCTGGCCAGTTATTTGCCGTGAGTTTAAAAATGCTCGGCAGGCGAGAACTTGCCGAAGAAGCCTTGCAAGAAGCCTATGTCAAAATATGGCATAACGCGACCGAGTATCAACACGGTAAAGGCCTGGTACTCACGTGGATGATTAGCATTGTGCGTTACCGAGCACTAGACATGCTGCGATATCACAAAGTGCGTAAAGAAGATCAATTTGAAGATGGCCAAGAAGCCATGTTCGAGGCTCCTATGTCAGGAGAGGGGGCAGATGAAGGGCCTGATATCACTAAGACCAAGCTTGATGATTGTATGGGTGAGCTTGAACCTCAACAAAAACAAGCCATTCATTTAGCCTATTACAACGGCTTAACCCACCATGAAGTGGTTGGGCATTTAGACTTACCATTGGGCACGATTAAAAGCTGGATCCGTCGAGGCTTACAACAATTGCAGAGGTGTTTAGCATTATGAATTATCGCGACCCCGAATTACGAGATGCATTAGCCGCCGAATACGTTTTGGGCACATTACGTGGCCAGGCTCGTCGCCGCTTTCAAACCTTGATGATGCAGATCCCCAGCCTGCGTGAAAGTACCTGGTTGTGGGAGCAACATTTACATGGCATGAACGAATGTTTAACCCCAGTTGAACCTGAACAGGCTGTGTGGCAACACATCAGCCAACGCCTTGGTTTTACCGTGGCTAATGCCGATATCGACACGCGTGCTGCAACTGATACTGCAGATGTGCAAACCAGTGCGCCATCAACATCACCTCAGTCAAATGTGGTGTCATTGTCATCATTTAAGACTCGCTTATGGCAGGGGGCAGCATCGTTTGCTACCGCTGCTGCAATTATCTTGGCCGTCGTGTTAGTTAAACAACAATCCATTGATTTACCCGTTGCCCAGCAGATGGCCGTAGTGCAAGGCGCTGAATCGCAAGCCTTATGGTTAATTGAAGTGACTGAACGCAGTATTGAAGTGCGCTCAACCAGTAACTTTACGCCACTGGCCAATAAAGATTATGAGTTATGGATGATTGCTAAAGGTGTTGAAAACCCGATATCACTAGGCTTGTTGCCAAAGTCAGGTCAACTATCGTTGCCTAAAAACAGCCAATTTGATGAGGTTGATATTGTCGCATTAGCGGTCAGTTTAGAACCGTTAAATGGTTCGCCAAATGGCTTGCCGACAGAGGTGCTCTACACCGCAGAGTTAGCCATATTGTAGTTAACATTTGTAGTTGAAATTTGTAGTTAAAGCTTGTCGTTACAGGTGCAGTTAGCGCTTGTTGTTCCAGCTTATAGTTCCAAGTAGAAGTATCAAGTTGAAGTATAAAGTTCTAAATATCAAATACTCAGCAACAAATACTCTGCAACAAATACTCAGCAACAAATACCCAGCAACAACTGCTAAGTCACAGGTAAGCGGTATCATTGCTTTTGAGTGATGAGTTTAATCACTTTATAACGGCCTAAATTTATTTAGGCCGTTTTTTTATGATTAAGCGGAATGTGCACATTTTATTTTTAAAGTTTATTTCTTTTATAATCAATATATTGAATGTAATTTTTCTGAAGTGTAAAAATTAAATCTCATTTATTGCATCCAATATCGCATCTCATCCGTTTATTGACATGACTCTACTCAAAACAACAAGGACATAGTCATGCAAGTACTCAAAGTATCGCTCATCGCAAGTCTCGTTTGTAGCAGCTTACTAGGCGCTAACGCCTTAGCATCAAGCCACCGAGAAGCACCAAACATTACCCGTATGCCAACATTAGACTCGACCGATTTTTATGCCTTTAACAGTTACGAAGCGGGACGCGAAGAATACGTCACGTTAATCGCCAATTATATTCCCCTGCAAGATGCTTATGGTGGACCTAACTATTACGCAATGGACCCCGCCGCGGTATACAGCATCCACATTGATAATGACGGTGATGCGATAGAAGATTTAACCTTCCAATTTCAATTTACCAACGAGCTCGCCAATAATAATCAAGGTATTGCTTTGACGGTTGGGCCTGCCGGTAATCAACGCAGCGTTGCCGTGCCGCTTAAAAATGTGGGTGCCATTAGCGCAGGCGATCAAAGCGCTGCAAACTTTACTGAATCTTATCAATTGAGTTTGGTAAAAGGCGCGCAAATGGACGGTAATGCCACGGTATTAAGTCACAGTGCTGGTGGCACCACATTCAATAAGCCGCTTGATTATATCGGTAATAAAAGTTTTGGTGATACCGCGGCCTATGCCGACTACGCCAGCCAATTTGTGTATGAATTTGCTATAGAGGGCTGTGAAAGTCCTGCCAAAGTGTTTGTTGGCCAACGTAAAGACCCGTTTGTGGTTAACCTAGGTAAAACCTTTGATTTAGTTAACTACGTGCCTGTTGAAGGCGACAGTGCTCCTGGTGCGGGCGATCAGGGCGGATTCCCTGGCGGTATTACCCAATCAAGTGACAACGATGACTTGATAGATAAAAACGTCACCGCATTGTCGATTGAAGTACCCAAGTCATGTTTAACCACCCAGGGTAACGGCACGATTGGTGCGTGGACTACTGCGAGCTTACCGCAAGCACGCATTTTAAACCCGAACGCTAAAAACGGTAAAACGGAGGTTAACGGTGGTGCATTAACTCAGGTATCTCGTTTAGGTAATCCATTGGTTAATGAGTTGGTGATTGGCTTAAAAGACAAAGACACCTTCTCGAGTGCGCATCCAAAAGATGATACTCAATTTGCTGATTATGTCACTCACCCAAGCTTACCTGAGCTGTTAAACATTCTGTTTAAAGATGCGGTTAATCAAACGCTGGGTGCCAATATTGCAACCCTAGCACCAACAAACTTTCCACGAACAGATTTAGTCACCGCCTTTTTAACCGGCTTTGCTGGTGTTAACCAACTTGAAACCGTGACGCCATCAGAAATGCTGCGTTTAAATACCGGTATTCCCGCTAAGCCACAAGCAATGCAATCTGCATTTGGTGTTGCTGGCGATGATTTAGCCGGTTTCCCAAATGGTCGTCGCCCAGGTGATGACGTGGTGGATATTGCGCTGCGTGTGGTGATGGGACGTTTATGTTATCCCATCCCTGTTAACGGAACAGACACAGACTTAGGCTTGTGTACTAAAGATGATGCCAGTGTCGGTAACGTGCCATTTACCGATGGTGCTCCGGTTAATGCAAGCATGATGATGGATCACTTCCCTTACTTAGCGACGCCATTGTCGGGTTCAAAATAAGGAGTCAATAATGAACACATCGACTAAATCTATCACTAAATCCTTGCTGTTAACTAGCCTATTAAGCGCTGGTTTGCTGGCTGGATGTAACTCAGACGACCATAACAAAAATGCCGTCAATAAAGCGCCAAAGGTTGACGACATCATGTTAACCACAGAAACCGAAACGGCAGTGATGGCGAAAATTACAGCCCGCGACGGCGACGGCGATGTTTTAGGGTTTACCTTAAATCAACAACCGACTTTGGGCATGGTGAGCTTAACACCCAATGGCGAATTTACGTATACGCCAAACACGGAGGTCACCGGTACAGATAGCTTTACCATTGCCGTGACTGACGGCATTAATGACTCTGTTAATGCCACCGTCATGGTGACGATTGAAGCACAACAGTTGCAGTTTTCAAGTTTGAGTCGTCAGGCATTTTCACAAGATGCTAACGATGAGCCGTTACGACTTAATGGTCGCGATGTCAGTAATGATGTCAGTGAAGCTAACTTCTATGACGATCTATTACTAGATTAAGCATCAATTAACTGTAAAACAGGACGAAAATAGCCATGGATGGCACTAAGGAGAATATATGCAAGGTGTAGCAACTCGGATAATACGCACAACATTAACCGCCTTGATGGGGCTGGGTATCGTGTTTGCAAATAACAGTGTGGCTGCGCCATACACGCCAGCATCGCAAGATGAAGTCATTGCAACCTGGAAGGTACTTGACGATTCACCCACCTATGCAAATAATGCAAATCAAGAGGTTAGCCTAGCTCAAATTAGCGAGTTTATTGAGCAGGGGCAATATCCTGGTGAGGCCGATTATCGTTATGGCCGTGCCAAAGCATTGTTGCAAGCCAAAATGAGTCAACAAAGTCCTGATGCGCAAACCTTTTACTTGTATGCGCGTGTGTTACAGCATCAACATCAATTTTCTAAAGCGATTAAGGCATTAGAACGCTCAATTACCTTAGACCCGTTAGCCGTTAATAGCTGGTTATTAAAAGCCAATATTCATTTAGTGCAAGGTGATGTCGTCGGTGCGCGCGAAGCCTGCTTGGCGTTAATCGGTAAAGCCGATATTTTACTCATTTCGACCTGCGCGTTAGAAGTGGCAGGGCAAAATGGTAAGTTGCCAGAAAGCTACAAAGAGTTGGCGCGATTATACAATTTATATCAACCCATTAATGAACAAGAACAATATTGGATAGTGCAAATATTAGCAGATATGGCCATGCGACAAGATCTTGCTGAGAGTGCCTTAGCGTATTTAAACCAGGTCGACTTACAACGTGCGCCGGTGAGCTTATTAGCCCTGTGGGCCGATGTGCAAATGTCTTTACAGCAACATCAGCAAGTTGTTGATACATTAGGTGATATTGTTAACGGAAATCCTATACAAGATGATGCACTCTTGCTGCGTTTAGCAAGGGCAGAAAAGGTGCTTAAGGGATCTGTTGAATGGCAATGGGCCTTTGCGCAACGTGTCGAGCTGCGTGAACAAAGACAAGACAGCTTACACGCCTCGGAGTTGGCACAATATTATTTATATGTCGATGTGCAACCAACAAAAGCACTGTACTGGGCCAAAGTAAACTGGCGTATTGCAAGGCAAATTAATGATCGCACTTTGCTTGAAGAAGCGCGTTTATTGCTCAAACAACAAACCAAAGAGACGGTTTAAGCCGTAACCAGTAAAAAGGAATACACTGTGAACCTATCTAAGTGGTTAATGACCGCAACTAAAAGTATCGCATTAATCGGTTTGTTGATTATCAGTCATGCCAGCGTTGCTCATCAAATGAGTACCAGTTATTTGTCGGTAAACTTAGATCAACAAGGGCAATTGCAGGGCGCGTGGCAAGTACGCTTTTTCGATCTTTATCAAGTGATTGATATCGACCAGAATCAAAATGGTCAGTTAACCTGGGGCGAATTACAACGCAATCAGCTTGCGGTGACCCACTATTTACAATCAAATTTAATCATAAACCGCAATCAAGACTGTGAATTGGTGTTTGATGTCGCCCAGCAAGTGGACCAACATTTTAACGAAGGTTATTTAGTCGCATCATTTAATGGCCTATGCCAGGGTGATGGTGCGCTTAAAATCGATTATCAAGCTTTTTTTGAGGTCGATACTGACCATAAATCGATTGTGACGATTGATACGCCTGAGCATCAATACACCCGAGTGATCAGTAATGATAACCGTACATTACTGATTAATTTAGCTGAGAGCTCAACCTACGACACCTTCACAGAATATGTTTATCAAGGTGTGATTCATATTTGGAAAGGTACTGATCATATTTTATTTTTATTGGCCTTATTATTAACTTGCGTGCTTATTCGTGAGCAAAAAAGCTGGCAGGCAATTGAAAGCCCAATAAAAATTATCAAACAGACCGCATGGATTATTACTGCGTTTACCTTGGCTCACTCGGTAACATTAACGGCCACAGCATTAGGTATTTTAGATTTTAGTAGCCATTGGGTTGAACTTGGCATTGCTTTATCGGTCTTATTTGCAGCGCTTAATAATATTTGGCCTATTGTATTGCGTTTAGGCTGGATAACATTTGGCTTTGGTTTACTTCATGGGATGGGGTTTGCCGGTGTGCTCGGTGAGTTGGGATTACCTGAAAACCAAAAGTTACTGGCCATTTTAGCGTTCAACCTAGGTGTTGAAGTGGGCCAGTTAGCGATTTTAGCCGTAGTGTTACCCATACTGGTTTTTTGCCGTCATCAACGATGGTATCGGGTGTGGGGAATGCAAGTCGGTTCTGTCGCGATTGGTATTATGGCGATTCAATGGTCTGTTGAGCGTTTTTAACCAATGATTAACCTGAATGATTAACCTTGAGCGTTAGCGTTAGTGTTAAGCGCTCGTTTTAAATCGTCTCAAGAGCCAAGCATAGTATTAATCACTATCAGGTCAAATAAGAATGCCATCGGCAGTTGCTGTTTTACTCGCACGCTGGTGGCGCTAATATTGAATGAAATAAAGGTAGGAGTCGTATTGATTACAATTATTGGGACAATAGTGACGCTCATTGCCGCGATATTTGCGGTTTATAAACTCAACCAATGTACTCATGGTATTTACTTATATATTCAACAACATTATCAAGATGAATATCAACATTGTGAGGCGCTTGGCCGCAGTGCAGGAGGAGGGCAACGCAATACATCGTTGTTTGTGATGGAATCGTTTCACTCAGGTAAACTCGCGAGTATTGACGACCCGCAATTACAACAAATGCGTCAGCAGCTTACGCGCTTAAAAACGCTATTCATTTTATCGCCAGCATTGATATTTTTAAGCATCATTATCATTGCTGAGCAGTGGGTTAACTAAAAGCTTACCAAGAGGTGAGTCACGCTTAACCGATCATCTCTGAACCACCAGTTAATCTTGGCTGATGGTTACACGCCATTTTCAGTGAATAGTGCTATTCCTTGGCGCTATTCATATCAAGCCAATCCTGCGAAACCGCTACTCACAAGGCACAGTATTTTGCGCCTTAGCAGCAAAGTCATGCCCTCTTGTGAACACATTCTAAGCTTGCCCTCAGTTAAATAATTGAATTGAGCGCCAAAGGGTAAACCGAATTTCTATCATCAACGTATCAAGATGCAAACGGCATTTACGTTTATTCGTGGTTAATTAACGCATAACAACACGCAAAAGCTAGATATTGCATGCTTTCTTCCATAGAATGGTAAGTTAACTTTTTATCAGCAGTGATGATTTTTCTGCTCGGTTTTTATTAGGTATATTGATGTCGGCGAAACTGTTTAATCTTCCCATTAAGCTTTCATTAGAGATGATTGCGAAACTGTTCTCGGCCACGCAAATTCAAAAAGCACAAAACTACTTGATCCAGGGTCGAGTATTAGAAGTGAGCGCCAGCAGTGATAATCATGATATAGAAGCCTATGTTGAAGGTTCTGCTGAAGAGCCATACCGCCAAGAAATCACCCTCGTCAATGTTAACCACAAAATAGTGATGCGATCGCACTGCACTTGTCCCGTGCGCACAAATTGCAAACACGTTGCTGCCGCAATGTTAGCGTTGGTGGATAAAAAACCGGTAGAAGAGCAACGCATTCACCAGTGGTTGCGCCAGCTTGATGAACAAAAAACGGTGACTGAGTTTGAAGATGAGGAAGAAGAAAAAGACCGCATTATTTATGTGCTGTCAAACGACCCTAACGGTATCTTTGTCGAATTTAAACGCAGTAAGCTCAATAAAAAAGGTCAATATAATAAAGGCAGTAAGCTGGCGTTAACCGACATTCGCTACAGTATGCCGTGGTGGATTGCCCCCGACGATAAACAAATCATTAGCTTATTACTCTCGTCTAATAATCAAGGTTCTAAAATCTACATCGACGGTGAGATTTCATACCTTGCGTTGGTCAAAATGCTGGCGGATCAAGTGTGTTTTTGGGAAGAAAATCGTACCCCGTTAACCTGGGCTAAATCTATCGCGCCAGAGTTTATCTGGTGTGAGCTTGATAAAAAACACACACAAATGCAAATGCGCATGCCCGGTCTTGAAAACTGGGAGTTTATTGCGACTGAGCCGCCATTGTATGTTGAATTAGATTATTTGCGTTTAGGTAAAATCGACACCGATTTATCGGCGAAAAAAATCAGTTTATTGCAACATATGCCGCCTGTGCCATTGGCGCAAGTGGACCAGATTAGCCACAAAATGTTGCAGCATTTTTCACCTAAAACCGTGCCCGTACCTAGCGAAATCGATTTTTGTGAAATTAACGACCCACTTAACACGAAACTGATTTTTACCCGTGAAATCTATGCTAATAATCCCATACTGCAACCGGTCATTCGGGTTGAGCAACATTATGGCAATATCAGTTTTAATGCTTCACTGAAACCAGAACGTATTAGTCTGGTTAAAAAGGGCAGTGTTCAATATCAAGTGCATCGCCATGTCGATCAAGAGTTAGCCATATTACAAGCCTTGACTGAAGCCGGTTTAGTGACGTTTATTCCGAGCGAATATGGCAAGCAGCCTGAGTATTTTTTAAGTGTTGGCTTATTACCTGAATCGATTTTTGAATGGTCTGATTTAACGGAAAGCGGTTTAGATGCGTTAACCGCATTGGGCGTAGAAATTGAGTTTGAAGATGATTTTGATTTAAAAATTGTCGATGCTCAGTTAGATGTTGATTTGGTCGACGATGATGAGTCTGGCTGGTTTTCATTATCACTGAGCGCCGATATTGAAGGTCAAAATGTACCGTTATTAGCCTTAGTTGCTCGTTGGTTACAACAAAACGGTGAGCCAGCCGATGACGACGAGTTAATTCTTCCTGGCCCAAATGGCGGCTTTATTAAAATTAAAGCCAAAACCATTAAGCCATTGATTTCGATTATTCAAGAATTGTTTAATCGTCACTCTGGCGATCATATTGCGATACCGCGAAACCGAGCCCACATCCTTAATGACTTATCTGCCAGCGATGTACGTTTGCTTAATGGCGAACGAGTGCGCAATCTTGCGACAAAATTAGCGGAATTCAAAGGGGTAACAGAAGTTGAGTTACCTGCGGGCTTAAACGCCACATTACGCGACTATCAAAAACAAGGTTTTGATTGGCTATGCTTTTTAAAAGAGTACCAACTGGGCGGGATTTTGGCCGACGACATGGGCTTAGGCAAAACCATCCAAACCTTAGCGTTTTTACTTAAAGCGAAACAAGATGCGACTGAACATCGCACCAGCTTAATTGTGTGTCCAACCAGCTTAGTGGGCAACTGGCTTAAAGAAGCCAACAAGTTTGCTCCGTCGCTCAATGTGGTGGTTATTCATGGTAATAAGCGCCAGCCATTGTTAGATCAAATTAATGACTTTGATGTCGTGGTGACAACGTATCCGCTAATGCTGCGCGATGAAGCTATTTACGGTGATTATGTGTTTGACCATATTATTTTGGATGAAGCACAGCAGATTAAAAACGCCCAGGCTAAAGTTACCCAGGTGATCAAAACCTTAAAGGGTAAGTTTCGTTTGTGTTTGTCTGGGACGCCGCTTGAAAACCACTTGGGCGAGCTGAAATCGTTAATGGATTTTTGTTTACCGGGGTTATTAGGTCAGCACAGTTACTTTAATAAAGAGTTTCGTGGTCCGATTGAGAAACAAGCGGATATTGAAAAATCAGTATTGCTGAGCAAGCGTATTTCACCGTTTATGTTGCGGCGCACCAAAAAAGAAGTGGTGTCTGAACTGCCAGAAAAAACCGAGATTATCCAAACACTTGAGCTTGAGAAAGATCAGCGTAACTTGTACGAGTCTATCCGCCTAGTGATGGAGAAAAAGCTGCGCGAACTGTTTGCTAAAAAAGGCGTGTCGAGCAGTCATATTGAGTTTTTAGATGCATTATTAAAATTACGCCAGGCCTGTTGCGACCCCCGCCTTGTTAAACTTGAGCAAGCACAGCAAGTTAAAGACAACGCTAAACTCACCTGGTTAATTCAAAATGTGCCCGAGATGATTGAAGAGGGTCGCAAAATCCTTATTTTCAGTCAATTCACAGGTATGCTCGCGCTGATTGAAGATGAATTAAAAACCATGGCAATAAGCTACAGTAAATTAACCGGTCAAACGCGCGACAGACAAACCCAAATAGATGCGTTTCAAGAGGGCGACAACTCGGTATTTCTCATCAGCTTAAAAGCGGGCGGTACGGGGCTTAACTTAACGGCTGCCGATACCGTTATTCATTTCGACCCCTGGTGGAATCCTGCTGCAGAACGTCAGGCAACCGATCGCGCGCATCGTATTGGCCAGCTCAATCCGGTATTTGTGTACAAGTTAATTGCGCAAGGTACGGTGGAAGAGAAAATCCAGGAAATGCAGCAGCATAAACAAGGTTTGGCAGACAGTATTTTATCGGATGGTACTCAAGGGCCATGGCAAGGTAACGCCGAAGATTTATTGGCGCTATTGAGTTAACGGTCGTTGTTTATATGGTCGTTGCCCTGTGTATATATGTTTATTTATAGTGGTTTAACAGTTAGTTAATATGAGGTTACGGCATTGCCAGCAATGTATTTTAAACGAGGTTCTGGTGCACCAAGGCCAAGACGTGGCAATCGTGCTACACCTGTGCTGCACATGGATTACTTTGAGCAAGTGTTTGTTGAGCTGCGCCGTCATCCTGAAAAAATCGCTATTGTGAGACACAACATTGCTGAATTTCAGGCGCAACCCTTTTTGAAAAAAGGCTTACACACCGCCATAGATAGACTGCTACTGGTATTTGAAGACAATGATGATATTGAATTGCTCTACAAACAGGTGATGAGTGACGATGTTGGTCAGCGAGTAAGACGCTACCCGCTGATTTTTAAAGGCATCATATCGCCGATGGTCAATGCGCCAGATAATGACTAGCCTTGCATCACCTTGTTAGCAAACTCACTTGGGCCCGCTAAAATCGCCCGGCCTACTGCGACTAAATCTACTTGCTTGGTGGCCAAAATCGTTTCGATATAGTCCACGCTTTCAATGCCGCCGACACCAATAACCGCCGCAGTGGTGGTGCCTGTTAACGGCGCGGCATCTTCAACTAAAAAGCCTTCGCCGCGTTTATCTTTAGGTCGATTCCAACCACCAATACCTGACGATACATTAAGGATTTCAACGCCAGCAGCCACTAACCATTGGCTCACTTGTGCCATGTCTGCATGAGATAAGCCGCCTGGGTATCCATCTTGGCCCGGAATACGCGTCATAACGGCTAGTCTTGGTGCGACTTGTTTAATTTGAGTCACTATTTCAATTAATATTCTGGCGCGGTTTTCAAGGTTGCCACCGTATTTATCTTGACGTTGATTGGTCAATGGCGATAACCACTGATTAATCCCATAACCATGGGCACAGTGGATTTCAACTAAATCAAAACCGGCTTTATCGGCGCGTATTGCTGCCGCCACAAAGTCTTGTTGCCAAGTCGTGATATCACCTAATGTCATTGTCCGAGGCGTCGGCAACACACGGTCGTATGCGGGTACGGTAATACCAGAAGGGCCCATGATATCACTGCTAATACCGGCACTGTCTTTACCGCCGCAATGGGTAATTTGTAAGCCCGTTTTAACGCCAGCATTATGCAGTGTACTGGCTATCTGGGTTAACCCTAGTAAACACGCATCATCGTACGCACCGAGTTGGTTTGTTTCACTTCGCCCTGCCAAATTCACATGGCTATATTCAACCATCACAAGGCCTGCACCCGATTGGGCTAAATTGTGATAATGGCTAAAGGTTTTTTCGGTTGCCAAACCATTAACGTCTGCCGTTTGTGATGCCATAGGCGGTACCACTAAACGATTTTTGAAGGTTAATCCGCTGGTTAAAGTTAAGGGGGTAAAACGTAAAGCAGTCATTGAAAATCCTATAAGGTAATGGCAACCAAGATGCCTGCAAGCAACATAATACTGCCCGCGGTGCGATTAATGATGTTGGCAGCTTTTGTTGAGGTAAACACTCGCTTCGCACTCGATGCCAGGTAAGCATAACCGAGATTTACCGAACCAAAAGCACAAGTGGCAATGGTTAAAATAATGATGACGTCCAAAAAGCTGACCTGGTTCATTGGCACAAATGCGGGAAAAAAACTCACATAGAAAATCAGCGCTTTAGGGTTACCTAAAGTAATCAAAATGCCAGTGAATACATTTTTAGTTAAGCTGACTTTGGCCGTCTCAACGAGTTGAACGCCATGCGCTGTCGCGCGAAGCATACTGATGCCAAGCCAACACAAATATAAGGCGCTGGCATATTTTATCAGTTCAAATGCAGGCCCCATTGGATTGGCTATGGCAGACAATCCAAACAGGGCTAATAAGATATACAGAAAATCGCCAAGTAGCACTCCAATTGTCATCGCGACGCCATGAGAAAAGCCATTAGAAAATGAGCGAGACACCACCGCAAAAACCGCAGGGCCAGGTACAATGGCCAAAATAATCATGGTAAAAAATAATGCGATAATCTGTGGGTAAGCCATTAATGTTCTTCAGTTCGGTTTTTATTATGATGGATGGCACACCTGCCGATTGATGGCGATTATAGCGTAAATGGGTCATAAAAATGCCATTAGGATGGTGCTAAAAAGTATCAATTGTGTAATTCATTATGTCTAATAGCGCCTTTCAAAATGTGTTACATTGCTTGATTATTCATGCGTATAGCACTTTTTAAGGATTGTTGTGCAGTTCATCTTATTAACCCACTCAAGAGAGTTGCTTCGTGCCAATAACACAGGCCAATTAGTGCTGCAAGTGTTAGGCGAGCGTGCTCGTGTGATTGAGTGGCATCGTAAGCTGCCTGATGCGGCATTACTAGCGGCCATTGAGGGAGGATGTGTGGGCTTAGTGTTTCCAACCGATGATGATTCGGCACAATTAAATTTAGACGCTACAGCGAGTGTCAATATCACCGCTAATGACTCCGCTCAATCCTTCGAGTATTTGCTGTTGCTTGATGCCACCTGGCAAGAAGCCCGTAAAATGTATAATCAAAGCCCATATCTTAAAAGCGTAGTTAAAGTGGGATTACAGCCAACACATGCCTCTATTTATCCGTTAAGGCGAAATCAGCTTGAGGGCGGGTTATGCACCGCAGAATGCGTGGCGTTATTGCTTGAAAAAGCGGGAGAGGCTGGGTTAGCGCAACAACTGACTGAATGCTTAAAAGGGTTTATTGAGCGCTAGTTGACTGAAAATCGATAAATAGATTAGCGGTAAGGCGACCGGTTTTCGGGTTAGCATCGATGTCTTTATCTGGATTGACTAGGGTTGAATGCAGTAAGTTACCGGGGTAAATCACCACACGATTTGGCCGATATTCTACCTGGTGATACAAGCTGTAATGCTCATTACTGGCAACACAATAACGCGGACTTGATTGGGTTATTTGATCAACAAAAGGCTGTGCTTGGCTAAAGTATGAGTCAATATTGTCGTTATTAATCCGTTCGAAACCGCTGGTGTTGTGCTTAAAAAATCCGGTGTCGCCATGGGGACCGTCATTAAGATAATGCAAAATGGCAAAGTAATACGGATTAGGTGTATCAAAGTGGGGCAAACATTGCAGTGGTATTAGGTCTTTTTCCTGGGTATCGATTAACGAAAACACCCCTTGTTGTGGCTTTAAGCGCCGAGTTGTTGGAATACGATACACATCGTAAATAAGCTGAAATACCGCATCAAGCACATCGATAATATATTGTCTTGGCAGTGCCGTCCGCTGCCCAGGATAAAACGAGCTTTTATCCTGGTTAAATTGACTGTCATTAATTGCGATATCAATTAACTCAGAGATATCACCTGCAAAATTATCAAGCACAATAACCGGCGTTTGTTGTTGGCCAATCAACTGCACCTGAGGTGAAATGTGATTGACCTGTACTATAGGCTGAGTGGCTGATTGCGACGACATCGTTAGCTTACCCTTGCATCATCTTTGACTTGCATTGCCGTTGACATGCAATAGTGTTGTACAAAGTCGTGATGCGCGGGCAGGGTATCTACTTTGCGTTTAACCGTGGCTTTAATGTTATTTAAAAAGCTTTGCAACTCAGCGGGTTCCATTAAATCGACAATCGGATGATACTCTTTAGGTATCAAACCTTGCCCCATCATGACCTGGATCCACGAGCTTTCGCCAAACAGCTCATTACCGTATTTATAGACTTTGCCAGATTGACTAAACATATCAATACGATGCTGCAATGAGGCGGGAATTGGCATGTTTTTACAGTAACGCCAAAAACGGCTGTCTTCACGGTCGGTGACTTTATAATGCAAAATAATAAAGTCGCGAATATTGTCCATTTCAATTTTGGTTTGTTGGTTAAATTCATCGACGTCAGCTTGAATGACGCCATGCGCCGGAAACAGTTGCAGTAAACGCACGATACTGCGCTGGATCATATGAATACTGGTGGATTCTAGAGGCTCTAAAAAGCCTGCTGATAAGCCAATTGCAACACAGTTTTTGTTCCAATGTTGGCGACGCGTGCCAGTTTTGAATTTAATCACTCGCGGTTGATTTATTGGTTGCCCTTCAATGTTATTGAGCAGTAACGCGGTGGCGTCGGCATCAGACATAAATTTACTGCAAAACACTAAACCATTGCCGGTACGGGTTTGTAGCGGAATGCGCCATTGCCAACCTGACTCACGGGCAATCGAGCGAGTATAAGGAATAGGCTGTTGCACGGCTTCGGTTTGAACCGCTATTGCACTGTCGCAAGGTAGCCAATGGCTCCAATCTTCAAAGCCGGTATTTAACGTTTGTTCAATCAGTAAGGCTTTAAAACCGGTGCAGTCGATAAATAAATCACCTTCAATGATGTCGCCACTTTCAAGCTGTAACGCTTTAATATTGCCTGAATCATCATGCTGCAATACATCAGCAATTTTACCTTCGATGCGTGTCATACCATGTTGCTCGGCAAATTTGCGTAAGAATTTGGCGTATAAACTGGCGTCCATATGATAAGCGTGGTTGTAATCTTGATTGGGTAATACCGCAAAGCGTCCCTGACGAGCGGCTAAATGCTCAGTGCAATAATCGCCGATTTCACTGACCATATTTTGCTGCTTGCCTTTAAGCCAAAAATGCTGAAAACCACAAGCCCAGCAGTCTTTGCCTAAAAATCCAAACGAGTGCAAATAATCTTTATTCACGTCATGCCAGTTTTCGAATTGGATCCCCAGTTTAAACGTGGCATTGGTGGCGGCCATGACATCTTGCTCTTTTAAACCCAATAATCGATGGAAAATGTGTAACGTAGGGATGGTGGCTTCGCCAACACCGACAGTGCCAATGTCGTCTGATTCAACTAATACAATATCTAGGTTTTTGCCCATGAGCTTGCTAAACGCGGCTGCGGCCATCCAACCTGCAGTGCCACCGCCAGCAATGACGACTTTTTTGATTGATTTATTCATCTTGGGCATCCTGTTTAATATCTTAGTTTTTGCTGTAGTCAGCATTATCGTTTTAATTTATTGATTAAATCTGCGCGTAACTTACGGGCATTTAAGTCATCTAACGGTTTAGTTAGCATGCCTTTAGCGTTATCTGGGATATAACTGTCGTCTACATCATCATGTTCAAAGATGTAATGGTCGAACATAGCTTTCCACGCTAGGCGCTGCGCCTTTGGCAAGGACCGTAGGCTTAACATGCTGTGCTGTAATGCGTTATTAGGGCGACCTAAGTAACCCGGCGTATCACGCCACCAGTGAGTAATGAGTACATTGATATCGTCAATGCCGCGTACATGGTGCCACCACATACTGGGAATAAATAATACATCTCCGGGCGTTAATTCAGCGGTTAACGCCGCATCTAACGCCTGTTGAAATTTGGGGAAACGCTCAAAATCTGGGTTATCAAAGTCCACCATGCTGATATCCTGCCCGCCAGGAGCAAACTCCATTGGGCCAACATACAGGTTACTGATTTGATCTGGTGGAAACAGGGTGAAAGTGCGCTTACCCACTACGTTGCAGGCAAGATTTAGCGGAAAGTCAAAATGGGCCGCCACTTTAGTTTTGTTACCTAGCCAAATACTGGTCAGTGGATTGATAGGCTGTAAATTAAGGCTGTTTTGTTCACCAAGCCCTGGCAGGCATTGATGAATATCAGTAGAACCCATGTAAATGCCGGCAGGATTTTCGCTGGCATTTTCTTGTTGTAAGCGTGCTAACAGTTGATTGAAATCAAGCCGGCCAGCCTGGTAATTAAAGCCATCAAGCTGCTGATTATAAAACACTCGGCCTAGTTGCTCTGGTGCTAAGTGATAGGCGGTAACGGCATAACCTTGATAAAACTGGCGCAGGTAATCTAACGCCTTGTCGGCCGATTCAAGCCCTGCCTGCACTAAAGGCCAATGACGACACAACCCTTTAAATACCATGGGTTTGTCGGCTTTTTCTATGTGCGTCATGACTTGCGCTAACGTCCAATCGCTGACGCAGTCGACGGCTGTTAATGTGTCATTGGACATCTGCGCGGTTCCTTAGCCTTGAGCATTTTTAAGGTTAAGCAAATCACGGACTGTGCTCTGTGATGCTAGCGCCATATAAATGGCTTGCAAGTAACCTTGTTGATGCAAGGTGGCTAACGTGTCGGCGGGGAGTGTGGCTAAGGTGTTTTCGTTAATGGTGTAAAAACCAATCATTTGATGTTTTTGGCCGTTGTCGAGTTCGATGTCTAAGGTAAATGACTCGAGTAACTCATGCTCAATTAACACGTTAATGAAACGCTGGCTGTCGATAAGTCCGTGATGAATGATTTCCAACATTTCGCCGACTTCATCTAATAACGGAGTGTTACCGCCATAAGGTAAAAACAGCGCTTCGCCCTCAGTTTGGCTGACTCTCGGATGATCTAAATCTACATGAATCACCCGTTGTTGACGCTCTAAGCCATCTTCACGTACGGTTTGTTGGCCGATTAAAAAAGGTTGGCGGCGCACACTGAGCGGCACATAAGCGGCATTCCAGCCAGATTCTGTTAAAAACAGATTTTCATTTTGTGCAAACCCAAATAAGGCTACCGAATAAAATTGACCTGTAGCGACATCTTTGTGAAAGAAAATAGGGTAGTGAGCCTGAATGCTGCGAAACTCTTGCGGGAATGTCACGGTATACCAAAGGTTGTCACCTAATGCGGCAGAACGGCTGGTGTTCACCTTTAAGTCTTTATGATCGATGCTGTTAAGTAGTACATGTTGGCTCATGTTAAATCCTATTTTATTCGTTCAAATACAGTATATTGTTATGATTTTTGTACGTGATGTCATTTATGTCAATCAATCTCATTAAAGCTTAGGAAAACCATATTGAGCCACTTTATCTAGTAGTGCCCGGTTACTCGGTAAGCTTTTGCTTAATGCTTGAGTGCGTTGTTGATTATCGGTAAACAGTCGTTGTGCAAGCTGTTGCATAGACGGTTTTACATGGCTTGGTAACTGAGTTTGAAAGCCCATACCATAGAGCACATATTGAAAACTGGCGGCTGGGAAGAGCGCCTCTTTATAGCTAATATCATGTTGGCTTGGCGCCTGGTAACGCCATAATTCCAGTTGTGCTTGTAAACGTTCGGGTATTGAGCTGCTGTCACGATGATCGCGCCAATAGGCATCAGTTTCACGCTGGCTAATGACATAATGCAGCTTTAAAAAGTCGATGATTTGTTGCCAATGCTGCTGATAACGTAAGTTGACTCGTTCTGCAATCGTGTCCATCACCTGGCGGTTGGGCGGTAATTGCTGTGCTATTGTGGTAGCAGTCCATTCAATTAACGCAAGAGCTGAGGCTTCTAACGGTTCGATAAATCCAGCGGCCATTCCAATGGCAATACAATTTTTTTGCCAACATTTAGCATGATAACCCGGGCTAATATTGAGCTTTCGCGGCTCAAGTTTTGAGGCGAGTTCATTACTGGTGCCGTTGGCTGTTAAGTAATCACGTAGCACTTGCTCAGCTTGGCTGTCATTACAGTGGCTTGATGAATACACATAACCGACCCCTTTACGGGTAGGTAAACCAATGTCCCAAATCCAACCATTTGGCTGTGCAGTTGAGTGAGTACAAGAGGCAATCGCGGTTGTAGTGTCTTCATAAGGCACTTGCATCGCTAAGGCGCTGTCATTAAATAATACGGATTTTTGGCATAAAAATGGGACTTGTAAATGCTCGCCCAATAGCAATGATTTAACGCCAGTACAGTCGATAAATAATTGGCCACTAATTTCACCATGCTCTTTGGTTATCAGTTTATCAATATCGCCTTGGTCATTATTTATAATCTGGCAGACATGATCGCGAATATGTTTTACACCCAGCTTTTGGGTGCAATGTTCGCTTAACAGCTGGCTGAATTTGCCTGCATTGAGGTGATAACCGTAATTATTTTGAAAATGATATTGCGCTGATGAGATGGTTTTTGGCGCTAAACCGAGCTGTGATAATACTTCCTGGCTACTGACGGCCTGCGCAAAGCTCACTTGCTCTGAGTGAGGTAACCAAAATGGGCATAAATCGAGTTCTTGATGTCCATGTGGCAGGCTAAAAGGGTGCAAGTAGCTGTTTGTTTGTGTCGATTGTGTTGATTGTGCTGTGGCGGTATCTGTGCGCCAATTGATAAAACGAGAGCCTTGTTTAAAGCTGGCATCACAACAACGAATAAAGTCATTTTCATCAATGCCTATTTTGCTCAAGGTTGAGCGCATTGAAGGCCAGGTACCTTCACCTACACCAATGGTGGCTACATCGGGCGATTCAATTAAGGTGATGTTGAGCTTAGGAGAGTTAGCCAATACGCCCTTGTCGACATTATGCTCAGCCGCCAGTAATCCTGCGGTGATCCAACCGGCGGTGCCGCCACCAACAATGACTATTTGGGTGATTGGTTTTTGCATTATCTCTACCTACGCTTTGGGCGTTATTGTTATTTTAACGATTCTATGATGTTTTATTCGCATCAGAAACATCATAAGTAGAATTTTGTAAAATGTAAGCTTTTTCAATTATTTGTTTTAATTGGGCTGGGTGCTAATTTCAATATAAAAACGAGCAAATCCCTAATAAAAATAGTAACGTCCTTGTTACTCAATATCTTGCAATAAAAAGAGGTGACAAAGTTTGTGCACCTCAACGACCTAAATAGAGCCTTGATGTATTCCGTTCAAACTGAGGTAAGACGGGATAAAACATCAAGTGGGTTATCACTTAGAAAGTGTAACGAGCACCAATGCTATAGCGCGCGCCCGTTTCGGTTAGATTTAACACTTGCTCGTCAGCCAGTCCGTGTACACGAACATACTCTTCAGTAATGTTAAGTCCTTCGAAAAACACGGTTAAGCCTTCAACTTGCTCGATGTCATAACTGACTGACAAATCAATTTGCGAGTAAGCTTCAGTGTACTGAGGGAATAAACCAGTACCTTGACTCGTTGAACTTAAGAACTCGTCACGCCAGTTGTAAGCCACACGAGCCTGGAAGCCATAGTTTTCGTACACTAATACAGCGTTGGCGGTATCACTGATACCGACTAGCGCTAAATCACTGTTAACTAATGTGTAGTTTGCTATCACACCCACTCCGCTTTCGCCGAAGAAGTGCTGCGCTGCAAATTCCCAACCGTCAATGACTGAGTTTTCTGAACTGTTCAATGGAGTGTTGATATTAAAGTTTAACAACTCATCATTGTTGGCAGCACTGCCGCTAATGATTTGGTTGGTTGCATCTACTGCAGCATTATCAGCAAAGTTTGCGAAAATATAATCGCGTACTGCACCCGCTTCCGTTGTGCCTGTTGCAGCAACAGCCGCTTTGTATAAATCGCCCGATGCTGGGTTGTAAATACCATTAGTGGTTGCAACTGGATCAACACTGATAAAGTTTTGTGTGTCTTTACGGAAATATCCCACAGAGACGTAGCTTGATGGCGCGTAATACCACTCTGCCGAGAAGTCGATGTTTTCAGATTCTAGCGGTAATAATGTTGGGTTACCCGCTGAACCACCACCGTTAGTCCGGTTAGCCAGTGTGGCTAATACTGTGCCGCCCTGAATGTCTGTGTAGCTAGGACGACCAATGGTTTCACTGTATGCAGCGCGGAGCATGACATCTTCTACCACTTCAATATTGAAGTTAAAGCTTGGCAGTACATAGTCATAATCACCGGTTTTAGTTTCAAAGACTTGCTCACCAGTAGGTGATAACGCAATCTCTGTTTCGGCAATCCAATCCGCACCATCATAACCGGCAACTGCAGCGGTTGAGGTGACATCAGTTTGTTCATAACGCAGTCCGAAATGCACGTCATACGGCATACCAGAAATTTCATCTTCGTAGTTGTACTGTACGTAAATCGCTTGTGATTCTTCTTCAGTATAACGATCTGTTTCAGCTGCATAGTTAGTTGACGGGCAGAAGCCATTTCCACAATCACCACTAACAGAAGAGGCATAATTTGCTGCTGCGTAATCACGTACTGAGGCAAAATCCCACATGAATATAGTATTTAGGATATCGAAGTTACCATCAGCAAGTGAGAAATCACCGCCATTGGCATCAAATTTATCTTGAATGGTATCAGCAGGGAACCAGGCATCATCTAAATCACCAGCAGAACCTACGCCACCCCAATCGTTACGTTGCACGTTAACGCTTTGAGAGTGGTTGTTGACGTTTGTTAACGCAATACCAAAATCAATGCTGCCCGCATCTTCAAGGTAGTATTCGCCGTCAAATTGATACTGGTCAATTTCAGACTTGTTACGTGAGTTGGTAAATACTGAACCGGTTACCATCATATCTGCCGCGGTTACAGCGTTACCGCCGCCCACTGCAAGTACCGGTAAGTCACCGCTAAAGTCGGTTGCAGCACTAGTACGGATAAACGCTGCTGTACTTAAATTGTTGCTTGAACCGTAAAGGTTGTTGGGTTTGTTTTCTGCCACTGAGTTGTGCGCATCAAAGGTTAGCTTTAGGTTATCTGTTGCTTGCCACTCGATGTTGAAGCCTAATGAACCACTTTCGTTACGTACGCCATAATCGCCGGCGGCCATTGATAAGTCAGCGGGTGAGTCGTAGGTTTCTGAATAAATAAGCGGTGATGCATAAGGACCATCAGACCATACGTTTTCAGATGGAACAAAGTTAAACCATGCTGATACGTCATTTGATTGAGTGTCGATATCGTTGCGCATGTAGGTGTAATCTAAAGTCGCGGTAACGGTGTCGATAGGGCTGTATTGCAGAACTAGCTGGCCGTTTGTACGAGTACGTTGCTGTTCTTCAAAACGATACACAGTAGTTTGTGGCACTGAATAGAAATCATCATCGCCAGGACGGTTAACCTGGGTGTTGTCGTTGGCTACGCCGCCCCATTCACTGGCATTAGTTGCGGTACCTGGGAATGTGCGCCAGCCGGTACCGACTTGTGCTTGTTGGTTACCGCTTTCACGATCTTGGTAGCTTGCAGACAATGAAATACCAAAGGTGTCATCGGCAAAGGTATTTGAATATAAGCCAGATACCTCAGGTGTCACTGAACCGTTATCAGTTGATTTGTCATCAACGGCTTTAACGCCAACAGTCGCTTTAAGACCTGGCGAGTTCAATGGCTTATGAGTCAAAATATTGATAGTTGAGCCGATACCACCGGTAGAATCTGATGCTTGGCTGGTTTTATGGACTTCTACACCGCTGATACTTTCAGATGCGATGTTAGCAAAGTCAAATGAGCGAGTGCCAGTAGTGACTGGCATTTGACGACCATTGAGGGTGATCAAGTTGTAGTCAGGGCCAAAACCACGCACAGACACTTTACTGCCTTCGCCGTTAGAGCGGTCAATCGATACACCGGTAATACGTTGTAGCGACTCTGCTAGGTTAGTGTCTGGAAATTTACCAATATCTTCAGCAGAAATAGAATCTACAACGCCACTTGAAGAACGCTTCACATCCATTGATTTAATTAAACTGCCACGAATACCAGTAACCGAAATGACTTCGATATTTTCTTCGCTGACTTCATCTGCAGCATGAGCTGGTAGGATACTGCTCATACCAAGTACAAGCGATAAACTGGTCGCAAGCTTGGTTTTGTTAAATGTTCTTGTTTTCATCTAGGAAATCCCCATTGACTAGATTTATTTCTTTCAATATTGCGAGTTGGGCGCAAATCGTTTTTTGTAATTCTCCATCGGCGCTGCAATCATTATTTATAAATTGTTGTCATATAAAACAGCTAATGTAAGCGCTTACATAAAACTAGTGTAAATTGTGACCTTAGTCAACAAAAACAAGTTTAAATTATTACATTTCGTTAACCATCGTGCTAGGGAATTGTGTTCATTCAATTTAACTTATTGTTTATATTTATTTTATTTTTCAACCGGTTTTTTAGGTAAAAATGTAAGCGCTTTCTTTTGTTGATGGAAATGTTACCAGTTTTAGTGCTGATTAATCTGATAAATAGCCATTGGTAGCATCATCAGAATAACCTTTTTGGCTATAATACCAATTCTATTAATTATGTGACCAATCAGAGCCACTCAGATTGTTCAGTTTGAGGCGCATTGTTGAAATAATGGTTATTCCCTTTTAAGGCAATGCAACAAAGAAATGAACGGTCTGAGTGTCTCCTGTAAGGCGGGTTTCTGTGTCCTCCATGCTGCTTAATAGCATTTTGACGTAGAACAACTATGCCTACAATTCTATTACTTGCCTAGAAGACACAGAACTCCCGCTGAATGACCAGATAATTAATGGAATTGGTATAATCAAATGAATTTGTGAAAAGTGATGCTCAAGAAAATAAAAAACCAGCAAATGCTGGTTTTAGATATTTAGATCATAGTGATCGCGATTTTTACGCTAGCGATGCAGGTTAATCAATTGCTTTGGTGGAGGTGCGAATAAATAACTCCGGTAAGAATGAGCTTTCAACCACGGTTTCTTTGTCATTATAGACATTTTGCAATACCCACCTTGCGGCCATTTTACCCATTTCGTGAATAGGGTTGCTGACTGTGGATAGCTTAGGCGAAATGTATTGAGGGAATGGAATATTATCGTAACCGATAAATGAGATGTCTTCAGGCACACGCAATCCCTGTTCTAAGCAAACCGATATCGCCCCAGATGCCATCTGATCGTTTGCGCATACAACAGCGGTAATGGGTTTGTTTAGCGACAACAAATGTTCCATAGCCTCGCTGCCGCCGGCTTCTTTAAAATCGCTTTCAATGCAGAGACTGTCATCAAAATCAATGTTGTATTGCTTAAGCGCGCGTTGATGACCTTTTAAACGATCTCTTACGTCGAGCTTAAACAGCGGGCCTGAAATATAAGCAATGTCTTTATGGCCAAGTGACAAAATATGATTGGTCGCCATAAAGCCACCTTGTTCATTTTCAAGATAAACGCAGCGCTCTTTAATGGAGTCAATATAGCGGTTAATAAACACGATGGGCGTTGAACCTTTACTCAGTTCAATGAGGTATTCGTCCGACACGGCTTCAATGTCTAAAATCAGTGCATCACAGCCGCGACTCATTAAAAACTCAACACTGTCTTTTTCTTGCGCTTCATCGCTGTGGCCTGCGGCGATAATCACGTGTTTGTTGGCGCTACGAAGCACGGTTTCAATTTCGGTCATCATCGGACCGTAAAATGGACCGTCGAGTTGCGATACCAACACGCCAACGCTATTGGAACAATTAGACGCTAAAGACTGGGCAATCGTATTGGGACGATAGCCTAAGCTTTGCATTGCATCTAATACTTTCTGTTTGGTTTTGTCACTGACTTTGGTGTTGTTGTTCATCACTCGCGACACTGTCGCCAGAGAAACACCTGCCATTACAGATACATCGTAAATCGTTGCCATATCGTCATTTCACGTTAAAGAATTCAAATTAGCCTTGGAGCATAGTGCGCCAAGACTAACATGCTTTTATTTTACTTCTCTATTTAATTCTAAATGGATTTCATCAACTCTTTTATTGTCTAACACATACCAGCGCATCACTAAGGCGACCAAAATTGAGCCAATGGCAGGGAAAAGCGTGAATGATATTAAAATACCTTGTTGCGTTGCTTCAGTTTGAACGGTATCGGCTTGATAGCCATAACCGGCAAGCAACCAGCCTGCAGCAGCACCACCAATGGCGACACCCAGTTTGATGAAAAATATCACCGAAGAATAAATCATCCCGGTAATGCGCACGCCGTTTTTGTATTGGCCATAATCGACAACGTCGGCCATTTTTGCCCACAATAATGGGGTTGCCATGTTGAAGGTAAAGCCCCAAATAATAAACATGCCGAAAGCGAGCACGACTTGATCGCTAGGGACAAAGTAACTCACGATACACATGGCTGCAGCAAGGAGTTGTAAGGTGATATAAGCTTTGACCTTACAAAAACGTTTCGCCAAAGGCTCTGCCAAAATACAGCCAAAGATGTTACCAACCATACCTAAGGTGATAAATAAGGTGATTGAATCTGGCATGTTGAGGTAATATTTAACGTAATAAATAGCCAAGCTAGTGCGCAATACCATGCCTGATAATAAACACACGGAAGCAACCGCAAGCACGCGCCATTGATCATTTTTGAGCATGTCGCCAAAGTCTTTCTTAAAACTCGATTGCTGATCGATGGGTGGGTGAAGACGCTCTTTAGTGCCCCAAAAACACACTAAAAACATCGCCACGCCTAAAATGCTCATGGCGGTAATGGTTAGCTGGTAACCTTTAGCTTGGTCTCCTTCCCCTAAAAATTCGACCAGGGGTAAGGTTAAACCAGACACCAGTAAGCCGCCCAACATAGCAAATACAAAACGGTATGACTGCACCGATACGCGCTCTTTAGGATCGGCCGTTAATACGCCGCCTAATGCACAGTAAGGAATGTTAATCGCGGTGTAGACCATCATTAATGCCGTATAAGTTACAAAGGCATAAATCATTTTGCCGTCTTCAGTTAAATCAGGGGTGGTGAATGCCAGCACACTGATAAAGCCAAAGGGCAGGGCAAACCACAATAGATACGGCCTGAATTTACCCCAACGGGTATTGGTTCTATCGGCGAGTGCGCCCATGAGTGGGTCGGTTACCGCATCGATTAAACGCACGGCTAAAAACATCGTGCCGACAAATGCAGGTGAAATACCGAAAATATCGGTATAGAAAAAGGTTAAAAACAGCATCACCGTTTGGAAGACGATGTTACTTGCTGTGTCCCCAAGTCCGTAAGCGATTTTCTCTTTAATACTGATCATACGTGCCTCAATAATTGTTGTTATATTTTTAATATGATGCGTTGAATAAAATAAAGCCGTTCATAGGAACGGCTTAAACAGTCGGAGGTTATTTTCTGTTAGCTAATAAGTCTTTATAGGCATGCGCACTCGACTTTAGCGTACGCTTTTGGGTGTCATAATCAACATAGACAATGCCAAAACGTTTTAAATAACCTTCGGCCCATTCAAAGTTATCCATGAGGCTCCAGGCAAAGTAACCCACAATATTAACACCTTGTTCGATGGCGTTATTCACAGCATTTAAGTGGGCATCATAATAAGCGAGTCTGTCTTGATCATCCACCTTACCGTCAATCAATTTATCGTCCATGGCGGCGCCATTTTCGGTAATGTACATCGGCGGTAATGGATAAAGTGCATGCAAAGAGACTAATAAATCAGTGAATGATTGTGGGTAAATTTCCCAACCAATATCGGTTTTAGGATTATCAACCATATCAATTTGGCTAAAGCCTGTTACTGCATCTGCTTTGTAGACGGCGCGGGTATAAAAGTTAATGCCTAAAAAGTCGATAGGCTGCGCAATAATATCAAAGTCGCCTTGTTCGATTATTGGCATATCCTCAGGGGCAAAATCGTTAATAATCTCTGGATAGCAGCGATCAAACAATGGTTTGATGTACCACTGATTAAAATACTGGTCGGCTTTACTGGCTGCTTGTACATCTTCGGCAGACTCTGTGGCACTGTAACAAGGGGTAAAATTAAGTACGATGCCGTTTTCAGTGTTTGGACTGTTTTTTTGCAATACTTTCATGGCCAAACCATGGGCTAACAATAAATGATGCGCCGATTGACGACCATAAGATTTTTTGGCTAACCCAGGTGCATGTACGCCAATTTCATAACCTAGATACGAACTGCAAAAAGGCTCATTGAATGTCGCATAAGAATATACTCGGTCGCCAAATGCTTGAGTGATTTTGTCGGCATAGTCTGCAAATAGGTAAGCTGTTTCACGGTTTAACCAGCCGCCATTGTCTTCAATGTGTTGTGGTAAATCCCAGTGGTATAAGGTCACAAACGGTTTAATGCCGCGACGATTTAACTCGTCTAACAAATCAGTATAAAACTGCACACCTTGAGCATTTAAACTGCCATCTTTGTGCAGTACACGTGGCCATGAAATAGACAGACGATAAGCGTCTACGCCTAATGACTCAATCAAATCAATATCTTCACGCCACAGCTTTACGTGCTCGCAAGCTTGCTCGCCATTTGAACCATCACGTACTTTGCCTGGCGTGGCGCAAAAAGTGTCCCAAATACAGGCTAAACGTGACTCTGCTGCACCTTCGATTTGAAACGAAGCTGTCGCTACACCATAGGTGAATGCTGTTGACTGCATCTTCGAGTTGGTTGGTAACATTATTTTCATATAATTATTCACTTCGCATTAATTGAGTTTGAGTCTTTATCATTGAAAGTTTTTTGCGCTGTAACACCCGTGATAACAGGTTAATGTCGATTGACTCTAGGATGAAAAATTCTATTCGTTTGGCTAAAAATCGTTGACATCAGTTATCGATATGTTAAAAATGAAAGCGCTTACATTGAGATTAGTGATTAATTATCCAAAGGTCAATAATTGATTTTGCAAATTATTCACAATAGGTCTGTAGGGGAAGTCATTAACTGGGCCAGGGTCTGAGGTAATGATTTATGGGCATATTTTGTCGCTACCGCGTGGTAGCAATCAATAATATCGATTGATAACAACCCAATATAACGATTTATAACATAGGGAATGTCATGGCGACTTCACAACAGCAAACAGAATTCACTGGCGGTGATTCTACTCATCAATTAGGAGACTTTCGCTTTGCGTTGGTCGCGTTAACCTCGTTGTTTTTTATGTGGGGCTTTTTAACTTGCCTCAATGATATTTTAATTCCTTACTTAAAAAATATGTTTGAGCTTAATTATGCTCAAGCAATGTTAGTGCAGTTTTGCTTTTTTGGTGCTTACTTTATTGTGTCGATTCCTGCGGGCGCATTAGTGGGTAAGATTGGTTATCAAAAGGGGATTATTACCGGTCTGGTTATTGCCTGTGTCGGCTGTTTATTATTTTATCCGTCAGCCAGTTATGGCTCGTACAATATGTTCTTGTTCGCCTTTTTTGTGTTGGCATCTGGTATTACGATTTTACAAGTATCAGCTAACCCTTATGTGAGTGTTCTTGGCCCTGCTGAAACGGCATCTTCTCGCTTAACGTTAACTCAAGCATTTAACTCATTGGGCACAACCGTTGCTCCTTTCTTTGGTAGCTGGTTAATTTTATCGACGGTTGAACATGACGCGAAAATCACCGAAGTGGGTGAGGTCATTGGCCAGTTATCGGTGCAGCAACAAGCCAGTGCAGTACAAACCCCTTACTTAATTTTAGCTGGTGCGTTATTTGTATTAGCGCTTATTTTTATGTTGTTAAAGTTGCCGTTACTGGGCAAAAAAGTGATAAGCACTGAAAAAGATTCTGGCGGCAGCGCGTGGAAGTATCCGCATTTAGTATTGGGCGCAGTGGGGATTTTTGTGTATGTCGGCGCCGAAGTAGGCATTGGCAGTTTTCTCATTAGCTTTTTAACCCAAGACGATATCGGTGGTTTATCTGAATCACAAGCCGCGCATTATATCGCCTATTATTTTGGTGGTGCTATGGTTGGCCGCTTTATTGGCGCGGGTGTTATGCAAAAAATTAAAGCGGGTAAAGTGTTAGCCTTTAACGCGCTGTGTGCTTGCGTGTTGATTGTCGCCGCCATGTTTAATGTTGGCAGTGTGGCAATGTGGGCATTATTGCTGGTGGGGTTATGTAACTCAATTATGTTCCCAACCATTTTCAGTTTAGCGTTACAAGATTTAAAACAACATACTAGTCAAGGCTCAGGTATTTTATGCTTAGCGATTGTCGGCGGCGCTGTACTACCGCTTTTACAAGGTGTTTTAGCCGACAGTTTAGGCATTCAGTTAGCATTTATTGTGCCGCTAGTTTGTTATGGTTTCATTGGTTATTACGGTTTAGTGGGCTGCAATGCAACGCGTCCAACATTTAATGCACAGCAGCAAGGATAAGGAAATTACATGAACACGAATAACCCGATTGTCGCTTTTAAATCGACAACCATGACGACAAAATTAAGCACGCTAAGTTTGGCGGTATTGTTATCGCTAAGCGGGTGCAGTGATGCAAAACAAGTTGAACAAAGCAAAGATGTAAAAGCGGTTGTCGACACTAAACCCGCTGAAGTTGTCGCTAAGTCTGGTATTGATTTATGGCCAGCACTGACACCTGCTATTGCCAAAGATGTTGAGCTCGAAGCTAAAATTGCCACCTTGGTGAGCAAGATGACGGTAGAGCAAAAAGTGGCGCAGATGATCCAGCCTGAAATTCGCGACATCACCGTTGAAGATATGCGCAAGTACGGTTTTGGATCATACCTTAATGGTGGCGGGTCTTACCCTAATAACGATAAGCACGCCACGCCAGCGGACTGGATAGCTTTAGCTGAAACCTTATATCAAGCCTCTGTTGATGACTCTGTTGATGGTAGCAATATCCCGACGATGTGGGGGACTGACGCAGTGCATGGCCACAACAATGTCATTGGGGCAACGTTATTTCCACATAATATTGGGTTGGGTGCGGCCAATAATCCTAAATTAATTGAGCAGATTGCGGCGATTACAGCCAAAGAAGTCATGGTAACAGGCATTGATTGGGTGTTTGCACCAACCGTTGCGGTTGTTCAGGATGACCGCTGGGGCCGCAGTTATGAGGGGTATTCAGAAGACCCAAGTATTGTAAGAGATTATGCTTTTGCTATTGTTGAGGGTTTACAAGGCGCAGTCAATGGCGACTTTTTGTCTGATCAACGGGTTCTGTCAACCGTTAAGCATTTTATCGGTGATGGTGGCACAGAAAAAGGTATTGACCAGGGCGACAACATCGCCAGTGAGCAATCACTCGTTGATGTGCATGCCCAAGGGTATGTTGGTGGGTTAAATGCAGGCGCACAGAGTGTGATGGCCTCGTTTAATAGCTGGCACGGTGAAAAAAACCATGGCAATAAATACTTACTGACTGATGTATTAAAAGATCGCATGGGCTTTGACGGTTTTGTGGTGGGCGATTGGAATGGCCATGGACAAATTCCAGGTTGTACCAATGAGTCGTGCGCACAGGCGGCGAATGCGGGCTTAGATATTTTTATGGTGCCGACGGCTGCGTGGAAACCATTATTTGAAAACACTGTGGCGCAAGTTAATAGTGGCGAAATTAGCCAGGCTCGATTAGACGATGCTGTGTCACGTATCTTAAGGGTTAAATTAAGAGCCGGTTTATTTGATAAGCCAAGCCCTGCTAACCGTCCGTTATCGGGCAAAACAGAGCTTATTGGTCAAGCAAGTCATCGAGATGTTGCTCGTCAAGCGGTGCGTGAATCATTGGTGTTATTGAAAAACAATCAAAATGTATTACCGCTTTCACCTAAGTTAACGGTTTTGGTTGCGGGTGATGCAGCCGACAATATCGGTAAGCAGTCTGGCGGTTGGACAATTACCTGGCAGGGTACAGACAATAAAAATGCCGACTTCCCAGGCGCAACGTCAATTTACTCAGGTATTGAGCAAGTGGTTAAGCAGGCGGGTGGTCAGGCTATATTAAGTGCAACAGGTGAATTGACCGAACAGCAAAAGCCAGATGTGGCCATTGTGGTGTTTGGTGAAGAGCCTTACGCAGAAGGCAATGGTGATATTGATAACCTTGAATATCAACGTGGTGACAAGCGCGATTTAGCCTTGCTAAAGCAGCTTAAAGCGCAAGGTATTCCAGTGGTATCGGTATTTATCAGTGGTCGCCCAATGTGGGTGAATGCCGAGTTTAATGCATCGGACGCCTTTGTCGCAGCATGGTTACCTGGTTCAGAAGGTCAAGGTATTGCAGATGTGTTATTCACTGATGCAGACGGTAAAATCAAACATGACTTTGGTGGTAAATTATCATTTTCATGGCCTGCGACACCGCAGCAAACAACCGTCAATGTGCCGTTAGCAAGTGCCTCCGCTGAAGCTAAAGCACAATACAAACCGCTTATCCCATTTGGTTATGGCCTTAATTATCAATCTGATATCAGTAGCGCAGTGGCATTAGATAATTTGTCTGAAGATAATTTATCTGCTGAACAAACCACTTCTGATCTTGCCTTATTTGAGCGTGCAGTTAAGTCACCATGGTCAATGTACATTGCCAATAGCGCAGAGCGCCAAGGTTTGTCGAGCAGCGTCGCACAAAACAGTGCGTTAACGATTCGCACCATGGACCGTGTCGTACAAGAAGACGCTCGATTTGTGTCATTTAATGGTAGTGAGCAGGGGATCGTTGGATTAATCAGTAACTTTCCACGCGACTTTAGAGCCTACAGCAACAGCGATTCAGCGTTGACGTTAAGCATTAAGACGACATCATCATTGCAAAAGCCACTTTGGTTAGGCATGGCGTGTGAAGGTGATTGCCGTAAACAGGTCGATATTGCTCAGCAAGTGAATAGCAAGTTAGGTGAGTGGCAGAGTGTTAGTGTGTCATTGGCGTGTTTTGCTAGCGAGCCAATGGACTTTGGCAAAATCACCATGCCGTTCTATCTCGCGACCAGCGATAAAGTTGATGTGAGTTTCAGTGATGTGGTGATCCATACTCAGCCAAGTGAAAACACGGTTCAATGTAAAAAGTGAACTGTGTAGAGAGCCAGACCAGACCTCAAATATACAGGTACGGTCTGGCTCAACTTATGTTAAGTATTGAACATCATGAGTAAACTAATGAAGCGTTTTGCTAACAACCATTCAATTTTACAAGGCGTAACGGCTTTAACGTTGGCCTCGTTTTTTCTCTCGGGTTGTCATTCAGTTGATACTGAAAACCAAACTCATAGTGCAACCCGTCTGGGTTCTTCTGCCTGGAAAATGGTATGGCAAGATGAGTTTGAGGGACATGACGTCAATGCTGATAAATGGAGTTTTGCAGTTGATTGTTATGGTGGTGGAAATAATGAAGCACAATGTTATACCGCCCGAACTGAAAACGCTTCTGTGGCCGATGGCTTACTGACAATCACAGCAATTAAAGAACGTTTTTCTGGCCCTGCGGTCAATGGCGCTGACCCGAGTTATGATGTCAATGACACATCGAAAACACTGGATTATACCTCGGCACGTTTGGTGTCAAAAAACAAAGGCGATTGGAAATACGGCCGTTTTGAAATTCGCGCGAAGTTGCCTCAAGGGCAAGGAACTTGGCCAGCTATTTGGATGCTTCCTACCGATTGGGTATACGGTCCCTGGGCGGGTTCTGGCGAAATCGATATTATGGAAGCGGTAAATCTCAAGGTGGTTGCCAACGGTGAAGCGCCTGTTTCTGCTATTCATGGCACCTTACACTACGGTAAACAATGGCCTAATAATGTCTATACAGGGCAAGAATATCACTTACCTAATGGCATTAATCCAGCCGATGACTTTCATGTATATGCAATTGAATGGCAACAAGGTGAAATACGTTGGTATGTCGATGATGTTCATTTTGCTACGCAACAATCCTCAGGCTGGTATAGCCAATATGCCGATGAAAATGGCGAGTTTGTTAACGCCCCAGATGATGCGCCCTTCAATCAGCGGTTTTACATGTTATTAAACCTTGCTGTCGGTGGTGATTGGGCAGCGAATGTGCATAACAAAGGCATTGACCCTGCGGTGTTTCCGCAAGCGATGTTAGTCGATTACGTCAGAGTATATGAATGTACTCAATCGCCAAGCACAGGCGCTGGATGTGAAACCATGAATAAAAATGCCGTTATTGTTAGCAGTAAAACCTTAACTGAAAGTACGCAATAGTCGTCTTTTTCAATGTGCAGCATTCTCTTAGAAAGCATTGAATACGAATGCAAAGATGCACTGTTTGCTTTGAGGCTTGTGGCGCTTAGCTTAGTATCAGCAGACCCAAAAAGTGTTATCAGATTGTTGTAACAGACTCTCGTAACAGATTGTTGTAACAGTTTGTTCTATCAGTGAGCTGTAGTGGCTAGAGAAGCGTTAATAATTTTAGGATTAACTACGATGAAATGAATATATCAATTTACAGTGCGAACGATGGCATAATGTATATCAATGGTATCGAACCGCTATAAATTTTTAAGGAATTGATTTGTCGAACATTACATTTACAGCCGCAGATTTACAAAAAATCGTTGTGCTTGCCAAAGAGGCTGGCGACGCCATTATGCAGGTATATGCTCAATCCGATTTAGGGATTGAAGTTAAGCAAGATGACAGCCCAGTGACTGCTGCGGATATTGCTAGTCACAATGTGATTGTTGCAGGGCTTAACAGCCACTTTGCCGATATTGCGGTAATGAGTGAAGAAGCTGCAGACATTAGCTGGGCTGAAAGACAAACCTGGCAAACCTATTGGTTAATAGATCCACTTGATGGCACTAAAGAATTCATTAAGCGTAACGGCGAGTTTACCGTCAACATTGCGCTAATCCACAATGGCAAAGCCATTGCCGGTGTTGTTTACGCCCCAGTGTTGAATAAATGCTATAGCGGGGTGATTGGCCAAGGCGCCTGGCTTGAACATAACGGACAAGTATCAGTATTAGATATTCGTGATCGAGCACTGCAATCGCCCGCTATCGTGGTCGGAAGTCGTTCACATGTCAGTCCTGATGTTGCTGAGTATTTACAGACTATTGGTGAACACCAAATGCTCAGTGTCGGCAGTTCATTAAAGTTTTGTATGGTGGCCGAAGGCCAAGCTGATGTGTACCCAAGACTGGGGTTAACCAGCGAGTGGGACACCGCAGCCGCACAAGCAGTATTAGAAAGTGCAGGTGGCGTAGTATTAGCGTATCCAGCAATGACGCCGCTTGAATATAACCAAAAAGAAAATATTTTAAATCCGTATTTTATTGCTGCATCGTCAGCATGGTTTGCACGTAAATAACACTCATGTTATCGGCCTGTGCAAACCAAAATATGGAACCCCAATTAATAAGCAAATGGAGTGACAAGTTATGATGCGCATGGGCGTCGATCTCGGTGGTACCAAAATTGAAATTGTAGCGTTAGCTAATGACGGTGCAGAAATATTCAGAAAGCGCATTCCAACGCCAAAAAACTATCCTGGCACCATTGAAGCCATTGTCAGCTTAGTGGCAGATGCCGAAACGGCAACAAAGCAAACCGGCTCTGTCGGTGTCGGTATTCCGGGCGTGGTATCACCGTTTACTGGTTTGGTTAAAAACTCAAACTCAACCTGGATTAACGGCCATCCATTAGATAAAGATTTAAGCGAAGTATTACACCGCGAAGTGCGAGTGGCTAATGATGCTAACTGCTTTGCCGTATCAGAAGCGGTCGATGGCGCAGCGGCAGGTAAAGGTGTGGTATTTGGCGGTATTATTGGTACCGGCTGTGGTGCAGGTGTTGCCATTAATGGCCGAGTACATGGTGGCGGCAATGGTATTGGCGGCGAATGGGGTCATAACCCATTACCTTGGATGACCGCTGATGAATTTAATACCACCTCGTGTTTTTGTGGTAACCGCGATTGTATTGAAACCTTTATTTCTGGCACCGGCTTTATACGCGATTTTCGTGAAGCGGGTGGCGATGCTACCAGTGGTATTCAAATTTCTGAAATGATGCAACAAGGCGATCCGCTAGCCACTGCAGCATTTGAGCGTTACATCGACCGTTTAGCACGCTCATTGGCTCATGTGATTAATATGATGGACCCTGACATGATTGTACTTGGTGGCGGCGTATCAAATATTGAAGCAATTTATACTGAGTTGCCTAAAATATTGCCTAAATATGTGGTTGGCCGCGAATGTGGTACGCAAGTGGTTAAAAATAAATTTGGTGCATCATCGGGTGTTCGCGGCGCAGCGTGGCTGTGGGGCAAAGACGAAAAGTAGTTTTACCCAGTTTGATATAACATTTAACGGCACTTTATAGTGCCGTTTTTGTTTTGTGCAGACTAAGTTACACTAGCGCCAATATTAGAATATGAGTCGGGATAACTGACTGAATATAGATTGAGTGAATCATTGATGTTTTGGTTAAAAAAAGTCTTGTCGCAATTAGTGATGCCCATTCCGTTAACCGTTTTATTGCTATTAATTGCGTGGTTGTTGTGGCGCAGTCAGCGTCAATCGCTGTTGTCGTTGGGCAAGGTCACACTCGTACTTGCAACCTCTGTGTTGTTATTGTGTAGCCAATCGCAAGTCAGTTATTGGTTAACCGACTCACTAGAGTCGCGTTACGCTGCCAATAATCAAGTGATGACAGAAGCCTGTGTGGTAATGGTATTAGGCTCGGGTAATATTGAAAAGCCAGGCCTAACCGCGGTGCAGCAGCTATCTGCCACCGCATTAGCGCGCTTAAGTGAAGGGCTAAGGCAGCTGAGTTTGGGACAAGATTGTACCCTAGTGGTAAGTGGCTACAGTGGCGGCCAACAACCAACACCGCATGCCAGCATAATGGCTAAAGCCGCAATTGAGCTTGGGGTTAATCCGGCTCGTATTGTTAAGTTTGGCCAGCCCAAAGACACCATTGAAGAAGCATACGCATTACAACAGTTGATTGGCCAGCAACCTTTTAAGTTAGTGACCTCGGCGACACATATGCCTCGAGCAATGGCCATTTTTACCCAATTAGGCTTGCAACCACAGGCTGCGCCCACAGACTTTATTGCTTCTCAAAGCTTTTGGTGGCGTTTAGATGCAGACCAATTATTAGCGTCGCAGCGTTCAATTCATGAGTATGTCGGTATGCTTTGGCTACAGATTAAAGGGTTATCTGCACTACCGATCCCCAAGGAGACAAAGTAAATGACCGATGAGCTATTGATCAGTCCTTTTTCAAAACGTAATGGTATTACCTTAACCATACTTGGTGCGGTTAGCCTGTTAACAAGCTTGATTGTTTTTATTGGTTTTGGCAGCTTGTTTGCGCTGGGCATGATGTTTTTTGCGCTTGGTTCAGTCAGCTTAATTTTAGGTGTGGCTAAAGTGTACCAGCCAGCGGTCAGTTTTAAGTTTACTGCCGAAGGTGTGGCGTTTTTTCACCGTCGCGGTCAGGTGTTTATTGAATGGGATAACATTCAACGCCTTGATAATGTGCGCGTAAATCAAAGCATGGAATTAATAGAACTACCTTATATTGGCGTTAAACTTAAAAAAATCAATCCGATTTTAGATTGTATTTCGCCACGTTTAGCTACTGGTTTATTAACCGAGCAGCGGCCACTGTTGATGACCGCAGCAACGCAAGATGAAGATTTACAAAGTCTAGAAGGGTATTTAGGCGTTGAATATACGCCGCTAGTGGTAAATGGAGACCGGTATCGCGGCGTGTTAGCGATGTTTGGTCATCGTTGCCAAACCTTAAATGAGCAATTGGGTTATCACTTATATTTATCAATCGACAGTGTCGATCGCGATCCCAAAGAGTTTGTGAGTCTGTTACGCCAATGGCAACAACAAGCGAGTATTTCTGCAAAGCAGCCATTTCAATAATGTGCGAAGAGGTAATGACTATGGTGTTACAAGGTGGTTGTTTATGCGGTGCAATACGCTACCAGACGACTGACATGCCATTTGATGCTGACCATTGTCATTGTAACCAATGCCGAAAAAGTACTGGTGCAGTTGTGATGAGTTGGATGGATTTTAATATTGAACAGGTGAAATGGTTGCAAGGGCAGGTGACAGAGTTTGCTTCGTCGGCTCATATTCGCCGCGGCTTTTGTCAGCAATGTGGTACCACAATGACCTATCGTCATGTGGATTATCCACAGTATTGCACCTTATCGATAGCATCACTTGATGACCCAAACAAAGTGCAACCCACATATCATATTTATACTAATGAGCAGGTTAGTTGGCTGAACATTAATGACACTTGCCAGTGTTTTAGCACCAATAAAACCGCTTAACGATTATTGAGTGACGGCTGTGGTTGAGAGCGGATCGCGATGGCGATAACCTAAAAATTGGCCACCATCTAAAATTTCAATGTTTTCACAAAATGCATCGCCTTCAAACACGCCTTGATCATGTAAAGTAATTTTTTTGCAGCGTGCTTCGCCAGACAGTTGACCTGCAATCATTAACTCGCGGCATAAGATATCGCCTGCAACCGTACCACTAGGCTCTATCGTCACGTTGCCTTGGGCTTGAATATCGCCACTAACATGGCCTGCAATTAACACATCACCGCTAAAAATAAGCTTGCCAGTTAAATGACATTCTTGAGCGATAAAGCTCAACGGATTGACAGGCTTTTTTTGACCAAACATCTTAGTGCTCTTATGTTAGTGCCCTTAAGGCTAAATGGGGTGGCTAATATAACGTTAAAATCAAATTAACAACACCACAAACTGTGCATAGTGTTAAGTAACTTGAATTCGGAAAAAGCAGTAATCTACTCTGATGTGAGTAATGCAATTGCATCAGCCGGGCAAGGTGAAACGCAGGCGCCGCAACCGTTACAGGCATTGAAATCAATTACGGGTTTTGGAACTTGGCCAACAGCCATGGTAAAACTAATCGCACGCGGTTCGCAGGCATCTTTACAGCTTTGGCACCACACACCTTTAGCGGTTAAGCAGCTGTCTTTAATACTGGCAACATAAGTCCATGGTTGTGCCAAAGAGGTATCAAATACCGGTTCTGGGCACACCTCAACACATTGTTTACAAAAAGTGCACTCATCATTACTGAAATCGATTTCAGGGAATCCACCTTCACCACGTTTAATGATTTGCGTGTCGCATGCAGTAATGCATTTATCACAACGGGTGCAATTATCAGTAAAGGCTTGCTCAGGTTTGCTCCACGGCGGGCGGATCACATTGGTTTTGCGGCGGCTAAAGAGGTTACGGCGACTTTGGTTAATACCTTGGGTCATTTCGATTCCAATAAACGGTCAATAGGCTTTAAATCATTATTGCAGTGCATATTAGCATTAGCTGCAATAAAAAATTGTTAAGCACTTAGCAATTTATACCCATCAGGGGCATTTATATTCCAATAGACGGTCAATAGGCTGGTATTAGTTGCCGCAGTGCATATTAGCATTGGCTGTAATCAATAATGGTTGAGCACTGGGCTATTTATAACCATTAGGGGCATTTCTATTCGAATAGGTTTGAATTCATTGCTGCAGCGAATATTAGTATTAGCTGCAGCAAAAAATGGTTAAGCGTTTGGTAATTTATACCCATCAGGGTTATTTGATTGCCATTTCCAGCTGCTGCCGGCCATGTCTTCAACACTGTGGGTTGCACGCCAGTCTAATTGTGCAGCGGCAAAACTTGGGTCGGCGTAACAAGCTGCAATGTCGCCAGGGCGACGAGGGCTGATTTGATACGCAATGGTTTTACCACAGGCTTTTTCAAATGCTTTAACCATGTCTAACACACTGTAGCCAATGCCTGTGCCGAGGTTGTAAGTGACTAAACCAGGTTTGGTTTGTAACTTTTTAAGTGCTTGTAAATGACCCACGGCTAAATCAACCACGTGAATATAATCGCGAACACCGGTGCCATCAGGCGTGTTGTAGTCATCGCCAAATACACTTAATTGCTCGCGTTTCCCCACAGCAACCTGGGCAATAAACGGCATTAAGTTGTTTGGAATATCATTTGGATCTTCACCAATTAAGCCACTTTCGTGTGCGCCAACCGGATTAAAGTAGCGTAAACGCGCGATGTTCCAGGTGTTATCTGAGTGATGTAAATCCGCTAAAATATGTTCAACCATCAGTTTAGATTGGCCATAAGGGTTAGTGGCACCGGTAGGGAAATCTTCTTTAATCGGTAAACTTGCTGGGTCGCCATACACAGTTGCAGATGAACTGAACACCAGGTTTTTAACATTATTTTCCGCCATCACTTGGCACAAAATAATGGTGCCAGTAACGTTGTTTTCGTAATATTTAAGCGGTTTTGCAACAGATTCGCCAACGGCTTTTAAGCCCGCGAAATGAATAACTGATTCGATACTGTGATCGGCAAAGACTTTTTGCAGCAGTGCTTTATTGAGAATGTCGCCTTGATAAAAGGTCACATCTTTACCGGTAATAGTGCGAACTCGCACTAATGCTTCAACACTTGAATTTGATAAATTGTCTACGATGACTACTTCCTGTCCAGCATTTAGCAGTTCCACGACTGTGTGCGTACCAATATAGCCAGCGCCACCGGTTACCAAAATTGCCATAGTTTAATCGTCCTGTGAATAAATGAGTCATGTTCTGTCTACATTGTAAATTATCACAGTTCAAGTACCAGCAAAATTATTGATATTCTCCATAAAAAATCACTGGTCGGCTGTGCATTCATTGCGTTCAATAAACATAAAATTATCAGCTGAAAATGATGACAATTATGGGTCTTTGTATGTATTTGTTTACAATTACCCCTGCATTATCACCACACAATAAACTGTGAGGGAGTTAACAAAAGCACAACGTTAGCACACTATGTAGAGAGTGAAGTTTACGTAAAGTGGAACCTATGACAGCAGCAACAAAGTATATTGCCCATCAACCCGATGCCCAGGGTTACATTGATTACTCTGAACATGAGAATCAATTATGGCAGCAGTTATACCAGCGCCAAGTGACCAATATGCCCGGGCGCGCATGCCCCGCATACCTTAATGGCTTAGATGCATTAGGAATGTCGATTGACCGTATCCCGCAATTACCCGACATCGACAAAGTCCTTTTAGCAGCTACAGGCTGGAAAACGGCCGCGGTGCCAGCATTAATTTCGTTTGGACGCTTTTTTGAATTGCTCGCCAATAAAGAGTTTCCAGTAGCGACATTTATTCGCACTAAAGAAGAGTTCGATTACCTGCAAGAGCCTGATATTTTTCATGAAATATTTGGTCATTGTCCGTTATTGACCAATCCATCGTTTGCCAACTTTTCGCATATGTATGGCCAGCTAGGTCTTGCCGCAACCAAAGAGCAGCGAGTGTTCCTGGCGCGTTTGTATTGGTTTACCATCGAGTTTGGTCTAGTGCAGGCTAAAGATGAACCCTTACAGATTTATGGTGGTGGTATTTTAAGTTCACCCGGTGAAACCATGTATGCATTAAGCGATAAACCTGAGCGTAAACCGTTTGATTTACTCGACGTGCTGCGTACACCTTATCGAATTGATATTATGCAGCCGATTTATTACGTGATTGAAAATATTGACTACTTAGATGAAATTGCTCGTATGGATATTATGAGTATGGTGACTCAAGCTCAGCAACTCGGTATGTTTGCACCGAAATTTGAGCCTAAAGCCAAAGCGGGTTAACGATTAAGAGCAGCAGAGCATTGGGCTCATTAAGCTGCAAGTAACACATAACTAAATTAAGCCAAGGAGTACAAATGAGCGCATTAACCGAGATGAAGTGTGAAGCATGCCAAGCAGATGCACCTAAAGTCACCGATGCAGAGCTAGCAGAGCTTATCGGGATGATCCCTGACTGGGGAGTAGAGGTGCGAGACGGCATTATGCAGTTAGAGCGGGTGTATAAATTTAAGAATTTTAAATTGGCTATGGCTTTTACCAATAAACTGGCCGATTTAGCTGAAGCGGAATTTCATCACCCAGGTATATTAACCGAATGGGGCAAAGTCACCGTCACTTGGTGGTCGCATTCCATTAAAGGCTTACACAAAAACGATTTCATTATGGCTGCCAAGACAGACCAGTTGTTAGACTAGATATTATCACATTGATTTCAGCATGTTACGTTAACGTAATGTGCTGAATAATCTGTCTGTTACAATTCTACTGTAAACTTCACTTGCCACCGAAGCAATATCCCTCTAACGTTGTCACAAATTTCCGTCACAAAACACTAATAAATAGGGAATCGTTACATATGCGTTTGGAAGTCAGCTGTATTGATCGCGTGGGTTTAGCGAAAGACATCCTCGTTGTGCTTGAAAAACATGGTATTAACTTAATTGCCATTGATGCCAGTAATAAAGGTTTCCTATTTTTGCAATTTGCAGAAATCAGTTTCGAAACCTTGCGTGAACTGATGCCACAAATCCGTAAAGTCGAAAGTGTACATGATGTGCGTACCGTGTCTTTTATGCCATCAGAACAAGAGCACTACGCCTTAAAAACATTATTGAAAACTTTGCCAGATTCGGTTTTTTCAACTGATTCAAAAGGGCGTATTCGTATTGCTAACGAGTCAGCACTATTAACCCTCGGCATGGCAGAGCATGAAGTGGTTGACGAATCATTAAACCATTGGGTGCAAGGCTTTAACTTTGCCCGTTGGATGAGCGAAACCCCAGTGTTAGCCCAGGCCACTCGTGTGCAAATTAATTCTAATGAATACCTAGCTGAAATGTTGCCGATTTATTTGCCCGACGATGATGACACCACTATTTTAGCCGGTGCGGTGATTTCACTTAAATCTCCAGCCCGCGTGGGTAAACAATTTAATGCACTGCAAAACCAAACCACGGGTTTTGACAATGTATTAGCCAATAGCGACAAAATGAAAGACGTATTAAAGCAAGCCAAGCGTATGGCCCAGCTTGATGCTCCGTTATTGATTACTGGTGAAACTGGTACCGGTAAAGAGTTAATGGCCCGCGCCAGTCACGATGCCAGCATGCGCCGTGAACATCCGTTTATTGCTATTAACTGTGCAGCATTGCCAGACAGTGTGGCTGAAGAAGAATTATTTGGCTTTGTCACCAACGGTACCGTAGTGAAACGCGGCTTATTTGAAGAAGCTAAAGGCGGCACAGTCTTTTTAGATGAAATAGCCGAAATGTCTAAAGCTGCGCAAGTAAAGCTGTTACGTTTGCTGCAAGACGGCACGTTTAGACGTATCGGTGGCGATGTAGAAGTGCGCGCCGATGTTCGCATTATTTGCTCGACCCAGAAAAACCTTGCTGAACTATGCCAAACGGGTGAGTTTAGAGAAGATTTATATTACCGCATCCATGTGTTGAGTTATCACATGCCCTCTCTGCGTGAACGCAAAGTGGATGTGATACCACTGACCGAGATGTTTTTAGAGCATTACAGCCAGCAATTATCGAGCCCGCTGCGTCGTATTTCAGCCAATTGCCGTGACTATTTATTTACTTATGCCTGGCCCGGTAACGTGCGCCAGCTTAAAAATGCCATTTTTAGAGCAGTATCGATGTGGGATGGTTCAACTGAATTAACCGTAGAGCAGCTTAAACTGCCGTCTTACGCCGAAGGTTTTGGCTATTTCGACGAAGAGTTTGAAGGCACACTCGACGAAGCCATGAAAGAGTATGAATCGGGTTTATTGCGCCGTTTGTATCCTGCATATCCAAGTACGCGACAGTTGGCGAAAAAACTCGGTGTATCTCATACCGCCATTGCCAATAAACTGCGCGATTATAATATTAGTAAGAAAAAGTAATGTAACGATTTAATGCCAGCTAATTGCTGGCATTTTGCTCATTTTAATCCTGTAAACCAGTGTTAGAGTGGCTTTTTATCGTCTGTAAATAATAATGTACAAATTACGATTTATTTCAATACCGCGTGATTTGGCGCACATGTTAGGATTTTTCGGCTTTTTATGATCAAAATGAATGCACAATGCCATTCATGCAATTGATCTCAAGCGCGGATGCCACCCAGAATTTAGGAGCAATAATGAAACTTGCAAGTTATCACAACGGACGTCGCGACGGCCAATTGATGTTAGTCAGTAAAGATTTGACCAAAGCGGTAGCGGTGCCTGCCATTGCTAAAACAATGCAGCAATTACTCGATGCATGGGATTTATTGTATCCACAGTTAAGCGAATTATATGAAGCATTAAATGACGGTCAAATGGATAACGCCATCGCTTTTGATGAAGCACGTTGTTTATCGCCATTACCGCGTGCCTATCAATGGGCAGACGGTAGTGCATACGTTAACCACGTAGAGCTAGTGCGTAAAGCGCGCGGCGCTGAAATGCCAGAATCATTTTGGACCGATCCATTAGTGTATCAGGGCGGCTCAGACAGCTTTATTGCACCTAAAGCCGACATTGAAATGGCTAGCGAAGAATACGGTATCGATTTTGAATCAGAAATAGCCATTGTCACCGATGATGTCGCCATGGGTGTATCGGCTGACAATGCCGCTAAGCACATCAAACTATTAATGCTGGTTAACGACGTGTCATTACGTAACTTAATCCCAGGTGAGCTCGGTAAAGGGTTTGGTTTTTTCCAATCGAAACCATCAAGTGCGTTTTCACCGATTGCGATAACGCCTGATGAATTAGGCGACAAGTGGCAAGACAGCAAGGTGCATTTGCCACTGGTGACTCATTTAAACAGTGAGTTATTTGGCCGCCCAAATGCAGGCGTTGACATGACGTTTAACTTTAGTCAATTAGTGTCGCATGTGGCTAAAACCCGTCCATTAGGTGCTGGTGCGATTATTGGCTCTGGCACGATTTCAAATTATGACCGCAGTGCCGGTTCAAGCTGTTTAGCAGAAAAACGCATGCTAGAAATCATTGCCGACGGCAAAGCATCAACTCCGTTTATGCAATTTGGCGACACAGTACGAATTGAAATGTTTGACGAAAATGGCGTGAGTATTTTTGGTTCTATCGACCAAAAAGTCGTTGAATATAAAGCGTAAAGGTTCTGTCGCGGTATTTTTTAGGAGGCAATAACGTATTATCGTTATTGCCTTTTTTGTTATTAATGGCTCAACAAATTAAAAAGTAAAACAAACAACTAAAACTAAAAAGAGGATAGAACATGAAGCTCTATGGTTATTGGCGCTCAAGTGCAGCGTATCGTGTGCGTATCGCGTTAAATATAAAGCAGTTATCGGCACAGCAGGTTTCAGTGCATTTGGTTAATAATGGCGGAGAGCAGCATTCACAGGCTTACCATCAACTTAACCCCCAACATTTAGTTCCCACTCTGGTTGATGATGGCATAGAAGGCGAGCTTAATTTATCGCAATCACTGGCCATTATTGAGTACCTCGAAGAAAAGTATCCAGAGGAAGCCTTATTGCCGAGTAATATTGAGCATCGCGCCATTGTGCGTGGCATGGCGCAAGCCATTGCGTGTGAAATCCACCCGTTAGACAATTTACGGGTATTGCAATACTTAGTGAAAGACATGGGCGTGTCTGATGCCGATAAAATGCGTTGGTATCAACATTGGATAACAGTAGGTTTTACCGCGTTAGAAGCGCAATTAAGCCAGTATTCTGGCCGTTTTTGTTTCGGTGACACACCCAGTTTGGCAGACATTTGTTTAGTGCCACAGGTTTACAATGCAAAGCGCTTTAATGTCCCGCTTGATGACTTTCCTAACATCGTACGTATTGATACCGCTTGTAATCAATTAGCCGCCTTTGCCGATGCAGCGCCAGAACAACAACACGACGCCAGCTAGTTTTTTGCTATCAGTTTAAATCCCACTTTCAAACCATCGCTAACTCGCTAGTTAGCGATGGTTGCATGACCCAATCATGCCATATCACATTCACTCAATATGACGATTTGCTATGGCATCATGTGTTTTCAACATTTACATTCCATTCAGCCATAAGCCCATGATCTTCATCGCATAAGCTAACTTATAAATGCATCTTTAGTCTATTTTGCTGATCGTTTTGTGATCTAAATCAAGCTCGAGACATGCAATATGCTACCTCAATAGGGGTAGTGCAATTTTATTGATCTAAATCAATATTGTTAATGAATAACTTAGGTAGGTTAGCGGCAATTGTTAAGGATGTTACAGGCTTACATCTATTTATTGTTGTCATGGAGTTTGAAAATGAATAAGAAAATTACCCTAGGTTTAGTTGCTGCATCATTACTATCTGCTGGCTTATCTTTTGGTGCTGCAGCGCATCAAGCGGGTGACATAATTGTTCGTGCGGGTAGTGCAACGGTAGCGCCTAACGAATCAAGTCCTGTTGTTGCTGGTGTCGCAGAGTTTACCGTTGATAACAACACGCAATTAGGCCTTAACTTTGGTTATATGCTGACCGACAACATTGCCGTTGAGTTATTAGCAGCAACGCCATTTAGCCATGATGTGTCCTTAGGTGAGTTAGGCGTTATAGCGAACGCTAAACACTTACCACCTACATTAGTTGCTCAGTATTATTTTGGTGATGCACAGTCTGTACTGCGTCCATATGTTGGGGTAGGGGTTAACTTTACTAACTTTTTTGACAATGACTTTAATCAAGATGCCAAAGATTTAGGCCTAGATAATCTGTCGATGTCTAACTCTTGGGGTGTTGCGGCGCAGGTCGGGATTGATTACCAGATTGATAAAAAATGGCTCGTGAACGCGTCGGTATGGTATGCGCAAATTTCTACAGATGTGAGCTTTGATATGGGGGCAGATCATGTGGTGGTTGAAACCGATATCGACCCTTGGGTTTATATGATTAGCGTCGGTTATACCTTCTAACGACTTATACCATTATTTCAACAATGCGCCTCAAACTGAACAATCTGAGTGACTCTGATTGGTCACATAATTAATAGAATTGGTATGATATCGTAGAGACAAAAACAGGAACCTTTTAGGTTCCTGTTTTGTTTTGTGCCATCAAGATTAACCAAGCGTAAAGTTAACCGCGTTTCTTTTTCGGTTTCCAATGGCGAGTATTATAAATATATTCGGGCAGTATGCGGTTTATCCATGCCACAAGACGCCAACGTTTAGTGACATATACGCGGCGCTTTCCCTTTTTCAGTGCGGTTAGTATTTGCGTTGCCACTTTATCAATGGGCGACAGGAGTAATTGAGTATTTAAGTGCACCGCTTTATCAAATAAGCCTAATTGAATATCGCTAATCGTTACCGGCAACTTTAAGCGCTGTGCATGCATGCTCAACCCTTGCAGGTAATTTGCTGCAAAGGCTTTAGAGGCGTGGTAGGCCACATTGGGACCACCGCGTTGCCCTGCAATGGAGTTAATTGCGGCTAATTGACCGTAGCCTTGCTCACACATCAATTTAAAAACACATTGGCTGGCCGCTGCAAACCCCATTACATTAACGTTAATAGCCTGTTGGTCAATAGACCAGGGTAGCGTAGGGTCGTATTCGTTTACCCCAGTGTTCACTATCACTAAATGAGCGCCATTATGTTGCTTCCACGCTTGATTAAGCTGTTCAATTAACATTGGTGGCTGGTCAATGGCGAGCGGATAAACGCTGACCTCGCCAGGAAGGCTTTGAGCAAATTGTTTGAGTGATTCAGGGTCATGCACAAAAAGCACTAAAGACACTTGTTGTGCCGATAATTGCTTGGCTAGCGCCTGGCTGAGTTGAGAGCCTGCACCAATGATCATTGCTGTCGCGACAGACATAGTTAACCTCATGATTATCAATGGCTCATAATAGGAATAACCTCGTTTGATAACAAGAGAGAAAAAAATTCAACTTAAGACGTGTAGACTTCTAGACATCCTTGTGTATGATTGATGACATCAATGAGTGCTTGTGTGACTATTGCTTATATCGCGTGTTATCAAGGTCTAGCGTTAATCTGTATCGCTAACGACATCAGCTTGGTGTGCTCAGTTAGCTTTTTTGCAGAATGCTGAAACTGTGATCGGTGAAACATATTGATTTACAGCACGTTGCCTATTTATTTATCACTACACACATGGTCTGTGTTTAATTAACCCAAAAAGGTGAGTCGTATGCCGGTTCGAATTCCAGATAATCTTCCCGCAGCAGGTATTTTAGAGTCAGAAAATATTTTCGTGATGTCTGAAACCCGCGCCGCCAATCAGGACATTCGTCCGATGCGGGTGCTGATCTTGAATTTAATGCCAAACAAAATTGAGACCGAAACTCAATTGCTGCGATTGTTGGGTAATACGCCATTGCAGGTTGGAGTTGATTTGCTGCGTATTCACGACAAAGAATCAAAGCATACCTCAGTCGACCACATGAATACTTTTTACCGTGATTTTGAAGAGGTCCGTCATAACAATTATGACGGCTTAATCATTACCGGCGCACCGCTTGGACAAATCGATTTTAAAGATGTGGTGTACTGGGATCATATTCGCGAAATTATCGACTGGTCGCAAAATCATGTCACCTCGGTACTTTTTTTATGCTGGGCGGCTCATGCTGGCTTATATCATTTGTATGGCTTAAAGCGTCAGCTACTGCAAAATAAACGCTCTGGCGTATTTAATCACAGTCGCACCAGCGACCCACACCCGTTGTTGCGTGGTTTTGACGATGAATTTTATGCGCCGCACTCACGATTTGCTGAGATGAATGTTGAAGAGTTACGTCAACACCCAGAGGTTGAAGTGTTGGCCGAGTCTGATGAAGCCGGTGCCTATATTGCGATCAGCCGTGACAATCGTAATTTATTTGTCATGGGTCATCCTGAATATCAAAAAGACACCCTTAACGATGAATACACTCGCGATTTAGGCCAGGGATTAAATCCAGACATTCCGCAAAACTACTATCGTAATAACGACCCCGCTCAAGACCCAATAGCGCGTTGGCATAGCCATGGTAGTTTGTTAGTCAGTAATTGGCTTAATTATTATGTGTATCAGTTAACGCCGTATGACTTAAACGACATGAGCGCAAAAACACCATGGGAAAACAAAAAACCATAATCAGCCACTCATAATCCAAAAGCCGTCATACCTTAAGGTATCGCGGCTTTTTTTGTTTTTAACCACAATAACCTCTTATTATAAACCTCAGTAGACTAAAGTTTAACCTTGGCTATAATCACTAGCGCGACCAAGGTGGCCTGTATTTTATATCAATATAAACAGAATGTTATCTAGAATTTCATCTCGTTTTCTATCAAGTGTAAATCTGCAATGACAACCGCATCTGATTAACATCACATTTTTGACCATTTTTTACTTGCTTTACGTTAGCGTCAACGTCAAAGTGGTGTGATATTGTTTTTGATATTTTCTATGCGTACAAAATTGGAGTGGTTATGAGTACAGAGCAAACAGGTCAAGATATCGTTATTGTTGCCGCGAAACGTACACCAATGGGTGGGTTTCAGGGTGCACTGTCTGAGGTCGCTTCTCCAGTATTAGCGGCTGCCGCGATTAAAGGCCTTTTGGCACAAACTGGCATAAGCGGCGACAGCGTAGATGAAGTGCTAATGGGCTGTGTATTGCCCGCGGGGTTGGGTCAAGCACCCGCTCGACAGGCAACATTGGGTGCAGGCTTGCCATTAAGCGTTGGCGCAACAACAGTAAACAAAGTGTGTGGCTCAGGTATGAAAACCGTGATGTTAGCGCACGATTTAATTAAAGCTGGCAGCAGCCAAGTGGTTGTTGCGGGCGGCATGGAAAGCATGAGCCAAGCGCCATACTTACTCGACAAAGCCCGTGGTGGGATGCGTATGGGCCATGGCAAAGTAATGGACCATATGTTTTTAGATGGTCTTGAAGATGCTTATACCGGCGGTGCAATGGGCACTTTTGCCCAGAAAACTGCCGATGACTTTGGCCTAACGCGTGAGCAAATGGATGCTTTTGCATTAAGCTCACTCGAAAAAGCCAATGCAGCGATTAACTCTGGCGCATTTAAAGACGAAGTCGTGCCTGTCACCATAAGTACCCGTCGTGGCGACGTGACGGTTGAGATAGATGAACAGCCGGGTAATGCCCGCCCTGAAAAAATCCCCACGTTACGCCCAGCATTTACCAAAGACGGCACCATTACCGCAGCTAACTCAAGTTCAATTTCAGATGGCGCCGCAGCATTAATGTTAATGACTCGCGCTAAAGCAAGCGAATTAGGTTTAACCGTTATGGCCACCATTAAAGGCCACACCACCCACTCACAAGAACCATCGTTGTTCACAACGGCTCCAGTAGGCGCAATGCAAAAACTGTTCGAAAAAGTGCAGTGGAGCAAAGATGACGTCGACCTTTATGAAATTAACGAAGCATTTGCCATGGTGACCATGCTAGCAATATCTGAGTTAGGGTTAGACGCCAACAAAGTCAACATTAACGGCGGTGCATGTGCTTTAGGTCATCCAATTGGTTGTTCGGGCGCACGTTTGTTAGTCACATTGATTTATGCGTTAAAAGCTCAAGGGCTTAAGCGTGGTGTTGCCTCGCTTTGTATTGGCGGCGGCGAAGCCACAGCCATGGCGATTGAGGTTTAAGCAAGCTAGACAAGATTAAGCTAGACAAGATTAAATTAGACAAGACTATGTAAGACTAAGTTTAAAAAGATTAAGTTCGACAAGACCACTGTACAGGTAGAGGCAAATGCAGCCACATAACATGTGAGACTGACAAGCAAAATAATCGCATCACCTGTGCAGTCACTCAATACGAGTGGGCCTAGCTCACTAACGATATTCAAGGATCGAGGGAAGCAACATGATCACACAAGTTAAGCATTACATTGATGGCGAATTCACTTTTGGCAGCGGCGATCGCAATATCGATGTGACCAACCCAGCTAATAACAGCGTTATCGCAAAAATTAATTGCGCGACAACAGCAGAAGTCGAATTGGCTATTCACAGCGCCAAAGAAGCGTTTAAGACCTGGAAAGAAGTGCCTGTGTCTGAGCGTGCGCGCGTCATGTTGCGTTACCAACATTTGCTCAAAGAACATCACGACGAATTAGCGACCATTTTGGCGCAAGAAACCGGTAAAACATTTGAAGACGCTAAAGGCGATGTATGGCGCGGCATTGAAGTCGCTGAGCATGCCTGTAATGTTGCATCGTTAATGATGGGCGAAACCGTTGAAAACGTCGCGCGTAATATCGATACCTACAGCTATACACAACCGCTTGGCGTGTGTGCGGGTATTACCCCGTTTAACTTTCCTGCCATGATCCCATTATGGATGTTCCCGTTATCGATTGCCTGCGGTAACACCTTTATTTTAAAACCGTCTGAACAAGATCCAATGACGCCACAGCGTTTAGTTGAATTGTTTGTTGAAGCGGGTGCGCCAAAAGGCGTGTTGCAGCTTATTCATGGCGACAAAACCGCCGTTGATATTTTGTTAAGAGATCCAGCCATTAAAGCGATTTCATTTGTCGGTTCAGTGGGCGTTGGTCAATACATTTATAAAACAGGTACTGACAATCTAAAACGTGTGCAAGCCTTTGCGGGTGCTAAAAACCACTGCGTGATCATGCCTGATGCAAACAAGCAGCAAGTGATCAACAACATGGTCGGCGCTTCGGTTGGCGCTGCAGGTCAACGCTGTATGGCCATTTCAGTGGCAGTATTTGTCGGTAAAGCTAAAGAGTGGATCCCTGAGTTAAAAGAGGCGCTTGCCAAAGTGCGTCCAGGTTTATGGGATGACAAAGACGCCGCTTACGGCCCTGTCATCAGCCCTGCAGCCAAAGAGCGCGTGTTAAAACTCATCGCCCAGGGCAAAGCAGAAGGTGCCGATTGCTTACTCGATGGTAGCGACTTTACCCTTGAAGGTTATGAGTCTGGTAACTGGGTTGGTCCAACTATGTTCACCAATGTCACTACCGACATGAGCATTTACAAAGAAGAGATTTTTGGCCCTGTACTGTGTTGTATGGAAGCTGAAACATTAGACGATGCGATTGAGCTTGTGAACAACAGCCCATACGGCAACGGCACGTCAATCTTTACTGCATCAGGCGGCGCAGCGCGTAAGTACCAACATGAAATTGAAGTGGGTCAAGTGGGCATTAACGTGCCTATCCCTGTGCCATTACCGTTCTTCTCATTTACCGGTTGGAAAGGCAGTTTCTATGGCGACCAACACGCCTATGGTAAGCAAGCGGTGCGTTTTTGCACTGAAACTAAAACCATCACCACTCGTTGGTTTGACTCAGAAGCCGTTAGCGGCCCTAACATGAGCATTAACTTAAAATAAGTGTGCTGTGATGAGTCACCATTTGTCGCGATACATCATCGATATATCGCGACAATCTAATCGAAATACAACAAGACTATCTTGATTCACACCATTGTTTTCCCTTACATAATGGCCAAGCAACTTAAGCTGCAGTGAGCAAGTGACTAAATGACCCAAGAGTCATCTAAGACAATATTAGGAGTCCAGCATGGATTTTAATTTAAACGAAGACCAACGCCAATTTGCTGATTTAGCTCGTCAATTCTCAGCCGAAGAACTTGCGCCATTTGCTGCAAAATGGGACGAAGAACATCACTTTCCTAAAGACGTGATACAAAAAGCCGGAGAGCTGGGTTTCTGTTCTTTGTACTCGCCAGAGTCAGAAGGCGGCATGGGCTTATCTCGTTTAGATGCGTCAATTATTTTTGAAGAATTAGCCCACGGTTGTACCGCTACAACAGCCATGTTAACCATTCATAATATGGCGACCTGGATGGTGACCACCTGGGGCACCGAAACCTTACGTAAACAATGGTCAGAAGGCTTAACCACAGGGCAATTATTAGCATCTTACTGTTTAACTGAGCCAGGTGCTGGCAGTGATGCAGCATCGTTGCAAACCAAAGCCGTGCGTGATGGTGATGATTATCTCATTACCGGTTCAAAAATGTTTATCTCTGGTGCCGGTGAAACTGAATTGCTCGTGGTGATGTGCCGTACCGGCGAAGCAGGCCCTAAAGGGATTTCTGCCATTGCGGTGCCAGCTGATGCTGCTGGAGTCACTTATGGTAAAGCGGAAGATAAAATGGGCTGGAATGCTCAACCTACAAGACTGATCAGCTTTGAAAACGTGCGCGTGCCTGCCGCTAACTTACTCGGTGAAGAAGGCCAGGGTTTTACTTTTGCCATGAAAGGGCTCGACGGCGGACGCATCAATATTGCCACATGTTCAATTGGTACTGCGCAGGCCGCATTAACGCGCGCGACACAATACATGAACGAGCGTAAGCAATTTGGCAAACCGTTAGCGGCGTTCCAAGCACTGCAATTTAAATTAGCCGACATGGCAACAGAGTTGGTTGCTGCCCGCCAAATGGTGCGTTTAGCGGCATTTAAACTCGACACCCAAGACCCAGAAGCCAGCGCCTATTGCGCCATGGCCAAACGCTTTGCGACCGATGTAGGTTTTCAAGTATGTGACGGCGCGCTGCAAATCCATGGTGGTTACGGTTATATCCGCGAGTATCCGCTTGAGCGTCACTTCCGCGATGTGCGCGTGCATCAGATTTTAGAAGGCACTAACGAAATTATGCGCCTGATTATTGCTCGTCGTTTACTTGCCAGTGATGCTCACCCAATTCTGTAATGCGTTGATACTCTCGCGACTCACTAGCCCTAAACTAAGGACAGTAAATGATGACAACCCACACCGCATTAATTGAGCATATTATTGGTCACACGGCCATTTTGACGCTTAACAACCCGCCAGCCAATACCTGGACAGCAGACAGCTTACAGTTATTAAAGCAAACCATTATCAAGCTGAATCAAAATAAAGATATTTATGCCTTAGTGATCACAGGTCAAGGTGAAAAGTTCTTTTCAGCAGGTGCCGATTTAAATTTATTTGCCGATGGCGATAAAGGCAATGCAGCGACCATGGCAAAACATTTTGGCGAAGCCTTTGAAACTTTAAGTTCGTTTCGTGGTGTGTCCATTGCCGCCATTAACGGTTACACCATGGGTGGTGGCCTAGAGGTCGCGTTAGCCTGCGATTTACGCATTGCCGAAGCCCAAGCGCAAATGGCACTGCCTGAAGCTACCGTGGGATTACTACCTTGTGCAGGTGGCACGCAAAACCTCACCGCATTAGTGGGTGAAGGCTGGGCAAAACGCATGATTTTATGTGGCGAACGTATTGATGCTGCTAAAGCAGAAAAAATTGGCCTAGTTGAAGAAGTAGTCGAAAAAGGCCAGGCACTAGATGCTGCCGTTGCCTTAGCTGCCAAAGTCGCTAAACAGTCACCGAGTAGTGTAAGTGTGTGTAAAACTTTAATTCAAGCTGGGCGATACATGCCGCGCACTCAAGCCCTGCCGCTTGAGCGCGAATTGTTTGTCGGGCTATTTGATACTGAAGATCAAGCTGAAGGTGTGAACGCCTTTTTACAAAAACGCGCCGCAATCTGGAAGAACTGCTAATGACTCAAGATGTAATATTTCAAACACTCGGCACACTCTCTGGCCAATCAATTGGCATTGTGACCCTTAATATTGAAAAAGCGCTCAATGCGTTAACCCTCGATATGGTTGCCGCGATGCAAACTCAATTAACCCACTGGCAAAACGACGACAGCATTGCGTGTGTGGTGCTACAAGGTGCGGGCGAAAAAGCATTTTGCGCTGGTGGAGATGTGCGTGCTATTTACCATGCATCTATTGCTAATCCCAACACCATTACCGATGAAGCGTGTGGTTTCTTTACCCAAGAATACCAGCTGGATTACTTACTCCATCAGTTTGGTAAACCCGTTTTAGTGTGGGGCGACGGTATTGTCATGGGTGGCGGTTTAGGCTTAATGGCCGGCGGCAGTCATCGTATTGTGACTGAGCGCAGTCGAATCGCGATGCCAGAAGTCACCATTGGTTTATATCCTGATGTCGGTGGCAGTTACTTTTTAAACCGCATGCCAGGCAAAACCGGGCTATTTTTAGGCCTTACCGCCTACAACATGAACGCCGCCGATGCCTTATATGTTGAGTTGGGAAATCATTATCTACCGAGCGATGAACAAGAGCCATTGTTCGACGCCATGGCTGAGCTTAACTGGAGCCAAGACAGTCAGCGTAATCATCAGTTGTTAAGTGATTTACTCACCACGATGACTGAGCCGCATTTAGCAACGCTACCAGACAGTCACTTACAGCAATTTCAAACTCAAATCGATTTATTAATGGCGGGCGATATTTTAGATGTTCATCATCAATTATCGACCTTAAATACTGAGCTTGAATGGCTACAACGAGCCCAGAAAACCGCCTTAGCGGGTAGCCCAATCAGCTGGCATTTAATTTTTGCTCAAGCCCAATTAGGCACTGAACTCAGTTTAGCGCAATGTTTTCAATGGGAGCTTGGTGTCAGCGTGAATTGTTGCTCAATAGGGGATTTTTGCGAAGGGGTTCGGGCGTTACTGATTGATAAAGACCGCCAACCTAAATGGTTATTTAGCGATGTTGAAGCCGTAGAACAAAGCCGAATAGACCAACTGACCACATCCCCTTGGGACGCCAAAAACCACCCATTAGCTGACTTTACTTAATAAGGATTATTATCATGGCAACTGTAGCATTTATTGGTTTAGGTAACATGGGCGGCCCGATGGCGGTCAATTTAATTAAAGCCGGCATGACCGTGACTGTATTTGATTTAAATCCGCTCGCAGTCGAAGCGTTAACCTCACAAGGTGCACTCAGTGCTAAAACGGCTTGCGGCGCAGCAGCATCAGCAGACTTTGTGATTACCATGTTGCCTGCAGGCAAGCATGTACGGGGTTTATATATTGGTGATGACAATAATAAAGGCCTGCTTGATGTGGTCTCTAAACAGACATTATTAATTGATTGTTCGACCATCGATGCCGACAGTGCACGTTTAGTGGGCGCAAAAGCTGCCGAAAAAGGCCTTGAATTTATGGATGCGCCGGTATCTGGCGGTACCGCAGGCGCAGCAGCAGGTACCTTGACCTTTATATGTGGCGGCTCAGATGTCGCCTACACTCAAGCGCAAACCGTATTAACGGTCATGGGCGGCAATATTTTCCATGCGGGTGCTGTGGGTGCAGGGCAAATTGCCAAGATTTGTAATAACATGTTGTTATCTGTGTTAATGGTCGGCACTAGCGAATCATTACAATTAGGTTTAGATAATGGCTTAGATCCTAAAGTGTTGTCTGATATCATGAAAGTCAGCAGCGGCGGTAACTGGACACTCGAAAAGTACAATCCATGTCCAGATGTGATGGAAAACGTGCCGTCGTCGAAAGGGTATCAAGGCGGCTTTATGGTCGACCTCATGGTAAAAGATTTAGGCTTGTCGCAAGAGGCGGCATTAGCCTCTAACTCGAGCACACCGATGGGCTCACTTGCACGCAGTTTGTATATTAACCATGCGCGTCAAGGCAATGGCAGTCGTGATTTTTCGAGTATTTTTGAACAGTTTTCAAAGAAAAAATAAAGGATTCAGTTGATGGAATTAAAAGATAAGGTTGTCGTCATTACTGGCGGAGCAGGTGGTTTAGGTCTGGCGATGGCCCATGATTTAGCTGCCAAAGGGGCTAAATTGGCGCTTATCGATGTTGACCAAACTAAGCTCGAGCAAGCTTGTGCTGATTTAGGCACGACAACTGAAGTACAAGGTTATGCGTTAGACATTACCGACGAAGAAGATGTTGTGGCGGGCTTTAAGTATATCGTTGAAGACTTTGGCCAAGTAAATGTGCTTATCAATAACGCGGGCATTTTACGTGATGGCTTAATGGTTAAAGCCAAAGATGGCGTTGTCACCGACCGTATGTCGTATCAGCAGTTTCAATCGGTTATCAATGTTAACTTAACCGGCAGTTTTTTATGTGGCCGTGAAGCCGCGGCTGCCATGATTGAAACCAAGCAAGCAGGAGTGATCATTAACATCTCTAGTCTGGCTAAATCGGGCAACATGGGTCAATCAAATTATTCAGCGTCTAAAGCCGGTGTTGCCGCGATGTCTGTTGGCTGGGCTAAAGAGTTAGCGCGATACAACATCCGCAGCGCTGCTGTGGCGCCGGGTGTGATTGCCACTGAAATGACCGCGGCCATGAAGCCAGAGGCATTAGAGCGTTTAGAGAAAATGGTGCCAGTAGGGCGGCTAGGTCAACCTGAAGAAATCGCATCAACGGTTCGCTTTATCATTGAAAATGATTATGTAAACGGCCGTGTATTTGAAATTGACGGCGGTATTCGCTTATAGAACAGTGGTATTGGGTTTACAGTTTGTTATGATGCTGTCACGCCGAGCTAATACAATGTGTATTAGCTCGGCGTGACTTTTTTACTTTTAGGGATTAATCACGTGGCAAAACTCGAACTCATACTCAAAAAAATCATGCTTATCGTGGGGATCCTAGGCGTGGTGATTATTTATGGCGGCTTTTTGTATCTGCTGTTTTCGGGGCGATCCACCGCTGCATTGCCGTGGTTCTTACTGATCTCTCCATGGATTTGTGTGTATTTTGGCTTGAGTCACGTACAACAGGTGGCGGTGATCAGCTGGTTTGCGAGTAAATTCAGCTTTAGAAAGTCATCTAAGTAACTCACTATCAGTAAGGTTAACTTATGGTTTCTGCCACGCCGCTATCTCGCACCGCACTGACATGTTATACCTTAATCGCATTAATCGCGTTTGCGGCTAACTCAGTATTTTGTCGGCTTGCATTGTCAAATGAACAGGCTGTGCCACTCATTGACCCAAGCAGTTTCACCGCCATCAGATTAGCATCTGGTGCATTGATGTTGGCCTTATTGATGCTGCTGACTTCGGCAAAAGGGCGAACAACACAAAAACCAGCAAAAGAAAACCCAACAACAGAAGGCCTAGCAACAAAACATCAATTGCCAATACAAGCCCATGGCAGTTATTTAGCCGCAGGCCTGTTGTTTGTGTATGCCATTGGTTTTTCGTACGCGTATGTCCTGCTAGACACTGCAACTGGGGCATTAGTCTTATTTGCCGCCGTACAAATTAGCATGATGTTTATCAGTTATTTGCAAGGTCATAGACTGAATTTTCTTGAGATAACTGGTGCGCTAGTGGCGTTTGCAGGCTTTGGCTATTTAGTGTGGCCGAGCCTCAGCCTTGGCAGTGAGACATTATCAATCACCGGCTTAGTGCTCATGGCGATAAGTGGTTGCGCCTGGGGCGGCTATACGTTGTTAGGTAAGGGCACTGTTAAGCCATTATTTGCTACAGGTTACAATTTTATTCGCACCTTACCCTTAGTATTGTTGATGCTTGCCAGCGTATGGTTATTATCGATGTTAATGCCCGTCGAACCAATGCAATCAGAATCGGCACAGCTAGCATTTCAATTAAGCACTCAAGGGATTGTGCTGGCGATACTTTCTGGTGCGTTGGCCTCGGGTGTGGGCTATGCGTTATGGTATCAAGCGCTTAGAGGACTCAGTGCCAATCATGCCGCAGTATTACAACTTTCTGTGCCTGTGATTGCCGCAATAGGTGGCGTCATCTTTGTCGGCGAGCAAATCAGTGTTCATCTTATTATTTGCACCAGTATTATTTTGTTTGGTATTGCCCTGGTGATTTTCGCCAAAACAAAATCTAACTCATAAACATTAATTAAAAATAAAAGAGGTTTCATGACAGATTCGACTGTATACCCAATAGGCACACCGGGACAAAAATGGACCGATGCTGAGAAAGCCCAATGGTTAGCACAAGTTACCATCAAACGTTCATACCAAGATGAAGTGGTCAGTAAATTAATTCCACTGGCAAGCGAGTTTGAGCAAGTGAAATACGGCGCATTATCTTATGACGCTGACAAGTATCCGTTATTTGGCTTTAAGTCGCACAACTGGGACAGCAACAAAAAGACCATTTTAGTGACAGGTGGCGTGCACGGTTACGAAACCAGTGGCGTACATGGCGCTATTCAATTTTTAGCCACTAAAGCCAAGTATTACAGTCAGTATTTTAATGTCGCTGTGGCGCCGTGTGTCAGCCCATGGGGTTATGAGACTATTAACCGTTGGAACCCACGAGCGATAGATCCTAATCGCTCTTTTTACGCTAACAGTCCAGCAGAAGAGTCAGCAGCATTAATGGCATTTGTCGCCACGTTAGGCGAAGTGTATGCCCACATTGATTTACATGAAACCACCGACACAGATGAGTTAGAGTTCAGGCCGTTATTGTCTGCTCGTGATGGTGTTGAGTACGATAAAGGCGTTATTCCTGACGGATTTTATTTGGTTGGTGACAGTGATAACCCAACCCCTGAGTTCCAAAAAGCTATTATCGATTCTGTGGCCAAAGTGACCCACATTGCCCCAGATGATAATGGCCAATTAATTGAAGTACCGATTGAACAGTTTGGGGTGATTAATTATCCGGTTAAAAAGCTGAGCTTATGTGCTGGTATCACGTTGAATCATTTCAATACCACCACCGAAGTGTACCCAGACAGCCCACATGTCACGACGCAACAATGTAACGATGCGCAAGTGGCGGCAATTACAGGTGGCTTAGATTACATTGTGAATTATTTGCAGGGTTAACAAAGTCGTTAAATTGTAAATGCTTTGCTGTTGCGTTTTTTTATTGCATCAACAGCAAAGCATTATGATTGGGTTTAGGTTGATAAATAGGCCAATAATCCTTACAATGTCGCGCTTTATATCTACCCCTTCGGCGATGCCGTATATCAGTTTAAATCTCACTATTATTTGCTTAGCATTTGGTTAAGAGCGGACTTGAGTAATACAGATGTCAACTCGAGCGATTAAGCTATAATGTGATATCGGTTTAAACACACAACACGATTTGGAATTTCATTTTGATTACAACAGCTAACATCACAATGCAGTTTGGCGCTAAGCCACTGTTTGAAAATCTCTCTGTCAAATTTGGTGGCGGTAATCGCTACGGTTTAATTGGCGCGAATGGTTGTGGTAAATCCACCTTTATGAAAATCCTTGCCGGTGATTTAGAGCCTTCAAGCGGTAACGTGTCGTTAGACGTTAACGAGCGCATGGGTAAACTAAACCAGGACCAGTTTGCATACGAAGCCTTTTCTGTCGTAGACACTGTGATCATGGGACACCGTGAATTATGGAAAGTGAAGCAAGAGCGTGACCGCATTTATTCACTGCCTGAAATGACCGAAGAAGACGGCATTAAAGTAGCTGATCTTGAAATGGAATTTGCTGAAATGGACGGTTACACCGCTGAATCTCGCGCGGGTGACTTACTATTAGGCGTCGGTATTGCTACCGAGCAACATTTTGGTTTAATGAGCGAAATCGCCCCAGGTTTTAAATTACGAGTCTTGCTAGCGCAAGCCCTGTTTTCTGACCCAGATTTATTACTCCTAGACGAACCAACCAACAACTTGGACATCGACACCATTCGTTGGTTACAAGATATGTTGAACCAACGTAATAGCACCATGATCATCATCTCGCATGACCGTTATTTCTTAAACTCAGTGTGTACCCACATGGCTGACTTAGATTACGGTGAACTGCGCGTATTCCCTGGTAACTACGACGAATACATGATGGCTGCACAACAGTCGCGTGAACGCTTAATGAGCGACAATGCGAAGAAGAAAGCACAAATTGCTGAGCTACAAACCTTCGTTGCGCGTTTCTCGGCTAACGCATCTAAAGCGAAACAAGCCACATCGCGTGCAAAACAGATTGATAAAATTAAGCTTGATGACATTAAAGCCTCTAGCCGTGTTAACCCGTTTATCCGTTTCGAACAAGAAAAGAAATTGTTCCGTAATGCATTGATTGTTGAAAACCTTGCCAAAGGATACGACACACCTTTGTTCAGCAAATTTGATCTTATGGTCGAAGTGGGTGAGCGCATTGCAATTCTAGGTCAAAACGGTGTGGGTAAAACCACCTTGTTACGTACCCTAGTGCATGACATTCCGCAGGATGAAGGCACCATTCATTGGTCTGAAAATAATAACATTGGTTATTACGCTCAGGATCATGAAGCCGATTTTGCTAACGACATGACCTTGTTCGAATGGATGAGCCAATGGCGTAAAGAAAACGATGATGATCAATCTGTACGTGGCATTTTAGGCCGCATGCTGTTTGGTGCAGACGACATTAAAAAGTCGGTTAAAGTGTTATCGGGTGGTGAAAAGGGCCGTATGTACTTCGGTAAACTTATCATGCAAAAGCCAAACATTTTATTACTCGACGAACCCACCAACCACATGGATATGGAATCGATTGAGTCATTGAACAACGCCTTAGAGAAATACGAAGGGACGTTAATGTTCGTATCGCATGACCGTGCATTTGTATCGTCGCTGGCGACACGTATCCTTGAAGTCACGCCACAAGGCATTAATGACTTTAAAGGCACTTACGATGAGTTCCTAGCAAGCAAAGGTATTGAAGGTTAAGTTGATTCGCTTTCAACCAAGTAATTGATGAAAGCCCTGAACTTATGTTCGGGGCTTTTTTTATATTATTGATTTAAGAGCATGAATATCAATATACTCAAGCTATTAAACGATTACAGGCAGATAAATACATGAGCATCACCCTCGAACAAGCATCTAGTACCTTGAATGAACTCAAATGTCGTACTAATTTTAATATTAAGAATGTCACCGAATACATGTTGCCAGAGCTCAAAGAACCGGTTTATGTGCATGTTGAAGGTAAAATTCCGTTGCTGATAATCCGTCCAGCATTTGAAGTCTTTTCAACTGAGCTTGCCACCATTGACGGTGTACACGCTAAATACGATTATTATCACAATGCACAAATGACACGTTTTCCGACAAGGCAATACAAAGGCTTAAATGAAACCCACTACGGATTAGCATTTAGATTTGATAATGTTGAAGCCATCAAACTGTTTATTAATCGATTAATCGAAATCGTAAAAGGATAAGTAGGAGATTACCTCGCCATGACAGAACAATTTAATATCAATCAGTTTAATTGTTCCATTAGCGGTAAAGGCCAAAGCCTAGTGTGGGCCCACGGTTTATGTGGCTGTATGCAAAGCGAAGATGCTATTGGCGTATACGCATGGCATCGATTTCCTAAAAAACTCCAACTTATTCGTTACGACGCCATTGGCCATGGTTTATCCACCCAAAGCCAGTCTGTTGATGACTATCTTTGGCCAAACCTAGCCACAGACATGCTCCGTGTCGCTGATCATTACCGCGCGGCAACACCGCTTATTTTAGGCGGCCAATCTATGGGAAGTGCCACCAGTTTGTATGCGGCATTAGCCCATCCCGAAAAGGTTAAAGGCCTGGTGTTAATGACGCCTCCCATAGGCTGGCAAGCCCGGGCTGCACAAGTCGATTATTACCATAAAATAGCCAAAGCTGCGCGGATATTAGGTGGTAAGGGCCTTGCAAAAATGAATGCTAAGCATATCGATAAAATGTTGCCTAGCTGGTTAATCGATGCTCACAAACACAGCGTGTTAGGCATGCTAGATGGCTTGAAGTTGATGAAACGCCAAACATTACATCAACTCTTTACTGCAGCGGCCCACAATGATTTACCCACCACAGCGCAACTTGCCAGTATTGATGTTCCGACACTTATTTTGGCCTGGGAAGGCGATGCCGCCCATCCCATCGACAGTGCCATTACCTTAAAAAAGTGGCTGCCTAATGCCACATTACACATCGCTAACGCAATGGACGATGTTAATGAATGGCCGGCATTAATCAGCGAGTTTTGTCTCGCATTAGAGCAATAGTGTGGCTGTGATAACTAATACCTAATACCTAATAATAGGTAACTTACTCATAATTAATATGAGGTTAGCTAATTTAGCTGTGAGCAATGTCTGAGTTTGATTTATTTGTAATACAAAAATAAATCATATCAGTTAACCTCAGTCGTACTATTATTGTATTCAGATATATTGTACTCACCTATAATTAAAAAGGATTTTTATGAATTGGCAATGGATAAGTAACCTTAAAATTTCGCGTAAGCTTGCTTTGCTTGTATTGCCACCCTTGCTCACCAGTATCTTATTTGGTGGCATGTATGTGAGTAATCATTACCGCACCCAGCAGCAACTTCAGTTAGTGATAGAACTATCAAATGTCGCCATTATTAATAGTGCGCTGGTGCACGAGCTGCAAAAAGAGCGCGGCATGAGCGCTGGTTTCATTGGGTCAAAAGGGCAATCATTTAAAGACGATTTGCCTGAGCAGCGTGGTCAAACCGATAGCCAAATCAACCGCTTTAAACAATTTGCTCAGCAAGATGACTTCCCTATTCAATTGCAAGCGACTTACGATCAAGTTGCCTCATCATTAATTCAACTAAAAACGATGCGAGACAAGGTTAGCAGCCTCACGGTTACCGTGCCTGAACAAGTCGGTTATTACACTCAAATGAACACGCTATTACTGTCGATGGTCGACGAAGCCGCGAGCCAAAGCCAAGACAGCGAACTGTCAATGCGCCTCAAAGCGTTTGCGGCTTATTTACAGTTAAAAGAGCGTGCAGGGATAGAGCGGGCCGTATTAAGTACCACATTTGGTAACAGCGAGTTTGCCCCGGGTTTATTCCGTAAATTTGTCACTTTAGTGGCAGAGCAGCAAACCTATGCCGAGCGATTTATCGCAGCGGCTAATATCAGTAATATAAACGCCTTTAAACAAGCGCAGCAAAGCAGTGCCATGGCAGATGTACAAGCTTTACGAGAACTGGCTTTTACACAAGACGCCTCAGCCATGTTGGCGCAAAACCCAGAAGAGTGGTTTAAAACATCAACAGCCCGCATAGCAATACTAACAGCACTTGAAAAACAATTTGGTGATGATTTAACACAGCTTAGCCACGACAAACTGACTAATGCAACTCAGCAGATGTACTACACCGCGTTACTCTTACTGCTCGCATTAGTGTTTGTCATTGTAATGAGCCTGAGTGTGTCGGGTTATTTACATCGCAGTTTAAGCGTATTGCACAAGCAAATGCTCCATGCCGGCACTCAATTTGATTTAACCACCCGTTTACCTCATCAATCTGAAGACGAATTTGGCCAAATTTCAATAGCGTTTAACCAAATGATGGCCGAGTTTGAAGACATCATTACCCAGGTGCGCGTCAATGCCGTTAATCTGGTTAATGCTGTTGAGCAAATGAACGGTTATACACGCTCATTGCAAACCGATGTGCTACAAGGTTCATCAGAAGCAGAGCAGGTCGCTTCTGCCATGACTCAGATGAGTGCAACAGTACATGAAATTGCCGCCAATGCAGTGCAGGCATCTGATGCGTCAGCCAAAGCCAACATTGAGGCCAAAAGCGGCGAAAATGATGTCAGTAAAACCGGTGATGCTATTCAACTGTTAGCCAATGAAATAGCAGATGCTGCAGAAGCTATAGGCCGTTTAGATACAGATGTGCAAAGCATTGTGACCATACTTGATGTGATTAGCTCCATTGCAGAACAAACCAATTTATTAGCACTAAATGCTGCCATTGAAGCGGCAAGGGCCGGCGATCAAGGCCGAGGTTTTGCCGTTGTTGCTGATGAGGTTCGCACGCTCGCGCAGCGTTCACAAAGCTCAACCGAAGACATTAAAAACATGACCGAACGCTTAAAGTCCGGCGCAACAATAGCGGTTAGTGCCATGAAGCGAGGCCAGGCGCAGGCGCAGTTAAGCGTTGAAGAATCTAAACACGCAGGTCGTGAGCTAAAACTCATTGCTGAGCACGTTGAGGTGATAGACAACATGAATGAACAAATTGCCGCCTCAACCCATGAGCAGTCAGCTGTGGCAGAAGAAGTGAATCGCAATGCGATGAAAATTACTGAAATCTACCATCATACTCAAGAAATATCGCAACAACTCGCAGAGCTTAACGACAACTTACTCAGTGATGCCAGCAACATGTCACGCCAAGTGAGCAAGTTTACGTTATCAAAAGAGTAGAGCGTTAAGTTAAAGGCTGATAAGTCGATTGTCACGGTCCACTTCTCGAAACGGGAAAGGCCCGCTACTCCTTCATTTCGCATTTTTACACAAACAACGCCCACTACCACGTCGTTCCGGCAATGCTGTTGAGCCGGAATCCAGGTGTTGGCTTTTCGCTTGAAAGCGATAGCCAAACTCACAGATATGAGAGACAAGAAACACCTGGATCCCTGATACAAGCACTCAGGGATGACGTGCGGGTGGGGCCAAATGGCACATTTGCTCATTCGTACTCAGATTAAGCCCACTGCTTCGACTTCTGTTCATCCGTACACAAATAACGCCCACTACTTCGCCTTCTGCTCATTCGTATTCAAATAACGCCTACTACTCCGTCGTTCCGGCAATGCTTTTTAGCCGGAATCCAGGTGTTGGCTTTTCGCTTTTACAGAAGGTCCAAAGAAACACCTGGATCCCTGATACAAGCACTCAGGGATGACGTGCGGTTGGGGCCAAATGGCACATTTGCTCATTCGTACTCAGATTAAGCCCACTACTTCGACTTCAGTTCATCCGTACACAAATAACGCCCACTACTTCGCCTTCTGCTCATTCGTATTCCAATAACGCCTACTACTCCGTCGTTCCGGCAATGCTTTTTAGCCGGAATCCAGATGTTGGTGGCTTTTCGCTTGAAAGCGATAGCCAAAGTCACAGATACGAGAGACAAGAAACACCTGGATCCCTGATACAAGCACTCAGGGATGACGTGCGGGTGGGGCCAAATGGCACATTTGCTCATTCGTACTCAGATTAAGCCCACTGCTTCGACTTCTGTTCATCCGTACACAAATAACGCCCACTACTTCGCCTTCTGCTCATTCGTATTCAAACAACGTCTACTACCCCGTCGTTCCGGTAATGCTGTTGAGCCGGAATCCAGGTGTTGGCTTTATGTTTTTACAGAAGGTCAAAAGAAACACCTGAATCCCCGATTAAGGCATTCGAGGATGACATGCTAGAACCTAGAACCTAGAGTCTGTAAGCGCCGAGCGAAGCGTTTCGTAAATCGTTATCAGTCTACGATTTAGTGCAATGCTGCAATAATTTAATAAAAAACTCACTGCCTTTGCGTTCAGCAAATGCAATATTACGTTCAGGAATTGATTCGGGGTCGTTGTAGTTTGCGAGTGCTATTTCCATACTGGCTTCGCGAATGATGTGTAAGGTTGGGTAGGGTGCTCGATTGGTAAAGTTAGCGGCGCTATCTTGGGGTTCGCCTTCAAAGCAGTAGTCTGGATGAAATGTCGCGAGTTGATAAACACCTTCATAACCGTGCTCAGCTAATATCTCTGTGGCATCGTCGACCAAATCTAAATAGGCATAAAACCCTTCAAATCCACGCGGCAAAATAAACAAGGTAGTTTCAGTTTGTGGATGCTCATCAAGGTATTGGCATTCGATTATGAGTGCTTTTAATACTGCTTTTACTTTGGTTTGCTCAATAGCCACATAACGAATACTGGCACGTTCAACTTCTCTACGAGCAAACGGGCAAATATTGTATTTCATGATGACATCCACAACCCACTTTTCAGTGTGGGCGAGGCATTCATGTTGTTCCATTGATTAACCTTATCACTATATCGGTGATGATGCAGGTAACACCATCGGAATAATTGATGCCACCAATAATAATGCCATCGAAATATTAAAAATGCGCTGCTGACGTTCATTTTTCAATAAACGTTTTAGTGCAACACCAAAACTTAACCACACGATAGCACAGGGAAATGCGACACATAAAAACACACTGGCGATGGTGATGACCTGGCTGTTGAGTTCGTGCTGTACCGAGGTGAAAGTGGCTATCGCACCCACGGCCATAATCCAACCTTTTGGGTTTACCCATTGAAAGGCCGCCGCTTGAATAAAGCTAAACGGTTTACTGACTTGTTTACCTTCCATTTTGCTGCTGCTATTAGCAATTAACCAAGACAAGTAGAGTAGGTAAGCAATGCCAACCACTTTAATGACAATGTGAATAATTGGATACGCCTGAAATATTGCGCTTAGGCCTAATCCCACAGCTAAAATCATGGTTGGAAAGCCTAAACTGATCCCAAGTAAATGTGGAATACTGCGCTTAATGCCAAAGTTAACACCAGAGGTCATCAACATAATGTTGTTAGGCCCTGGTGTAATACCGGCAGAAAAGGCAAACAATGCAATGGCGAACACTAACTCCATGAATGGATCTCTTAAGCTAAGGTGCTGAGAAGCAGAATTTTAGGGGAATTTTTCTACCGAGCATAATGATATTTTTACAAATGAGTAAATTAATTAACTTATCAATCAGTGAGACTGCTGAACATAGAGAACAGCAGTCGCCACAATACTTAACCCAATGTGATGATTACTTAATAACTCACTTCAACTTCATAAGATGAAAACTTACGAATGTTAATCACCCCAGTATCAAAAATCAGGTATTGACCTTTAATGCCTTGCAATGTCCCTGTGACCTCAGCAATTTTATCAAAGTTATGTGATTTCACTTTGGTTGGAAACGCGGTAATAGGGTAGCTAATGGCCTGAATATTGGCATCTAAACGCTCGATGACAATATCTTCATGCTCTATAGCAAGGGCTTGCAGTCTATCTTCAATTAACGGAATAAGTTGCGCAGCTTGCTCAACCAGGTCAATGTCATCATTGTGACCTTTCAGCATGGCTTGCCAATGGGTTTTGTCGTTAATGAATTTGGCTAGTTCAATTTCAATTAAGCCCGACATTTTGCGCGTAGACACTTTAAAAATAGGTAAGCCCTGAGTGGCACCCTGGTCAATCCAGCGTGTAGGGATTTGCGTGTGACGCGTAATGCCGACTTTAATGCCAGAAGTATTAGACAAATAAACATAATGCGGCACAAAGCAATTTGACATGGCCCACTCTGGTTCACGGCAAGTACCTTGATCAAAGTGACAGGTTTCTGGTTTCATAATGCACATATCGCAACTGGCCAGCTTAGTCATACACACATAGCAGTGGCCTTGCGAGTAACTCTTTTTGGTTTTTTTTCCGCAGCTGCTGCAAAAAATATTACCCGTGTGAGTCATGGTAAGCGTTTTACCAATTAATGGGTTTAGCGACAAGCGCGCCTCACCGACAGGTAAATGATACTCCACCTCATGGTTGTCATTGAGGTGGGTTTTCAGTTTTGATAGCGTTCCAAACATGGTGAATCCATTTTATCGTCTTTATTTGCTGGCAGTTTAGCAGATGATGAAAATGGAATTTAGCCTTAATTTGCCCAACATGGTTTATGTGCTGTTTGTCTGTTAACTTTTTAAGCTGACTGGCCCAATTTATCTAATACCACATCGTCACCCATTTCATACAGGGAAGTGGCAATCATCTCTTCCTGAGCGGGATCGGTAAGTCCTAGCTCCATTGTGGCCCTAAATAAGGCAATCCCGGTATGGCTTGCGGTTTCATATTGGCTACTAAATTTTTCAATATTAATGCCTAATGCATTCATTTTATTGGAAATATGCAAAACAATACCCGGGCGATCATAAGCGACAAGGTTGTAACGGAGTTGCTTGATAGGCTGTGCACTTAAACTGGTTTTTGAGAAGGTCATGGTGAGGCCGTCAATGCATTCAAGCGCATCAACCAGCTCGTCCCATTTTAATGCTGGCACTTCTAACTGTAATATTGCGGCAAAAACACCATCAATATGGCGCATTTCAGAATCAAGCCAGTTGCCATTGTGGCGACTAACGACATTGGCGATCTGTTCTACTAATCCTTTTCTATCAGGTGCTTGCAAAGTGATAAGGTAACGCATCATACGATATTTCTCCTATATACATTGGCTGTAACACAACTGTCATCTTTACGTCATATAATCGCAGCCACTTAAGATTGTGTTATGGCTTTACGGTTGTTTAACGACGATTGACTTATGCAGCTGGTGGCGATTGAGTGATGAATAATGATAGGGCTTTAGGCCACAATATTCGTTGTTAATTTACTGAGTTAAGTTAACGCTTTAGAAATCGCCATTCAGTCATAAATATTTATTGTTAGCACAGTAAACTGCACAATCAAAGCGCTAATTATGGCATCGATTAATTATTAGAGGTTCTTAATGGAAAGTCAGGTAAATCAGCCTGGTTCTGCTGAAAAAAGTTTACTTGCGGGTAAACAAGCATCACGCAGAGCATTTAAGGATAAAGCAGCAGAGTTTGGGATAACAGTCGGCGGCACTATGGTGTTTGTGGCTTTGTTATTAATATTTTTTTACTTGCTGTATGTCATCAAGCCTATCTTTGATGGCGCACATATAGAACCTGTAACCAGTGTGAGTTATCAACATACTGATGCCAAGACGCTAATGATTGGCAGTGACGAACAAAACGAAGTGTTATATCGCGTCACGCAACTAGGTACGGTTGATTTTTACTCATCAACAACGGGGCAATTAATCTCAACGTTTACACCGACCTTGCCAGAAGGCGCGACCATTACCAGTAGCGCTAAATCGAGCCCAAGCGAGCAACGCTTTGCATTAGGCTTAAGCAATGGCCAGGTGATAGTTGTCGGCATCGATTTTACGGTGACCTATCCGGACAATCAGCGTCAAATTACGCCTAAATTAACTTATCCAATCGGTGATGGACCCTTAACCATCAACGAAGACGGCGCCGTATACAACCTAGTGTTTGATTACAGCGGCAGTCGCATGAGCTTTGCCTACCAGGATGCTAATGGTGCATGGAAGCTCAATCGCCAAGAAGGCGAAGAAAACATGATGACAGAAGAAGTTGAATGGGCTTCTATCGAAGTGTTTGTTGAAGATGCACCTAAACAAGTGGTGTCAGCGTTAATGACGCCCGATCATCGCCAATTAATTTTAAGCACCACAGAAAAGTTATTTGTGTACAACACTCGCGAGGCTGACGAGGTTGAATTACTGCAAGTGCTGGATGTTAAAAGGGGTGAGGCCAAAATTAAGCAAGTGAATTTACTTGCAGGTGCTAGCTCAATTATGATCAGCTACGACAGTGGTGTGATTAGCCAATATTTCCAGGTGAATGGCGATAAAGGCCGCTTGTACCAGCAAATTCGTGAATTTGACGATATCGCGCCAGTGAGCGCCATGGCGACAGAGTTTTATCGTAAAAGTCTTGCGGTATTAAGTTCAGAAGGGGAGTTAACCCTACTGTACACCACCAGCCAACGTAACCTGTTTGATGAAAAGTACAGCCTGCCTAACCCTGGTTTAATGGCGTTTAGCCCGCGTTCAAATGCGTTGATTATTGAAGCGGATAACAAGCTTAATCTGTTTGCCGTTGAAAACGACCACCCAGAAGTTTCGTGGAGCGCCTTGTGGCAAAAAGTGTGGTACGAAGGTTACCCAGAGCCGCAATATGTATGGCAGTCAACCTCAGGTTCAGACGACTTTGAAGCTAAATTAAGTTTAATGCCATTAGCGTTTGGTACCATGAAAGCTGCGTTCTACGCCATGATGTTTGCTGTGCCTTTAGCCATTGCAGGCGCGATTTACACGGCTTACTTCATGACACCTAAAGTGCGTAATGTGGTAAAACCGACCATTGAAATTATGGAAGCATTGCCAACAGTTATTTTGGGTTTCTTAGCAGGTTTATGGTTAGCGCCACTGATTGAAGATCATTTACCCGGCATCGTGATGTTATTGATGTTATTGCCAATATCGATACTATCCACCGCATTTGCATGGAGCAAAATGCCAGAAACCTGGAAGCACCGCTTACCAGAAACCTATCAAGAGCTGATGTTACTACCAGTGATAATCTTTGTTGGTTGGTTCTCGTTCACCATTAGCCCCGTGATTGAAGTGGCATTGTTTGACGGTAATACGCGTCAATTTATCACGAATGATTTAGGCATTACCTTCGACCAACGTAACGCGTTTGTGGTCGGTATTGCGATGGGCTTTGCGGTTATCCCCACTATTTTCTCGATTGCCGAAGATGCGATTTTCTCGGTGCCTCGTCACTTATCAAACGGCAGCTTGGCATTAGGTGCCACCAACTGGCAAACCTTGACTCGAGTGGTATTGTTAACAGCAAGTCCAGGCATTTTCTCTGCCATTATGATGGGACTTGGCCGCGCCGTAGGTGAAACCATGATTGTATTAATGGCAACCGGTAACACAGCAATATTAGAGTGGAGTGTGTTTGAAGGTATGCGTACCTTGGCAGCTAACATTGCGGTAGAAATGCCAGAGTCAGCCATTGGCAGTTCGCACTATCGAGTGCTGTTCTTAGCCGCCTTTGTCCTGTTTATATTCACCTTCTTCTTCAACACCATTGCAGAAGTCGTACGTCAGCGTTTACGCGACCGTTATAGCTCACTGTAAGGAAAGATGATGACTCATATATTGATTATTTCGCCAATCGCCTTGAGAGGTTTGTGCAATGGGTAAGTGGTTTAAATCAGGTTCACCGTGGATTTGGATGACCGGTGGTGCCGTAAGTATCAGTTTAATTGCCGTTTTAGGCTTATTACTGTTAATCGCATGGCGTGGCTTAAGTTACTTTTGGCCAGCTGACATTTACGAATGGCAACTAGAAGATAACAACGGGGTGAAAAGCACCTTAATTGGTGAGATTTACGACCGTGAAGAAGTGCCAACAGAGCGCTTAATCTCAGCAGGTCATAAATTCACTGAACACCCTGGTGAGTTTGTCACACGTTACCTCGTTAAAACCGGTAACCGTGAATTTGTTGGCCTGGATTTTCGCTGGATTTTAGCCACAGATATCGTGAGCCGCACTACACCAGCTGATGTCGCAAAACTAGAACGTACCAAAAACGGTAACTTCTATGGCTACCCAGTGGCAGTGATTGAAGATGGTAAACGCCTAGAACTCAATAACGAAGCCGATATTGAAGCCTCTTTATTTAGCCATATTGACCGTGCGGTTGATATTGCTGACCAGGCATTAAGCTTACAAAAATCGGACATCGGCTCAATTAACTATCAAATAGAGCGCCTACGTTTAAAGCAACGTGGCTATGAGCTTGATGGCGAACTAACCGACAAGCGCAAAGCCGATATTAAAGCGCAAATAGAGCAGTTAAACCAAGACTACCTTGTGCTTGAAAAAGACTTGTTTGCACTGCGCGACCAGGCGGCTCGAGACTCGGTTGTAGTGCGTGACATGCGCGGTGAAGAAGTCATACTCAAGCTAGACTCTATTTTAGATGTTAGCTACGTTAACCACATGAATGTCATTCAAAAAGTGGGTCACTGGTTTGTCGGTATTGGCCGATTTGTCAACGATGACCCACGTGAAGCCAACACTGAGGGTGGGGTATTCCCAGCCATTTTCGGTACCGTGTTCATGGTGATGTTAATGGCTGTCATTGTGACGCCATTTGGTGTTGTCGCAGCGATTTACTTGCACGAGTACGCTAAGAAAGGCCCTATTACTAAGATGATCCGTATCGCGGTGATTAACTTAGCAGGTGTGCCGTCGATTGTTTATGGTGTGTTCGGTTTAGGCTTCTTTGTTTACATGATGGGCGGATCAATTGACCAATTGTTTTTCCCTGAAGCGTTACCAGCACCGACATTTGGCTCACCAGGGGTGATTTGGTCTGCGCTTACATTGGCCATCCTAACTTTACCGGTTGTGATTGTATCGACAGAGGAAGGCTTAAGCCGTATCCCAAGTGCGGTACGTCAAGGCAGCCTGGCATTAGGGGCAACCAAAGCAGAAACCTTATGGCGCATTGTTGTGCCAATGGCAAGCCCAGCCATTATGACCGGTTTGATTTTAGCGGTAGCGCGTGCAGCGGGTGAAGTGGCACCGTTGATGTTGGTGGGCGTGGTTAAATTAGCGCCAACATTACCGATAGATATGAACTTCCCGTTTGTGCATTTAGAGCGTAAGTTCATGCACTTAGGTTTCCATATTTACGATGTAGGCTTCCAAAGCCCTAACGTTGAAGCTGCTCGCCCATTGGTGTATGCAACATCGTTCTTATTAGTATCAGTAATTGTTGCACTTAACTTAACCGCGATTAGCGTGCGCAACCATTTACGTGAAAAATTCCGTTCGCTAGAACACTAATTAGCGATATCCTGAAGGAAAGAAAAATGATTTCTATTGATAGTTCAGCAATGCAAACACAAGCAGTTGATTTAGTTAACTTACCCGCGCAGGATACCGCACTTGAGATCCGTAACCTTGATTTACGTTACGGTGACAAACAAGCGTTATTTGATGTGTCGATGAAGATCCCTAAAAAACAAGTGACGGCATTTATTGGTCCAAGTGGTTGTGGTAAATCAACGCTTTTACGTTGTATTAACCGCATGAACGACCTGGTTGATAACTGTAAAATCGACGGCGAAATTTTGCTTCATGGGCAAAATATCTATGACAAGAAAGTCGATGTCGCGTCATTGCGTCGTAACGTCGGCATGGTGTTTCAGCGTCCAAACCCGTTCCCTAAATCAATCTACGAAAACGTGGTTTATGGCTTACGTTTACAAGGGTTAAATAACCGCCGTGAATTAGATGAAGCCGCAGAGCGTTCATTACGCGGTGCAGCAATTTGGGACGAAGTTAAAGACCGCTTACACGACAATGCTTTTGGTTTATCTGGCGGTCAGCAACAGCGTTTAGTGATAGCTCGTGCCATTGCGATTGAGCCAGAAGTGTTATTACTCGATGAACCGACATCGGCGCTGGATCCTATTTCAACCTTAACCATTGAAGAGTTGATCACTGAGCTTAAACAACAGTACACCGTGGTGATTGTGACGCATAACATGCAGCAAGCTGCACGAGTGTCAGACCAAACGGCGTTTATGTACATGGGTGAATTGGTTGAATACGCCGATACCAACACGATTTTTACTACCCCTAAAAAGCGTAAAACCGAAGATTATATTACCGGTCGTTATGGTTAATCCTGGCGATAAACGCTTTTAATAAACAAACAAATGTTAGGTGGGTAAGATGGAAAAAATGAATTTAAGTAAACACATCTCTGGTCAGTTCAATGCTGAACTTGAAGATATTCGTAACCGTGTATTGGCCATGGGCGGTTTAGTTGAGCGTCAACTTGAGCAAGCACTTGATGCCTTAACGACATTAGATGCTGAACTGGCGCAAAAAGTGATTGAAGGCGACCACAGAGTCAACGGCATGGAAGTGGCGATTGACGAAGAGTGCACCCGTATTATTGCTAAGCGTCAACCCGCAGCAAGTGACTTACGCATGATTATCGCTATTTCAAAAACCATTGCGGATCTTGAGCGTATTGGTGATGCATGTGTGCGTATTGCCAAAGCCGCGCTTGAAAAACGGGCAAATAGCCAGCAACCTTTACTTGTCAGCATAGAAAGCATGGGCCGTCACGCAACGCGCATGCTGCACTCAACCCTAGATGCGCTTGCACGTATGGATGCTGAGCAAGCTCTTGAGTTGCATAAAGAAGATGCCAAATTAGACAAAGAGTACGAAGGTATTATTCGTCAGTTAATGACCTACATGATGGAAGACCCACGCTCAATACCAGGTGTGCTGGACGTATTATGGGCCGCTCGCGCAGTAGAGCGTGTTGGCGACCGTTGTAAAAACATCTGTGAATACGTAATTTACTATGTAAAAGGTAAAGATGTTCGCCATACTTCTTATGAAGACATGGAAAAAAACCTGTAACGTTTCAATCATAAGATGTAAACGTCTTACACGACACTTAATCGTGATGCTATGTTTGTTAAGCCCCTTAATAGGGGCTTTTTTATACCGGTTAAACACGTTTTCGGCGAGTTTTTCACTATATCTAACGGTATCAATCCAGCCGCCTTTGCTCTACGTAGTTATTTGAAGGGAAACAACCACTGTAATGTGGACATAATGACAGTATTGATAATATCTACTGGTTCAAATTGTCCCAATAATTTTGTCAATCAGTCTTTTACTTTGACGTGGTTCTCACTTTTGATGTGGCACTGTAATTGCTATATTTGAGTATCTATTACCTTCGGCAAGATTTATGAGACGTGAAATCAATCGATACGACAACGTCAATAAGATTTCAGGTGAATTTAGTGGCGCATTTGCGGACTTAGGCACCTTCCTTCCTTTAGTGTTAGGTTTAATTGCGCTTAATCACTTCTCTCCTCAAGGGATATTTTTCGGTTTCGGTTTGTTTGCATTATTTACCGCACTGTATTACCGAAGACCCATGCCTGTGCAACCTATGAAGGTGATCAGTGCGTTAGTTATTGCAGAAGGCATGTCGCTGGGAATGCTCCAGGCATCAGCCATATTAATGGGTATTATCCTGCTGATATTAGCTTATAGCGGTATTATTCAATGGATGGCCAAGCAGTTATCGCCAGCAATCAGTATTGGTATCCAGTTAGCAATAGGACTCCAGCTTATTTGGCTCGGTGGTGTCATGATGAGCGAAACTTGGTTTATTGGTTTATTGGCCTTTGGGTTATTGTTCGCTAGCCGTTATATGTCAATGCAATATTTGGTCATGCCGTTAGTGATTATCCTTGGTATTACTTGGCAATATACCAGCGGTACAGCACCTAGCTTTAATTTTAGCCAGGCCAGTGCATGGCAATTAAGTTGGCCGAGTATCGATGAATGGGGCTCAGCTGCAATGCTATTAGTATTACCGCAATTAGCCCTAACATTAACTAATGCCGTGATTGCCGTATCGGCAATGGCGAAACATAAATTCCCAGAAGATGCCGCTAAATTTGAGCCACAACAATTTGCTAAGAGTTCTGGTTGGGCTAATTTATTGTTAGCGCCTTTTGGGGCTACAGCCATGTGCCATGGCGCCGGAGGACTAGCCGTACAATATCACTTTGGGGCCCGCACCTGGTTAGCCCCCACCATTTTTGGCAGTACATGTATACTCATTGCTATTTTTTGGGGCCAGGGCATTGCCAGTGCACTTTCATTTATTCCTCTCGCTATTTTAGGCAGCCTACTTGCCATAGCCGGTACACAATTAGCGTGGTCAAAGCGGTTTATCGATGGTAAACCTTTTTGTATTTTTGTTATTTTTTCAACCGCAGCAACATGCTTATTAATCAATACTGCAGCAGGCTTGGCCATTGGGGTGTTATTAGAGTTAGGCCGTCATCAATGGGTGAATGTCGCTAAAACAAATAAGTAATCTATTATGTTTGCAGCCTGTGATATGAGATACACATAGCCGTTAACAGGTTTTAACCGATCCCAGATTGTTAGCCGATACTAAACCTCAGTAGATTTGAAGTGACTAATCAGCAAACTGTGTTAACATTTTTGACCTGTTTTTTCTGCTTTTGTGTGTTTAATGAAAAAGACCCTTGCCCGTGGTTTAATGAATTTATTGCCAATGGTGTTATCCATTTGGCTTTTTTGGTCGCTATTTATATCACTTGATGGTTTAGGTAAATTATTACTTGAACTTGTGGGTGTTCAATCTGTGTTTGTCGGCGCCGGTTTTGGCCTGGTTGCCAGCCTAGTGTTTGTCGCAGGTTTGCTTTTTTCAGTCAGCCCTATCGCTTGGGTTTACGGTTGGATTGAAAAGCAACTGATGAAATTTCCGTTGTTTAAATCTGTGTATGGCAGTATTCGTGATATTGCTAGCTTAATGAACCGCGACGGCGAGCCTAAAACCCAAAAAACCGTATTAGTGAAACAAGCCAATGGCGGCTATGTGGTAGGGTTTATTATGAGTGAGTCAGCACCGCAGCCGTTAGCCGATGCTCTGCCAGATGGCGATTGGGTGCCAGTATTATTTCAGCTCAGTTACCAAATGGCTGGAGTGACCAGTTTGGTTAAACGTGATGATTTAATCTTTGTTGATTGGTCATTTGAAGATGCAATGCGCTTTAACTTAACGGCAGGTATAGCCAACAATAAAGCGGAATAACGTAGGACTATCCACATTTAGGATTATCACTCACGTTACTCGCTCGTTAAGTCTCATTGCATCTTACATAAGTAGTGAAAATAAAGGTTTCAGCCCAATTTGTGGCTCAAACCTTTTTTATATCAATTAGAGCGCAATGTTTATCACAAACCGCAGACTTTCCATTTGTTTTATTTTTGTCTATGGTAATATCTGCCCTTGTCCCAAATTGAAATAGAATTTATGTTGGCTTGAGCAATTTTGTTCATGGCTGACTCATTTTGTTTTTATTTTTCTCTATCTTGGAGATTTTATGTCAATAAAGTCGAGTATTAATCCGCCGGTGTTTATTTCATCGGTGGTGATCATCTTTTTTATGGTGTTGTTCTGTGCCATTTGGCCAGAAGGCGCCAGTAACTTCTTTAAAAGTGTGCAGTCATGGTTAGAAATTAAAGCGGGTTGGCTTTATATTCTAGGCGTGGCGGTATTCTTAATTTTTATCCTTTTTGTCATGGTCAGCCGTTTTGGTGATATTAAATTAGGCCCTGACCATTCAGTACCTGATTACAGCTATAAAAGCTGGATTGCTATGCTGTTTTCAGCAGGTATGGGTATTGGCTTAATGTTTTTTGGTGTGGCAGAACCGGTAATGCATTTTCTTGCGCCGCCAGATGCAACACCTGAAAGCATTCAAGCCGCTAAAGATGCGCTTAAAATTACCTTTTTCCACTGGGGTATCCATGCATGGGCTATTTACGCAGTTGTAGCATTAAGCTTAGCGTATTTCTCTTATCGTCATAAATTACCCTTGCTACCACGCTCGGCGCTATATCCGTTAATTGGTGACCGTATTTATGGCCCAATCGGTCATGCGGTTGATACTTTTGCGGTTATCGGCACCATGTTTGGTGTGGCAACGTCATTAGGTTTTGGGGTGTTACAGGTTAACTCTGGCTTGAGTTACTTAATGAGTGACATTCCAAATAACACCACTGTACAGGTTGGTTTGATCATTGTTATCACTGGTATTGCGACATTGTCAGTGTTTTCTGGTTTAGACAAAGGGGTTAAACGCTTAAGTGAGCTTAACCTTGGCTTAGCCTGTTTGTTACTTGCTTTTGTGTTGATTCTTGGCCCAACCGTGATGTTGTTACAATCATTTGTACAAAATACCGGTAGCTATTTAAGCGACATCGTAGGTAAAACGTTTAACCTCTATGCTTATGAGCAAAAAGATGATTGGATTGGTGGTTGGACATTACTGTATTGGGGCTGGTGGATTTCATGGTCACCATTCGTCGGTACCTTTATCGCCCGTGTAAGTCGTGGTCGTACTATTCGTGAATTCTTAATCGGTGTGTTGTTTGTACCCAGCGCGTTAACCTTCCTATGGATGACCGTATTTGGTAACACAGCTATCGACGCCATTATGAACCACGGTGCAACCTATTTAGCTGAAGCGGTATCAAGCGATGTGTCAGTGGCGTTGTTTAAATTCTTTGAACACATGCCAATGTCTAACGTACTGTCTGTTATTGCATTGTGTTTAGTGGTGACGTTCTTTGTAACCTCATCAGATTCGGGTTCATTAGTGATTGATAACCTGACCTCTGGCGGTGATGCAAATGCGCCAGTATGGCAACGTATTTTCTGGGCTTTATTACAAGGTGTGGTTGCATCAGTGTTGTTAGTTGCGGGCGGATTACAAGCTCTGCAAACTGCCGCGATTGCCAGCGCATTACCCTTCTTAATTGTAATGCTATTTATGTGTGTGGGTTTATACCGAGCATTGCAAGATGACTGGCTTAAAATCAACAGCGTACAGTCGCACAACACCAGTGTGCAGTATGTAAAAGCGAACATGAGCTGGCAAGACCGTCTTGACGTTTTGGTGTCACAACCAAGCCATCAAGATGCACAAGTGTTTTTAGACACAGTTGCACGCCCAGCATTGAATGAAGTCAAAGATACGTTTATCGCTAAACACATCAATGCTGAAATTATATTGAGTGAAGATCGCGTACGTTTGGTCATTGGTTCAGATGAATCACTGGCATTTGCGTATGGTTTACGGATCCGAGCGCATAATATGATGGGTGCAGAATTAACCGATAAAAATGCTGAGCAGGCATTCTATCGAGTTGAAGTGTATCTTGAGCACGGTGGACAGCAATATGATGTGATGGGTTATACTCAATCACAGATTATTGCCGATATTATTACTCAGTATGAGCGTTACCTACATTACCTTTATTTATCGAATTCATCTCCAGTAGCTGAATAATCGTAAAATAACAGCGTATAAACAATTGCCCCAAGCGATAACAGTGATTATCCTTGGGGTAATTTTTTTGTATAAGTGATGCATCATGTCAACCAATCAAAACCCAAGTAAATTAGATAAAGTCTTAGCAGAAGCCAGAGACTACAAAGCCTCCCGTGAAAAGGGTTACCGCGAACAAGCACTTAAATTATACCCATGGGTCTGCGGCCGCTGCACCCGAGAATTCACCCATAAAAACCTTTCTGAACTCACGGTACATCACCGCGATCATAACCACGACAATAATCCTTCAGATGGTACCAATTGGGAATTATTATGCTTGTACTGTCACGACAATGAGCATTCTCGCTTTGAAGAACTCATCCGTTACGGCAGCACCAAAGAAGCCAAACAAGAAGCCGCCACCTTCAATCCATTCGCAGACTTAAAAGCGATGATGAAGAAGTAGAGGGTTACCCGCGTTTGGACAACGTCCGCTATTCCGTCGTTCCGGCAATGCTTTTTAGCCGGAATCCAGGTGTTGGTTTTGGTGCCAGGCCCTAGATTCTAGGAACTCGCAAGCTCGCCAGAGAGCGGACTTCGTCCTTTTAGAATCTAAGCAACACCTGGATCCCTGATACAAGCACTCAGGGATGACGGCAAGAAGATTACGACAACGCCTACTACCACGTCGTTCCGGCAATGCTTTTAAGCCGGAATCCAGGTGTTGATTTTACGCTTTTAATGCCCAAGCAGGGTCAAAAGAAACACCTGGATCCCTGATACAAGCACTCAGGGATGACGTGCGGGTGGGGCCAAGCTTTACCTAGAACCTAGAAGGACGAAGTCCGCGCTGGGCGAGCTTGCGACCTCCTAGAACCTTAAATCTAAGAAACACCTGGATCCCTGATACAAGATCTCAGGGATGACGGCAAAAGATGACGGGCGGGTAGGGCCAAATGGCACATTTGCTAATTCGTATTCAAACACCGCCCACTACTACGTCGTTCCGGCAATGCTTTTTAGCCGGAATCCAGGTGTTAGCTGTTAGGTTTTTACCTCTTGTTGATACGTTTCTCTGCAGCGAGCCATTCGGCGCGAGACAAGGTTTTGTTATTACTGTCACCCATAAACAATTGTTTTCTGTCGTTGAGCTTATCTACAATCTGTTGTTTTTGCTGATCTGTGGCTTGTGACCAAATGACAATTTCGTCGATGTGGCGAAAACAGCCCATACAATAATCGTCAGCATTTAAGCCACAGCGGGCGACACAAGGCGAGTGCATAGTTTACAATTCCGGTTTGGGTTATCTGAGCCCGCATCCTATCATTTCAATCAGCCAAGGTTAACTGTCAGCATCAATATGTCTTCAATCGAATATCAACATACGTTTACAGCACTCGATTCATTGCTTGAACGCTTAACGCCCTTGTGGCAGCTGGTGGCATTTGAGTGTGACCACTTACCTTGGCAGGCGTCATTTCCTCATCTAGCGCAAAAAGTGTGGCAATTAGACGATGCTGAAATTGATGTAATTGATGCTGATCAGCAATTATTAATCGACACACTGCTCCCAAGCTTGATAAGAGACCTCAAACAAAGCCAACACCAACATGCAACAGAGATCATTGAACAGTTAAGCTTGTTAGTATTTACTTTGCCTACAAGCAGCATTAGCGCAGTAAGTAAACAAGCAGCATCAATGGCTGAACAACACACTGATTTAGCCCATTTTAGCGCGCATATTAAAGGTCGAAAGTGGCAACAAATCACAGCATTTTCCGAGCAAATCGACCCGCAATATCAAACGACATTAACGCGTTTGCCGATATTAGAATGGTGCGCTGGCAAAGGACATTTAGGGCGATTGGTCGCAAAGCAGCAACAAGTGGAAGTCACCAGTCTCGAATGGCAAGCTAACTTATGCCAGCAAGGTCAGGCATTCGCCAAGCAATGGCAGTTATCGCAACGGTTTATCTGTGCCGATGCGTTTGCGCCGCTTAACCCCAATGAAACGATATTTTATCCGCAGCAGCATGTTATAGCATTGCATGCTTGTGGTGATTTGCATGTGCGTTTATTAGACCTTGCGACTAAGGCCAACACTCAAGCAATTTCGATTTCGCCTTGTTGTTACCATTTAATACAAGACCAACACTACCAACCGTTATCCACTCAAGCTAAAGCCAGTAAAGTTAAGCTTTCAAGGCATGACTTACAACTGCCATTACAGCAAAGCGTTATTGCCAGTCCCAAGCAACAGGCATTGCGCTTGCAAGAAGTGTCGTGGCGTTTAGGCTTTGACAGTCTGCAACGTCAGGTGCGAGGGATTGATGCTTATCTACCCGTGCCAACAGTCAAACAAAGCCAACTCAGCGGCAGTTTTGCCGATTTTTGTCTGTGGGCTGCAAATCACAAAAAGTTAGTGCTTCCTAACGACATCGACTTCGATGCATTTTTACAACGCGGAATAGCGCGACAACGACTCACAAAACGCATAGACTTAGTCGCGCATTTATTTCGTCGAGCATTAGAAGCTTGGTTATTGCTCGACCGTGTGTGTTTTTTGCAACAGCATGGATATGATGTTTCGCTGAGTGAATTTTGTGCAAACAGTGTTACACCGCGAAATGCCTTTATCCAGGCAATTAAAACAACAGCTTAAGTTGAATAACATCTACATTTACAACTAAGCCTTTGTTTAAGCTATTTTATTTAACGTAAGTCAGTAATAATCAAGGCGCTAGTTAATCAACAGCCTTCACAAAGCCGTAAAAAAAACGCCAAAGATGCCGACTTAACTGCGGTTTTTGATTGAATAATGATGCCATTCTTGTTCAAATGGCGGGTTAATAATGAATAACAATTATTCTAGTGGCTTTGGGCTTGCTAGAGCGAAGCGAATTATACGGTTTAATGAAATATTCACGCGTCTTTATCAATAGTCTGGCTTATGAGCTAGCACCACAAATAGTGTCGAGTAGCGATTTAGAATCTCGCTTAGCACCGCTATATCAAAAGTTTCGTATTCCAATGGGGCAACTTGCCGCATTAACGGGTATTACTGAGCGCCGTTGGTGGCCAAAAGGCCATCGTTTATCAGACGGGGCAATTGCCGCTGCACGTAAAGCCGTCAACGAAACGGGCATTAATGTCAGTGACCTAGGCGCAGTGGTTTATACCGGAGTGTGCCGTGACCAACACGAACCCGCTACCGCGTGCCGCATAGCTGCTGAGCTTGGCGTGTCCAAAGATACTGCAATTTACGACATCAGTAATGCCTGTTTAGGGGTGTTGTCGGGTATTTTAGACATTGCTAACCGTATCGAGCTTGGGCAAATTAAAGCGGGTATGGTGGTGTCGTGCGAATCAGCACGAGACATCGTCGATGCCACAATTGACCACATGCTAGCGGAGCCGACGATGCAAAACTTTGCACAGTCGCTGGCAACGCTAACGGGCGGTTCTGGCGCAGTGGCTGTTATTTTAACAGACGGTAGCTTGCCACTCACAACCACACGCCAACATCAATTACTGGGTGCCAGCCATTTGTCTGCACCAGAACATCACCAATTGTGTCAATGGGGCCTGCAAGAAGCAGGGCACTTATTGTATCGCGAGTTTATGCGTACCGATGCGGTTACCTTGCTTAAAGAAGGTGTTGAGCTTGCTAAACACACGTGGGAACACTTTTTAGAGCAACGCGACTGGGTTGTTGAGCAAGTCGATAAAGTGATTTGTCATCAAGTGGGTGCATCAAACCGCAGACAAGTGCTCAATGCATTAAACATTCCGCACGAGAAAGAATATCCAACCTACCAAAAGCTTGGCAACATGGGCACAGTGTCTTTACCTGTTACCGCCGCCATCGCACACGACGAAGGTTTTTTACGTGTTGGCGATCAGGTCAGCTTTTTAGGCATAGGCAGTGGTTTAAACTGCATGATGTTAGGAATTAAGTGGTAAGCCTCAGGCTGCACTGAATTTTTGCATATCATTATAAAAATAGTTAACAGGATGCATCATGCTAGACAACTTACTGCCCTTTAAAAGTCATTATTTAGACCGTAACGGCAATAAACTCCATTACATCAACGAAGGCCAGGGCGAGCCAGTGGTTATGGTGCACGGTAACCCGAGTTGGAGTTACTACTACCGTAACCTAGTGAGCGCGTTGAGCGATCAACACCAATGTATTGTGCCAGACCATATTGGTTGCGGCTTATCAGACAAGCCAGATGATCCACAATACGATTACACCTTAAAAAACCGTATTGACGATTTAGAAGCGTTACTTGACAGCTTAGACGTAAAACAAAACATCACCCTCGTGGTACACGACTGGGGCGGTATGATAGGAATGGGCTTTGCGGCTCGTCATCATGAGCGCATCAAACGCATTGTGTGTTTAAACACCGCAGCGTTTCATCTTCCTAAAACTAAGCCTTTTCCCTGGGCATTGTGGATTTGCCGCGAAACCTTACTCGGTACCTTGTTGGTTCGTGGTTTAAATGCATTTTCATCAGCAGCCTCGTATGTGGGTGTTAAACGCAAACCCATGTCTAAAGAAGTGCGTGAAGCTTACGTAGCGCCGTTTGATTCGTGGAAAAACCGTATTTCGACCTTACGTTTTGTACAAGACATTCCACTCAAACCTGGCGACAGAAACTACGACCTAGTGACTAGCATTGGCGATAGCTTAAGCGAGTTTGCTGAAGTACCGACATTGATTTGTTTTGGTTTACAAGATTTTGTATTCGATAAGTATTTTTTAGAAGAATGGCGACAGCGAATGCCTCACGCAACGGTGCACGAGTTTGCTGACTGCGGTCATTACATCCTTGAAGATGCCAGCGACGAAGTGATTGGCTTAATTAAAGACTTTATCGCAAAAAATTAATTACACCCTAAAAGGCTCATTTGAGCCTTTTAGCTATTTAATCGTCTAAAATTATCTATATGTTGGCGTTATTGTTGTTAGCCAGCATATGCGTTATTCACATTCGCCCAAAATGAAGCCACATGACTCAAACCTCTGCTCTTGCTAATGCCAATATCTGTCAGCACCTTAAAACGGCTGCGCAAACTATGCCTGCCGGACTTGCTGTTGCAGTGCAACACTTTAAGCAAGGCCAATTCAATTATCAAGAAATCGACTTTGTTACCTTACATCAACAATCGGATATGATTGCCAAAGGGCTTATTCAATACGGCATCAAACGTGGCATGAAAGCGGTGTTAATGGTCACCCCAAGCATTGAGTTTTTCTCGTTAACGTTTGCCTTATTCAAAGCCGGTATCATCCCCATTTTAGTCGACCCAGGCATGGGGATTAAAAACCTTAAACAGTGTTTTGAAGAGTCGCAACCAGACGCCTTTATCGGTATTCCTAAAGCCCATATCGCCAGGCGCGTACTGGGTTGGGGCAAAGGCAGTGTAAAACAGGTGATTAATGTCGGTGGTTCAGGGTTACAGCGCTGGTTAACGAATGCCACCAGTTTAGAAACCATTACCGAAATCGGCCGAAATGAGGCTTATCCTTTTGAAATGGCCTTGTTAAAACCAGATGATATGGCGGCCATTTTGTTTACCAGTGGCAGCACAGGTACGCCAAAAGGTGTGGTGTATAGCCACGCGATGTTTGAAGCACAAATCAGCGCCCTAAAACATGATTACGGCATTAGCCCAGGCGAGCGCGACTTAGCAACGTTTCCGCTGTTTTCATTATTTGGCCCAGCACTCGGCATGGCATCGATTGTGCCAGACATGGACGCCAGTAAACCGATAACGGCGAATCCTGCTAATTTGTTTGCCGCAATTGAGCAATATCAATGCAGCAACATGTTTGTTAACCCAGCCTTGTTAGAGCGTTTAGGTCAAGCAGGCGAGCAAACTCAGCATAAACTCACTAGCGTTAAGCGAGTGATATCAGCAGGCGCACCGGCAACAATTAGTTCGATTAAACGCTTTAGCCACATGCTAAACCCACAGGTTGAAGTGCTGAATTCTTACGGCGCGACAGAATCGTTACCCATCAGCATGATTGGTAGCCATGCATTGTTTGCAACCAGCGAACTGACCGATCAAGGTAAGGGCATTTGTGTTGGAAAACCAATCTCGACAGTTAGCGTTGATATTATTGCCATCACAGATAAGGTCCAGCCTAATTGGGTCGATGTTAAAAAACTTGCCGCTAACGAAATTGGCGAAATTGTCGTCAGCGGCCCAATGGTCAGCCAGGCTTATTATCAACGTCAACAGGCCACTGAATTAGCTAAAATTAACGACGCTGAACACGTTAAGCACCGCATGGGTGACGTGGGGTATATAGACGATAATGGCTTATTATGGATGTGTGGTCGTAAAGGCCATATTGTCGATGCTACGCGTGGCCAGCAAAGAATAAAGCGCTTTTATACATTACCCTGTGAGCGCGTATTTAACACCCATCCACAAGTAAAACGTTCGGCTGTTGTGGGCGTTAAGTTAGGTGATAATATCGTGCCGGTATTGTGTATTGAACTGCAAAAAGACATCGTCTGCTCAACGTCTAAAGCACTGTATCAAGAGCTATTAGCTATCGCAGAACAATATCCACACACCGACGGAATAGGGCGCTTTTTAATTCATCCTCAATTCCCGGTCGATGTGCGTCATAACGCAAAAATCTTTAGAGAAAAACTGGCGGTGTGGGCACAAAAGCAGTGGAAAGAATAAGCCTCGTCTTAAAGTCGTCTAAAAGTATTAAATAAGGTCATCAGCATGAATCTGACAGATTTACATCCTCTAGAGCAAACCGCGCTTAAGCAATTAGCATTGTCAGTCGACAAGGTGTTTGTCACCGGTGCGGGTGGCTTTTTAGGATGGGCGATTTGTCAGCGTTTAATTGCTGCAGGTATTCAGGTAGTGGGTTTTGCCCGTGGTGATTACCCAAAACTGGTAGAACTGGGCGTCGATATGCACCGCGGCGATATCAGTGACTACAAAAGCGTTAAACAAGCCATGCAAGGTTGCGACATGGTGTTTCATGTGGCATCAAAAGCAGGGATTTGGGGCAGTAAACAAAGCTATTACTCGCCCAATGTCGATGGTGCAAACAACATTATCAATGCCTGTAAAACGCTTAATATTCAACGTTTAGTCTATACCAGCACCCCAAGCGTGACGTTTGCCGGGCGTGATGAAAACGGCATCAATGAGTCAGCACCTTACGCAGACTCATACCTCAATAATTACGGTGAATCTAAAGCCATCGCAGAGCAACAGGTGCTTGAGGCTAATTCCGCTCAACTTTATACTACCGCTTTGCGGCCACACTTGATTTGGGGACCCAACGATCCTCATCTTGTGCCAAGAGTGATTGAACGTGCACGGGCAGGGCGATTAAAGCTCGTGGGTCATGAAGATAAACTGGTCGATACCATTTATGTCGACAATGCAGCCTATGCGCATGTTTTAGCCGCGTTAGATTTAGTCACTAATGCTAAGTGTGCAGGTAAAGCATATTTTCTCAGTAACGATCAACCTATTACCATGGCAGATATGCTTAATCGTATTCTCGCCTGTGTTGATTTACCGCCAGTAACCAAACGTGTTCCAGCAAGTGTTGCTTATGTCGCAGGTGTGGTGCTCGAAACCGCATATGGTTTACTCAATAAATCACAAGAACCTATCATGACGCGTTTTGTCGCAAGACAACTGTCAACCAGCCATTACTTTGACATCAGCGCCGCCAAACAAGACTTAGGTTACCAGCCACTTGTTAACATTGACCAAGGCATGCAAAAGCTTAAGCAATCTTTGCTGAACTAATCGCCTGCTGTCACACATCTTCTGCGTGCATTTACAGCACTCAAATAGGTGATTTAAACGATGTAAACAGCTGTTTGTAAAATTGTTTTTACATCGTCCACAGGGTTATTTTTCAACAATCACTTGGTTATATTTTATTCCGCTGTATCTTAAATTCCGATCACCACAACAATAACCCCAAAGAGGGTAACAACTCATAACAAGGTGGCGCAGGGAGAAGCAATGCAAAATAACAATCAAGGTAAATGGAACTTAGCCACATTAGCCATTCATGGCGGACATCAACGCGAAGCTTTTGGCTCGCTCACCACCCCTTTATACCAAACCGCGACCTTTGTTTTTGACAGCGCCGAGCAAGGCGGAGCCCGTTTTGCAGGCGAAGAACCCGGTTATATTTATACTCGCCTCGGTAACCCAACCACAGCAGAACTAGAACGTAAAATGGCGCTATTAGAAGGCGCAGAAGACGCTGCAGCAACCGCATCGGGTATGGCAGCAGTATCAAGCGCATTATTGACGCATTTACATGCAGGCGATCATCTCGTAGCGTCTAAAGCCGTTTATGGTTGTACCTTCGCGCTAATGACCACCCAGCTAACGCGCTTAGGCATTACGAGTACATTAGTCGACTTCACCGACATGATCGCAGTTGAGGCGGCGATTAAGCCAAACACCAAAGTATTGTTCTGCGAAACCCCGGTTAATCCGCATCTGCAAGTGTTTGACCTTACCGCGATGGCGAATGTCGCTAAAGCGCATAACCTTGTGTCAATCGTCGACAACACCTTTATGACACCACTATTGCAACAACCGCTTTCATTAGGTATCGACATGGTGATCCACAGCGCCACTAAATACTTAAACGGTCATGGTGATGTGATAGCCGGGATTGTGTGCGGTAATGCAGAACACATGCACAGATTAAAATACGAAATATTAAAAGACTTTGGTGGCGTCATATCACCACACGATGCATGGTTAATCTTACGCGGGTTAAAAACCCTAGACGTACGCTTAACCCGCCATTGCGACAACGCCGAAATGATAGCTGAGTATTTATATAAACACCCTAAATTCAGCCAGGTGTTTTACCCAGGCTTAACACACCACCAGGGCCACCGCTTTGTCGGTAACCAAATGAAACGCGCCGGAGGCGTCATTGCATTTGAATTAAAAGGCAACAAACAAGACGCCATCAACTTCGTTAATCGTGTAAAGCTATTTACCATCGCCGTAAGCCTAGGCGACGCAGAATCGCTCATCCAACACCCCGCATCCATGACCCACTCACCCTACACCCCAGAAGCCCGACTCGCCGCAGGCATCACCGACAACCTACTGCGTATCTCGGTTGGTTTAGAGAATGTTCAAGACCTAATAGCAGACATAGAACAAGCACTACTCTAGTTAAATTATACAAGCGGTAAGTCAACAGAAACACCTGGATCCCTGATACAAGCACTCAGGGATGACGGCAAGAAGATTATGACAACGCCCACTACTACGTCGTTCCGGTAATGCTTTTGAGCCGGAATCCAGGTGTTAGCTTTTTGCTTTTGTACAAGATCAACAGAAACACCTGGATCCCTGATACAAGCACTCAGGGATGACGGCAAGAAGATTACGACAACGCCCACTACTACGTCTTTCCGGCAATGCTTTTAAGCCGGAATCCAGGTGTTGGTTTTTGCTTTTAATGCCGTGCCAAAACAAGGTCAACAGCAACACCTGGATCCCTGATACAAGCACTCAGGGATGACGTGCGAGAAGATGACGAGCGGGTAGGGAACAGTTGGATTCCACTAAGTAATTGTTTACTCATTCGTATACAAACAACGCTCACTACTACGTCGTTCCGGCAATGATTTTAAGCCGGAATCCAGGTGTTTGCCTTATGCTTTTGATACTCAAGCAAGGTCAACAGCAACACCTGGATCCCTGATACGAGCACTCAGGGATGACGTGCGAGAAGATGACGAGCGGGTAGGGCAACACTTGCATGCCACTACTTCGTTGTTTGCTCACTCGTATTCAAACAACGTCCACTACCACGTCGTTCCGGCAATGCTTTTGAGCCGGAATCCAGGTGTTGTTTTTCCTAACAACGCCCAAGCAAGGTCAAAAGAAACACCTGGATCCCTGATACAAGCACTCAGGGATGACGGCAAGAAGATTATGACAACGCCCATCACTACGTCTTTTGCTCACTCGTATTCAAATACCGCCCACTAACACGTCTTTCCGGCAATGCTTTTAAGCCGGAATCCAGGTGTTAATTTTTTGCTTTTTAAACAAGGTCAACAGAAACACCTGGATCCCTGATACAAGCACTCAGGGATGACGTGCGGATGGGGCGAAATTGCATTACATACAAATAACGCCCACTACAACGTCGTTCCGGCAATGTTTTTGAGCCGGAATCCAGGTGTAGGCTTTAGATCTTGCATTCAGTAACAGAGTTCTTAATTTTGTTAAGGATCAACGAAACTCGCATTTAACTGCTATATTTTGAGATTACGTTAATTGAGCTAAGTAATTATGGATAAGCAATCATATATTTACATCATGGCTAATCGGCCCAATGGCACACTCTATACTGGAGTGACATCTGATTTAATCAGACGAAATTGGGAGCATAAAAATGGCTTGTCTGATGGCTTTACCAAAGAACATTCAATTAAAATGTTAGTTTACTACGAAGTATTTGATGACATCTATAATGCCATTACCAGAGAGAAACAGCTTAAAAACTGGAAGCGTGAATGGAAAATTCAATTAATTGAAAAGTTCAATCCTCGTTGGGAAGACCTTGAGATTTGAATATTTAATCAAGGTCAACAGAAACACCTGGATCCCTGATACAAGCACTCAGGGATGACAGATTGGAGAAACACCTGGATCCCCAATTAAAGCATTTGAGGATGACGGCAAAAGATGATGTACGAGTAGGGCAACACTTGCATGCCACTACTTGGTTGTTTGCTCATTCGTATACAAACAACGCCCACTACCACGTCTTTCCGGCAATGATTTTAAGCCGGAATCCAGGTGTTAGCTTTTTGCTTTTGTACAAGGTCAAAAGAAACACCTGGATCCCTGATACAAGCACTCAGGGATGACGTGCGGGTAGGGCCAACAACTACATGCCCGTAGGTAATGCTTACCACTACTTTATTCAAACAACGCCCACTACAACGTCTTTTACTAATTCGTATTCAAATACCGCCCACTACCACGTCGTTCCAGCAATGCTGTTGAGCCGGAATCCAGGTGTTGGCTTTTTGTTTTTTAATGCCCAAGCAAGGTCAAAAGAAACACCTGGATCCCTGATACGAGCACTCAGGGATGACGGCATAAAGATGGCGGGCGAGTGGGGCGATAGCTTTACCTAGAACCTAGTACCTAGTACCTAGTACCTAGTACCTAGTACCTAGTATCTCGAACTTAGCCCATGCATTCCGTAAGCGATGCGTTCTGTATACCGTTATCTAGTCACTAGAAGGACGTAGTCCGCTCCCGGGCGAGCTTGCGAGTTCCTAGTCTCTATTCTTTTTTTAACCCACAAAAAAGCCCAAATTAATGGGCTTCTGTTTAGCTAAGCTAATTAATGAAAACTAGCTTTTAGATTAGTTGCTCGAAATAGTTCCAGCGCCGCCGCCTGAACCGCCGCCAAAACCTGGGCCGCCAGGAGCAGGAGCTGCACCAAATGCGCCGCCAGCTGCGGTCTGTAACTCTTCAAGGTTAGCAGCAACAATGGCAGGGTCTATACCGTTTGCAATCGCAATCGCTAAAATTTCATCAGGGCTTAAACCCCCAGCAGAAGCAGCTTGAATCGCTTCAATAATTAAAGCTTCATCACCATTAGCGGCAATAAATGCATTGGCTAATTGGGCCGATACATCAGATACAGGTGCATTCTGAGTGCTTGCGGTTAAAGTCTCTTCAGCTGCAATCACTCCAGCAGACATGCCTGTAGTCATTAATGCTGAAACTAATAACAGGGTTAATTTATTCTTACGCATTATGTTGCCTCGTGATTCAGTGAGTGGCTAAAGTTATTCAACTCCAATGCACTTGTCCATGTGTTTGTTGCATTAGCAGGAATGATTGTACTGAAATTCCGTACGGCATACAATCCATTCCCTTGCAAACCGTCGATGTTCATGAGTGAAAAATGCTCACCTATCATAGCCGACTCTACCTGTGGAGCGATGATTTTAATACCAATCCCATGACAAATCTGAGTAATGGTTTGTACAAAAAAGCGTGTATCAGACTCAGCTATATCACGGACGTAACTAGCATCAATCTTAATGTAATCAATGTTTAAGTTTCTAATATAACAAAACGAAGTCAAACTTGAGCCAAAACGTTCAATCGCAATATCAATATCTAATTGCTTAGCCTGACGGATAAATCGCTCGGTCGATTCCAAAGAAAGCATCGCCGCAGACTCATTAAATTCATACAAAAGTGGTGGAAGCGTTTTGTGCATTTTTTGATAAAGATCGAACAACCATTCAGTAAATACCGGATTATGTAACGCACGGTTACTAATATTGATAGCCACACGAGTATGTTCGATGTGTTGTAATTTATAAAAAATGAAGCACACAACAGCCTGTTCTAGCTCTTGCAAAACACCAAGTCGTTCAGCCATCGCAAACACATCTAAGGTCGATAACACTTCGCCTTCAACTTTAAAGCGAACAAACGACTCGACGTATAAAATTGACTGATTATTATCAACCACAGGCTGGAGCATTAAATCGAAAATCTTATCCAATGGAATGCACTTAATGGCAAAGTCTTTGCTGTTACAGTGGCTAATCTCATTTTTAAAGTATTCAGTAAACTGAGTTAAAATACCGACCCATTCTTCGCGAGAATGGTTTTTTTTCATCATCTGAGCCGTGACTAGGCCTGTATCATTTTCGGCATATTGATTGTGCACAAGCTGATGATCCAATCGTTTCACCACTTCGGCAAAATCTTCTTCATGATTAACACGCGTAAGCGAATGCTTAGCAAAACCATGATTAAACCGACTCGAACTCTCAATCATAATGTTAGCGGCAATTTGTTGATCTATCTCTTTAGCCGCTTCTTCGGTTAACAAGCTCAAAAAGGCAAACTCAGAGCCAGAAATACGGTAAAAAGTCGCATCTTGTAACGCGCTTATTTGCTTACTGAATAACTGCGCACCAGACAAAATATAATCATCGCCACTGCCATAACCTTCATTATCGTTAACATGTTTTAAAGATGCCATCGACACCAGGCCTAAATAAAATCGATTACCATGCTGGTCGTACTCAGCTTGAATAGACTCAAAGCGTTTTAATAAAGCTCGGCGATTAGGCAGCCCTGTATGAGGGTCGATATACACTTCTTTTGATAACGCTTCTGCTAGCTGAGTTTGCTCGTTAAACGATCGCTGAATATTCTCAACCATACGGTTAATCGCATTAACCACAGTGCGCAGTTCAGAAGTGAAAGGGTTAATTGAATTAATGCTAAAGCGTTTTTGAATCACCGACTCAGCTTGTTTTTCAATACTGCGCAGTGGATTTAACACCGCTTTCAAAATCAAATAAGCACAAATAAGGGCAATAACCAATTGCAATAATGTCGTCATTAAACTACTGACCGCATGGTCCCACAAACTTTTGTAAGAGGTACCCGCGTGCGACTGCACCTTAAGTTGCCCTGCAATACGCCAGCCATCGCTAACTTCACTGGTCATCACAGGTGGGTGCAAGGTAAACCAATCGATAAACCATTGCGGTACCGCAAAGTTTCCTTGCGGGTTCGTGCGCTCAAATATCAGTTTGCCATCCAAATCGGTAAACGTAATATGTTGGTAATAGCCCGAATCGAAAATAGCATTGGTCATGGTCTCGGCAATCACCAGGCCTTCTTCATCCATATAAGGTGAAATAGACAAACCTAAACTGTGAGCAGCACCTTGCGCATGTGAGGCCAGTTGCTCATTTAAGTAATTCCGCATATTAGCCACGTTGTTATACAGCGCAGCCCCAAAGCTAAAAATTGATAAGCAGCTAATTAGCAGATATAACTGCAACCTTAATGATATTCCCTTAGTAAACATTGTCTTCGTCACCATCATTTGCTCCATGTCTCATAGTCGGTTATTCACCGTTTTCAATTCTATTCACTAAATCAGTCCAACTTTTAGTGCCACTGCTGGTGGGCTTAGTACTGCCAAGACCTTGCGCCTTAGCTAACCATAATCCCTGGCCGTTAAACGAATAAACAGGCTTTAAGTCACTGCGTTGGTTTGCCGGTAATATCCTGGTTTTTAAATTATCGAGTACAAGCGGCATCGCTTTGGGATTGTCAAAATAAATCAATACCATATGCGGTTCATTTATCAACAATGCTCGCACATACATCAGGCGCATTTTACTTTCATCAACGCCCATGGCCTTTAAGGTAAAATACTTAAAAATCGCAAAGTCTTCACAATCGCCACCTTTAGTCCCTAACGACTCTATAGGTGTTGCCCAATAATCACCTTTACCCCAATGCTCACTATCACTTGTAAAGCGAATTCTGCGATTAGCAAACTGATTAGCTAAAAAAAGCCTATCTTCATCACTCGAGTTTATCCCTTTGTTAATCGTTTCTTGCCAATCAATAAAATCATCTAATCGTTTAGCGCCATAGCGTTGCTCTACCTGGCTAAAAAAATCTTGAGTAAATAGATTATCGGTGATGGTCGCAATACACACAGCCGAATACACCACTGACAACACAAGCCAATGACGATACTTATCAACACAAAACAACAAGAGTCTAATAGGTAAATTCCGCTATAAATGACACAAAAGAATAAAATGGTAATTATTTTACAAAAAATAACGTTAAATCAATGTCTATCATAATCTAGTTAATACTTAAACGACAATATTATGGCGAAGTAATCGTTGATAACACTCACTTTACACATACCAGTAAATCAAAAGTTCTATCACTAAAGCTTACCCGATAGAACATCAATCGCATTACAACATAAAAGCGATCGCTGACACTGTCATTTTATTGGCATGTAAATTGTTTGTTAAAAAGGTGAACGTAGAAATTTTTCATCTTTAAAGGGGGGCGGTGGAACTGAAATTTTCGTCTCTAAATTTGAATCAATTTTATTTTGGATTGATTAAAATAAGATTATTGTTATTTAACAATAAGTTGTTTGGTTGTAAAAATGGATTGCAGATTCAAGGCTTGATTAAAACAGACTGGAACGAGCGAAATATGTTACGCACCAGTTTGGTGCTATTTACCCATAACGTTTCTTTATGATGCATTTGAATCAAGCATAAATAACGAAAATAAAAAGCCAATTGTATTCTTCAGAAAAATCTAGGCTGACAAAGGCTATTGGTAGTAACCAATGTGAGCAAACGTAAACTTAAGGTTTATTTTTACTAATTACAGCTAAAAATTGCACAAAAAGACGTAAAAATAGCACTTTATAAAAGATCGTCAAAAAACTGTCATTAACTTACCGTATACATTATAATTGCCAGCAATTAAGAGGACGGACGTAAAAACAGATAGTAGAAAAGGAACATTCATACAAGGCATGATGCCAGCGAGAACTGTTGTTGAGGCAAAAAATCATCTGATTTAACCTCATTAGTTACCGATGCGATCTCATATCATTGTTGTTCCTGCAGTATCCCATTTACATCATTTAGGGTGTGTGTAAACACTCACTCAGTGACGCAAAGCGAGTTAGCAAATTAGTGTGTGAGTTAGTGTGTGAGTTAGTGTGTGAGTTAGTGTGTGAGTTAGTGTGTGAGTTAGTGAGTCAATAGACTCTTCTGGCAAATGACCAACAGTCGAACGATAAGCAATCGAATGACCCTTGCTAACAACAAGGAGTCTAACGACAAAGCAGTCAACGACAAGCAGTCAAATAGCCATCTAACCGCCACGAGCTTAGCTCAAAAGGGATCCTTTCTACTATTTCAAACCAAAACGTCAAACCTCTAAAAATTTGCTCCATAGTTTTCAAATTCAACTTTAAAAGTGTTAAAAATATAGAAATAAACTTTTAAAATAACAACTTAACAGTTTTTTACAGCAATCTAGAGGCTGCAATCTAGTGGCGGTAGCGTGCCTTTTTTTAGGTAAAAGCACTTTACCTATCATCTAATAATCTCGTCATGCTAGAACCTAAATGTAGCACCTCCCGCACGTCATCCCTGAATGCTTGTATCAGGGATCCAGGTGTTGCTCTAAAGGCTTTGCAACACCCGCGCGTCATCCTCGAATGCTTCTATCAGGGATCCAGGTGTTGCTTAGATTTAAGGTTCTAGGAGCTCGCAAGCTCGCCCAGCGCGGACTTCGTCCTTCTAGGTTCTAGGTAATAAAAGTTTGCTCCACCCGCACGTCATCCTCGAGTGCTTGTATCGGGGATCCAGGTGTTGCTTTTGACTGAGGCCGTAAAAGCTTTGCACCACCCGCACGTCATCCCTGAATGTTTGTATCAGGGATCCAGGTGTTGCTTTATCTTTATGACCTTTATGCTTTTACCTAGAACCTAGAACCTAGAACCTAGAACCTAGAATCAGTAAGCGAAGCGTTACGTACACCGTTATCTAGCCACTAGAAGGACGAAGTCCGTTCTCAGGCGAGCTTGCGAGGTCCTAGCACCTAGCACCTTCTTCTACAAAATACGCATTGAAACCAATTTAAGATCAACAGGAAGTTTACAAGATGAAAATTGCTATCGCAGGCACGGGTTATGTTGGCCTATCAAACGCAATGCTATTGGCACAGCACAATGAAGTTATCGCTGTCGATATAATAGAAGAGAAAATTAGCCAACTTAACGCTAAAATCTCACCGATAGCCGACGTCGAAATCGAAGACTTTCTCGCAAACAAACCATTAAACTTCAAAGCAACACTCGATAAAGAATTAGCCTATAAAGATGCTGACTTCGTTATAATTGCAACCCCAACAGACTACGACCCAAAAACTAACTACTTTAATACCTCATCTGTAGAGTCTGTTATTCACGATGTCATCAAAATTAACCCTAATGCCGTGATGATTATCAAATCAACTGTACCAGTAGGCTACACCGAACAAATTAAACAGCAGCTTAATTGCTCAAACATTATCTTCTCGCCAGAATTTTTACGCGAGGGCAAAGCATTACACGACAACTTGTACCCATCACGTATTATCGTCGGTGAGCAAAGCGAACGTGCGCAGACTTTTGCCAACTTATTACTACAAGGCGCAATTAAGCAAGGCATCGAAGTGCTGTTTACCCACTCAACCGAAGCTGAAGCAGTTAAGTTATTTTCAAATACTTATCTAGCACTGCGTGTTGCCTACTTTAACGAGCTAGACACCTACGCAGAAGCACACGGACTCGACAGTAAGCAAATTATCGACGGTGTCTGTTTAGACCCGCGCATAGGCAATCATTACAACAACCCATCATTTGGTTATGGTGGATATTGCTTACCAAAAGACACTAAGCAGTTACGTGCAAATTATGCTTCAGTGCCTAACAACCTGATTACCGCTATTGTCGATTCCAATACCACACGTAAAGACTTTATAGCCGAATCAATTTTAAAGCGTAACCCTAAAACAGTGGGCATCTACCGCTTAATCATGAAGTCAGGTTCAGACAACTTTAGAGCATCAAGTATTCAAGGCATAATGAAGCGTATTAAAGCTAAAGGTGTAGAAGTGATTATTTACGAACCCGTTATGCAGCAAGACGAGTTCTTCAATTCAAAGGTCTATCGTAATCTTGAACAATTTAAAACCGATGCAGATGTAATTGTATCGAATAGAATCGCTGATGAATTAAGTGATATCGCTGATAAAGTCTATACTAGAGACTTGTTTGGCTCTGACTAAAAGTAAAACGGATTAGCAGAAAGTCACTATTAAAAAATAAAACCTAATAAAAAAAGAGGTTTAAATGGTTTTGGATAGAAGGGTCAAATAATTATTCGTAGTCACCACCGGATTACACGGTTATTTGATCTGAGACAACTAGACATAGTGCAATTGCTGTTCATGGATGCTTGAATATAAATTTTATAATCTAAGGCTGATTAAAACTAAATTTAAGAAATTAGGTTTATAATAATAGAACAGTATGAATAAATGTTATTGATTAGTTAATTAGCCAAAAAAACAGATAAGAATTCGAGAGAAAACTGTAGAACAATAAACTAAAATTAGATATTTGTAAGTATTACAATGCTTGCGTTGGATAATCGTTTTTAAAATAATAGAACTAGAACTAGAACTAGAACTAGAAGAATGATGTATTAAGGCTAATAAATAAATGAATGATAAGTTTAAATTGGTTTCGGTGTTTCTAGGGAATATTAGCTTGGCATTGTCAGCATTCATTATAGCTGCAATATTAATTGCTGATTTAAGCGTTAAAGAATATGGCGAATTTGTATTGTATCAATCATGTATAGTGTCTTGGGTTATAATATCAAAACCACCAGTTTGGCAAGCAATAGTAAAGTTCTCATATGAGATTAAATTAAATGAGGTGTTAAAGATTTCATATTTTTTAGAATTGGTTTGTTATTTCTTTACTGCTTTAATTTTATTTTTTATTTTGTATTTTTGTTTCTATTCAGTAGTAGTTGAAAATATCTTGCTAATTGTTTTTAGTATTTTTTTTGGTTATTTTATTAATTCAGGTGTGGTGTTAGGTTTTTTTAGATCTCAAAGTAAGTTTTATATTCTTTCATTGATACAATTTATTTCTTCATGCATAAAGTTAGTTTTTGCAACTTTCTATCATGAAGACGTAAAAGTTCTTTTTATTAGTTTTGTTTTTATAGATGGAGCTTTATGGGTTTTAGCATTTACTTACGTATACATGGAGTATAAAAGAAATAAAGATGAATCAAGTTTGATAAATGCTATTTCAAAAAAAAGGATCACAAATTTTGCGTTTTGGTCATGGGGCAACTCAATATCGGATTTGCCAGTAACGCAATTCGATAGAGTTATTATAGCCTATTTGATGGGGTTGGAGTTAGTCGGTGTATACAATATAATGAAAAGAGTATCACAACTTTTAGGTCAAATAGCCGATCCTATAAGTCAAATATCATTTCCAAAATTCTCAGAAATGTTACATGAGGGTAAGGTTGGTAGTATATATAAAATAATAATAAAAATTTCTCTGTTGATGTTTTTAGTAACAATAGTTTCATTGTCTTTTACGTATCTACTTTATGAAATGGTAAATGAACATGTTTTTTCTAGTAAACTCACTTTATATAAAAATGAACTTTTAATGTTTATGTCAATTCAAGGTCTTTCTTTAGTTTTTGTTTGGATACATCCATTGTTTTTGTCAGTCGGTAAAATGAAAGAAGGTTTTTTTATAGTTACATTTTCTAGCCTGTTCTATGTAATGCTTTTATTTTTATTACGTGATATGGGTTTGGCAGGTGTTCTGATTGCAACAATTTTGCAGTTTTTTGTATTGATTTCACTTAAAGTATATTATGTTTTTTTTAATAGATATACAGGTAAAGTCTTTTGATTTATTATAAATATAAAGGTTTAAATTTTGGCGTATTAGTTTATTTTTTTCTAATATTACTCATTAGTTTTGCTGATAGTTTTGGAGAACTAACTTTTTTAAGGCATATAGAAATTGTTATACTTCCTTTAGTTATTGTTTTAGGTTTGTACTCTCGCCAGTATAATGGGAATAAGTTATTACTATTTTTATTTTTTAGTTTATTCTATTCTTTGTTATCTGTTTATTATGGTACTTCATTAATAGTAATCACTTTGTCTATATTAGGTTTTAAATATATTTATTTTGAACCTTTTTTTTATAATAAAAAAGAATTTAAATATTTCGTCGTTGAATATGTAAATTTAATAGCTCTTATTTGTATACCACTATCTATCATTCAACGACTCATAAGTGATAATCATACTGGAGATGATGTAGTTGGTGTTTTTGGTCAGGGGGGGAGCGGGGTCTTAACACTTTTCTTATTGGCTATAAGTTTTTCTAGGTTGTTAACTGCAAATTCTAAATGGGACTTTTTTTATTCACTATGTTTACTCATACCTGTTTTAATTAATGAAACTAAAATCGTATATATAATTGTTATAGCATATCTCATGTTCGTATTTATTATAGATGACAAATTTAAAAAGTTAAGTAAGTTCTATATTGCAATTTTTTCATTCGTGATTTTGTATTTAATAGATTATTATTTAGACATAATGTATGGTCAAGGTTTGAGTTCAATAGATCAGGACTTTATTGATGATTACTTATATAAAGAGTGGGAATATGATGTAGGGAGAGTATTGAAATACCAAATTTACTTTGAGTACATAAATGGATTGTCATTTATAGAAAACCTATTTGGATTTGGACTGGGTTCTTCATTAATAGCAAACAACTCTGGTATATCAGGCGTAGTAGCAGATAAACTGTCTTATTATAGAATTTTCGAAGGTACAAAAATTGGTTTTTTCAGATTGCATAGCGATTTTGGGTTTTTTGGAATTATAATTATATTTTCTTACTTATATTTAATGTTAAAAAAGTCTTTAGGTGCAATAAAAGATTTTTATTATTATTTTAAAGTTTTCATGATAATAAATTTTATTATAGGTGTTTTTTATACTGACTTTCTCTACAGTTATTTGTATATGGGTATAACGATGGCTGCAATTTCTATAAGGTTTGAATATGAAAATCCTGATTGTTAATAACAACCAATTTGGTTACCATCTTGATACATATAAGTATTGTGAATGCTTATCAGCAGATAACGATGTTACTTATATCTGTTTCGATTTTGGGTTTGATAAATTCGAATCAAATAAAATAAATGTTATTTACGTTAAAAGAGATGCTTATTTTATAAGCAGAGTTTATTTGTTTTTTAAATCGATTTTAGATTTAATAAAGATAAACAACTATGATGTCATATTTGTAAAACACTTTAAATTTTGTTTTCCAATCGCTCTGATGAACAAAAATGTCATTCTGGATATTAGAACATCTTCTGTAAACAAATCTAAATATAAACGATTTTTAGAAGATAGCATTTTAAAATTTGACAGTCTATTTTATAAGAAGATTACTGTTATTTCAGAAAGTGTTGCCAAAAGATTAAATGTTAAGTTCGACTGTATTTTACCATTAGGTGCTGACTCATTTGGTAAGCTAGATAATACTGACTATAAAAATGGATTTAATTTAGTTTATATTGGGACATATACAGGAAGAAATTTGCATGAATTTATTAAAGGATTATCTATCTATATAAACAGTGGTGGTGTTGTTAATTCAATGTATATAATCGGACACGGTAGTAAAGAAGATTATGATTTGATTAATAGGGAGGTTTTTTCAAACGGATTAAATGAGGTTGTTAAATTAACAGGATTTCTTAATCACAAGGAGTCATACGAATATATAAAAAAAGCTAATGTAGGTGTTGCATATGTTCCTATAACTCCTTTTTATGATAAGCAACCAGTTACTAAGACAATTGAATATCTTGCAACAGGTTTGCCTGTGCTCGCAACAGCCACTTTGGGTAATTCTATTTATATAAATAATAGTAATGGTGTTCTGGTTGGTGACAACCCAAAGTCTGTTTGCCAAGGGTTAAAAGATTTCATGTGTTTAAGTTTTGATAATTCGACTTTCGAACTTAATTTTAATTCTTGGGATATTGTTTCTGAAAAGCTATATCATTTTATGGAAAGTGTTAAGCATGAAATTAGATAAAATATACATTATTTGGCAGTTTGATCCTCGTAGTAAAAATATAGGTGGAGTAGGCAAGTATGTTATATCATTTGCTAAAGAAATATATGAAAAATATGAAGTTGTAATTGTCGGTGTTACAAAAAATGCAAAAGAAGTCGGTAAATTACAAGTAATAAATTTAGATGGGTTTAATATTTTTTTTCTACCGGTATGTACCGACAAAAACATCCCAACAAAATCATTTACTCCTTTATTGTTTAAATTTGTTTTAGGTTTAAATAAATTTAAAAACTTATTTGACAAAAGAGCTACATTTTTTTTACAAAGATTTGAATATTCATTCATCAAAATGAATGCTAATTCTAGATATTTTGTAAACTTCCATTATGATATAAGTCATTACTTAGAAAGGAAAAGTGGAGAATCTTATTGGAAGTATTTTCCTAGTGTTTATAAATATTTACTAAAAAAAATTGAACCTAATATAAATGGTTTTTTTTCAGTCAATAATCAGAGTTGTCATTACTTAAAGAGATTGCTACATAAACGCAAGGAAATTTATTTCTTTCCAACTTGGGCTGATAGTAAACTATTTTATTATGAAACAGAAAGGGTAAATGTAAAACTTAAAGTGATATCAAAGTTTGATTTGTTACCAAATAACTATTATTTGTTATCGATTGGCCGCATTAATAAGTCAAAAAACTTGATGATGTTATTAACTTGTATTGTAGATTTACCAGAAAATTTTTCTTTAATTATAGTAGGTGATGGTCCATATTTAGATAACTGTATTGAGTTTGCTAAACAAAATGGAATTCAAAATAGAGTGCTTTTCCTTGGACGTATTGAGCATTATAAAATTAAAGATCTATATGTTGCATGTGATTTGTATGTATCCACTAGTTTAACAGAAGGAATGTCTATTGCATTAATGGAGTCTTTGGCATGTGGAACTCCCGCTTTAACATTTAATACCGGAGAGGCAAGTACTGTCATTCAGGAAGGTTTAAATGGTTTAATTGTACATGATTTTTCTTATGCTTCTTTTCTTGAAGGCATAAGGTCTATGTATAGTCAAAGAAATAATTTTATACATAAAAATATAAGTGATTCGATATCAAAGTTTTCTGCGAAAGATATAATCTCTTCTATTTTAGAAAAATTCAAAGCGAGTTAATATGAAAAATATTTTATTTATATCATCCCCTGGCGGTCATTGGATTCAACTTTTAAGAATTGCGGGTAATTTATCTTGTGAAAATTGTGATATTGCAATTTCATCTACTTATGAAAAGTTTGAATCTAAGTTTAAATATTTCAATATAAATGATTTTAATCGTAACAATTTCATTTTTGGAATAATTAATATTATTCCAAAACTAATTAAGATAAAAAGTGAATTTTCACCTAACTTGGTCATAACAACTGGTGCGGCTCCAGGGCTAATCGCTTTAATTTTTTTTAAAATGTTTAACGTTAAGGTACTATGGATCGATAGTCTTGCAAATTCTGAGAAAGTTTCTATGTCAGCAAGAGTTGCACAGCTTTTTAGTATTACAGTATTAACTCAATGGGATTTATTGGAAACAAATAAGATTAAGTATAAAGGGCGTGTATTATGATTTTTGTGACAGTTGGTACTCAGTTGTCGTTTCCACGGCTAGTTGGAATAGTTGATAGATGGGCTAGCGAAAGTTCTACAAAGGTAATAGCACAAGTTTTTGATGATACTAACGTTTATAGTAATATTCAAGTATTAGAGCATGCTAATCAAGAGGAATACACAACCCTTATTAAATCATCTACCTGTATAGTTTCGCACGCAGGAATGGGTAGTATTATCACAGCTTTAGAGTATAAAAAACCGATAATATTATTACCACGTGAACTACGATACAGCGAGCATAGAAATGACCACCAATTATCTACAGTCCAATCTTTTTCTAATACGGCTGGCATTTATGTTGCTTTAGATGAAAGCGAATTAATTAACCTTTTGAACGAAAACGAAAACGAAAACCTTAAATGTGGAAGCTTAACTAAGTCAGATGAGTTGATACGTTTATGTGATTTTATTAAATGCTATTAATAAGATAGAATTTATTATGAAGAGAATAAAAGTTGCTTTTTTTATTGTTTCCAATGGATTGGGTGGAGCTGAAAAGGTATTGCTCGAAATAATAAAAAGAGTCGATAAAACTAAGTATGAACCTTTCCTAATTGTTAATAATGAGATTAAAGACTATTATGCAGCACATGTTGCTTCTGAAAATATATTTTCTTTAGGTAATATTTATCCTCTTTTAAACTCCAGTTTAGCACAACGAATTATTATTCGTGCTAGACCTTTTTTTGACATATCGAAATTGTTATTGCTTTCCAAAGTTAAATCAACATATTGTTTTTTGAAAAGTAATAATATAAAAATTATTCATTCTCACCTTATGTATGATTTTTTATTAAGTTGTTCCATTCGTGAAATAGATAAGTCTATAAGATTTATATATACATTACATGGTTTTTTAAATTTAAAAAAAGAAAATGAGTTAACATATGTAATCAAACATAAAACTTTTATAAAAAAACTCTCCAATGCAGATGTAATTACATGCGTTTCTCCACAAATTGAGACCTTTATGAAGGAGAGTTATCCATCTTTAAGTAGTAAATTAATAACAATTACAAATGGAATATCTGATAGTCTATTTAATCATAACTTTAGACTCGATTTAGAGAAATCCTCATTGAAAGTCAACATGAATAAGTTTAGTTTTTTGTTTATCGGTGGTGATAAAAGTGTTAAAGGTGGTATCTTACTTGTTAAAGCTATAAAACTCTTTGAGAATAATCCAGCTCTAAGAGACATTAATTTCGAAGTTTTTTTTGCGGGGCCCTATCTAAATGATAGCCCTCTTATATGTCAAATAAAAAATGATCGTTATTTGTCAACAAAAATAAAACTATTAGGTTATTTGGATCCTATTAAAATGGAAGAAATATATTCTAAAGTTGATTTTCTCATAATGCCATCTCTTTCAGAAGGTTATCCATTAGCTGCTGTCGAAGCTGTAAATAACGGTATACCTGTTATATGTTCAAATATAAATGCATTCAAGTTGATGTTTGACGAAAGATTTTTAATTGAATTGTCTTCAAAAGCTATTTTGTTGATGATGAGTAAGCTAATGACAGATAATGTTTATCGAAGTGATTTTATTTCAAGCTTTATTGATTTTAAGGTTTCAGTTTGGAGTGAATTAATTGTTAGTTACGAAGAGATATATTGCAAAAGTAATCAGTAAAATTGTTTTCAACAGTTTAATTTTAATTTTGTATATGTAATGTGTATTTTTATTATCTAACCTATATTGGTTTGCGTTTTTTACAATTTCAAATTCACTTAGCTATTATAATTCTTCGTATTTAGTTTAATTGTCAAATGTAACCTACATACTTTAATAAAAATAAATATGTAATAAGAAGGTTTTTTATGGATAGCGCCTCAAGCTTTCAGTTTGTTGATTCTAAATCTAGTTTTTTACCACGTTTAGTAGACTTGACATTAATAATGTTATCTTTGTTTATGATTTTGCATAGCTATTCAGTTTATTTTAGTAAGGATTATTTATTAGTCCTTGCAGGTCTACTTTTATTATTCAGTTATTTTAGTGAATCATTCGGCTTGTATAGGTCATGGCGTCTAGGTAAGTTTTCTCACATGTGCCGTATGCTTATTACTATTTTAACTATATGTTATCTATTGATCGTAGCCTTTTTGTTTGTCATGAAATATGGTGAATTGTATTCTCGTGTCGTTGTTGTTGGTTGGTATTTAGTATCTGTATTTCTTTTATTGAGTTGGCGGCTTTTACTAAGGAAAATAAAACGATTTAGACGAAGTAAAGGTTATAGTGTTGAAAAAGTTGCTATAATTGGTTTAACAAAAACTGGAATGGATTTATATAACGAGATATGGATGCATGACGATTTAGGCTTTGATTGTATAGGCTTTTTTGATGATAGAGAACCAGGTAGAATAGTTGATTTAGAGCCTAAGTTAATAGAAGGTAATATTAACCAAGCCATCGAACTGGCTAAAAGTGGCGACATTCAAAAGTTGTATATTTGTTTACCTCTATTGGCAGAACAACGTATAGCCGATATTATCCAGGCATTAGGTGATAGCACTGTTGATGTGTTAATTATTCCTGATTTTTTACTTAAAAATCTTATGAATGGCCGTATTGGCAGTGTGGGTGAGATGGATACGATTAGTGTGTTCGAATCACCAGTCAATGGCATGAAACGTTTTTATAAACGTAGCTTCGATATTGTATTTAGTTTTTGTGCCATTGTTGCTATTTCCCCTGTGTTGTTAGCGGTATCGATTGCGGTTTATATGTCTTCTCCAGGGGCGATTTTGTTTAAACAAGATCGTTATGGATTAGATGGTAGGAAAATTAAGGTGTGGAAGTTTCGCTCAATGACGGTCACTGAGAATTCCAACAAGGTCGTGCAAGCCAGTAAAGGTGATGCACGTATTACCAAAGTTGGCGCATTTATTCGCCGTACGTCATTGGATGAGTTACCGCAGTTCTTTAATGTATTAAAAGGCGATATGTCTGTGGTAGGCCCACGCCCACATGCAGTTGCACATAATGAAGAATATCGTAAATTAGTGACTTATTATATGCTGCGCCATAAAGTGCTTCCTGGCATTACCGGCTGGGCACAAGTGAACGGCTGGCGCGGCGAAACAGATACCCTTGATAAGATGGAAAAGCGTGTGGAGTACGATTTAGCCTACATCCGCAACTGGTCACTCTGGTGGGATGTTAAGATTGTCTTTATGACGTTTTTTAAAGGCTTTGTTGGGAAGAACGTATATTGATCTTAGTTACGAGGTACGAGGTTCTAGGAACTCGCAAGCTCGCCTGAGAGCGGACTTGTCCTTCAAAATTCTAGATGTTTAGTGCGTCATTCCTGTAATGCCCACTACTACATCATTTGGTAATGTTTCATTACGTCATTCCGGCAACGTTTTTAGCCGGAATCCAGGTGTTGATTTTCATTACGTCATTCCGGCAATGATTTTTAGCCGGAATCCAGGTGTTGTCTTTATGCCTTTAAAGCAAAGTCACAAGAAACAGCTGGATCTCTGATACAAGCACTCAGGGATGACGGGCTAAAAGATGAAGGGCGTAGAAGGTAAAGCATTGGCTTTTTCTACGTCATTCTGGCAACGTTTTTAGCCGGAATCCAGGTGTTGTCTTTATGCCTTTAAAGCAAAGTCAAAAGAAACAGCTGGATCCCTGATACAAGCACTCAGGGTTGACGGGCTAAAAGATGAAGGGCGTAGAGTGTAAAGCATTGGCTTTATCTACGTCATTCCGGCAACGTTTTTAGCCGGAATCCAGGTGTTATCTTTATGCCTTTAAAGCAAAGTCAAAAGAAACAGCTGGATCCCTGATACAAGCACTCAGGGATGACGGGCTAAAAGATGACGGGCGTAGAAGGTAAAGCATTGTCTTTTTCTACGTCATTCCGGCAATGATTTTTAGCCGGAATCCAGGTGTTGTCTTTATGCCTTTAAAGCAAAGTCAAAAGCAGCACCTGGATCCCTGATACAGGCACTCAGGGATGACGGGCGGAGATATTCCTAGTACCTAGAATCTCGTACCTAAAACCTATTACCTAGTACCTGTAAGCGAAGCGTTCCATAAACCGTTATTTGTCTATTTATTGTTTTAATTTTACTCACTGCCGTATCTCGGCTGTGTTAATTGCATGTATATATTTTATAAGGATATTAAATCATGAATGTACCATTTAAATTGAGTTGTATGTCTATTGCTGTTGCTTCGATGCTAATCGTTAACCCTATATTGGCGGCAGATGAAAAAGCGGGTGTGATACGTACTGAGTCTGGTATCGATTTTACGCCGGGCTTAAACACTGGATTAAAGTATGACGACAACATTACCAGTGCCAATGCTGCGTCTGAAAAGTTTGATAGCTGGGCTATAACTGTTACGCCTGCGTTGCAAGCTGAGTTAATTGATGGTCAAACCGTATTTACAGTCGATGCCGCGCTTGAGTATGGTGATTATTTTTCTAGCAGTGATGATAATTATTTAGATGGCCTGCTAAAAGCAAAAGCAGAAGTCGATGTTAATCAATCTAGACGATTTGGTTTCGATGTTGCATATATTGTTGGTCATGAAGACCGAGGTAGTGGAATCTTTGAAGGTACTAGTGGCGCAGATCAAAACGAGCCTAATGCTTATAATATTGCAAGTGTCGGTGGTTATTATGAATACGGCGCGAAAACCACCCCTGCTCGTATTCGAGCTAATGCGAGTTATTTAACTAAAGAATACAGTAATTTTGAAACGATTACCCAATTTCGTAATTACGACGATACCAATGTCGGCGCGACATTTTATTACGACACTCAGGCATCAACCAGTATTTTACTAGATTTTCAAAGTGTAGATACTGCTTATGATATGGTTGACCCTACGGGTGACCGTGACAATAAAACCAATACCGCATTGCTTGGTGTTGAATGGGCCGCCACAGCCGCTACAGAGGGCAGTATAAAAGTTGGTTATCAACAAAAAAGCTTTGATAATAATGATCGTGAAGATTTTAATGGTCTCTCCTGGGACGCTAAAGTAACCTGGAAACCATTAACCTATTCGGCTTTTGATTTTTCTACAGGTAGAGCCAGTCGTGACCCTAACGGTGTAGGTGACTTTATTCGAGGCACCAGCTATGGGATTAAGTGGCATCATGAATGGAGTGAATTATTTACCTCATCATTGGGTTTCAAACAAGTTAATGATGATTATACTGGTTTGGATCGCGAAGATAAAAGTAAAGTGTATCAAGTGGGTGTGAATTACTATGTGACCCGTTGGTTAACCTTAAATACCGGAGTGGATATCTTTGAAATTGATTCTACCGACAGTCAATTTGCTTACGATAGAAACGTTTACTTTATTAAAGCAGAAATGACCTTATAGGAAATTCATGAAGTATTTAGCAACATTTATTTCAGTATTATTTATGCTGTTATTGGCATTTAAGCCAATGACAGCCAATGCTGAACCACAGAGTTACCGTTTAGGTGCTGGCGATACCATAGTGATTAAAGTGTATGGTGAAGATGCATTAACCTTAGAAACTCAAGTTACAAACAGTGGTACCATTAATTATCCTTTTTTAGGTTCATTAACATTAATTGGCCTTACGATAAAACAAGTAGAGCAAATTGTGTATAAAGGCTTAAAAGGGGATTATTTTGTTGAACCTAATGTGTATGTTGGGATGGTCGAATATCGACCGTTTTATATCCATGGTGAGGTTAAACTGCCCGGTGGTTACCCTTATCAACCCGGTATGACGGTGAATCAAGCAATAGCATTAGCGGGCGGATTAACTGAACGTGCCTCGCAAGAGAAAATTTCGATTTCACGTGAGGGCAGTAAAGTTGAATCTGAACGTGGCACAATTAACAGCGCTATTCAAGCTGGCGATACTATTTCCATTGAACAGAGATTTTTCTAAATGATCTTCCAAGAAAGACGACAAAGTGCCTCTTCTAATCCTGTTTCTAATCCATCAGGATTACAGACGGATCAACTGATCGATATTAAGAAGTTGATGCAGCCGATATTACGGTTTAAATGGCGTATTTTGACTTTTGCCTTATTAGTCACTGCGTTAACCATATTTGTAGTGCTGAGTATGACGCCCATTTTTAACGCTAAATCGACGTTACTGATTGAATCGGAACAGGCTAAAGCCATCAAAATTGATGAAGTTTATGGTATTAATTCTGGCCAACAAGAATACTATTTAACCCAGTTTGAAATTATTAAATCACGCTCTATCGCTGAGCGTGTGTTTAATGATTTAGATCTGATTAATCATCCGGTCTTTAATCAACCTCCGAGTTGGTTTAGCGAGTTAAAATCACAATTAAACTTTATTCCACAGGAAGTTGTAAGCGATAGCCAGGCTAGTCAAGCTATCGCTAAACATCGTTTGATAGATGCTTTTTCTGCGAACATTACTGTGTCACCAGTTCGTAAAACTCAATTAGTTAATATTAGTTATGAAAGCGCAGATCCAGTATTAGCAGCTCAAGTAGCCAATGCGGTAGGTGACATTTATATTTTAAGCCAGCTTGAAGCTAAGTTAGGTATGACTCAAAAAGCCAATACCTGGCTTGGTGGTCGTTTAGAAGATTTACGTTTAAAGTTGGATCAGTCTGAACATAAGCTCGAGCAATTTAAAGTTGAGAATGGCTTAATTGATGTCGAAGGGGTAACAGCGCTTGATGCTAAAGAGCTTGAGCGTTTAAGTGACGAAATTACCGTTGCACGTTCACGCAAAGCGCAAGCCGATAGTTTTATGGCGGTTGTGCAGCGTTATGGCGCCACAGACATTAGCCGATTAGAAAGTTTACCCGAAGTGACCGCGCATTTATCGATCCAAAACGTGAAACGCGAAGTGGTATTGGTTGAACGTAAAGTATCTGAATTGCAGCAGGTTTATGGACCTAAACACCCTAAGATGATTGCTGCCCAGGCAGAACTTAAGACGGTACAACAGAACTTACGCAAACAGATCAGTCGCCTAGTTCAAGGCATTGAAGACGAAGCGCAAACTGCTACACAAACGCTACAGACTCTTGAAGCGCAATTTAGTCGATCAAAAGGCTCATTCCAAAACCTCAGTACAAAAGATACCGAGTTTCAGCGCTTATTACGTGAAGTTGATACTAATAGGCAGTTATTTGATAGCTTTTTATCGCGCCAAAAAGAGACTGAAGTGACTGGAGATTTTGATTCGCCCGTGGCACGCTTTACTGACCGTGCAGTGGTGCCATTATTGCCTGAAAAGCCTAAAAAGAAAGTGATTATTATTTTAGCCTTTATAGCCAGTTTAGGTTTTGCCATTGCGTTGGTATTAGTGCTTGATGCATTAAATGACACCATAAAAACTAGTGATGATGTAGAAAAGGTATTATCGCAGCGTGCACTAGGGTATATCCCTAAAGCTAAAAAAGGCACAAGTTACGATGATATTAACTTCTCTTTTTATGACTCTACTGTCCCATTGCACGCTGAGGCTGTCAGAACGATAAGAACCTCCATGTCGTTAATGGCGATGGGCAGTCATCTTAATGTCATTGAAGTGACCTCATCTAACCCTAATGAAGGTAAGACCACCACATCTATGAACTTAGCATTTGCCTATGCCACGATGGAGAAGGTACTGATTATTGACGCTGATTTACGTAAATCAAGTTTAGGCCTGCGTTTTGGTTTACCGACTTACCAGCCTGGTCTTGCCAATGTATTATCGGGCACTGAGAGTATTGAACATTGTATTGTAAAAGATGTGAAGCCTAATGTAGATGTTATGCCAGCAGGCGCTGTGCCGCTTAATCCACAAGAGTTATTGGCCTCATCTCAGTTTGCTGAATTACTCACAGAGTTAAAAACACAATACAGTAAAATTATTATTGATACGCCGCCGGTGCATGCCGTGAGTGATGCCTTAATTATTACTTCATTGTGTGATGCGACTGTCGTCGTGGTAAAATCTGCCCATACTCGCAGTGAAGCCATTAAGTTAACCTTAGCCAAGTTAAATCAAGCACGTAGTAAAGTATTTGGTGTGGTGCTGAACCAATTTAACACAAAAGATGCTGCAAGTTACCAAGGTGATTATGGCTATTATCAAGCCTATGGTGCTGAGTATATAAATAAACCGTCTACTGATAGTGGCAAGGAAAATACCAAAGCATGATAGATCTGCATTGCCATATTTTACCTAATATCGATGATGGCGCTAAGTCAGTTGACGAGGCGCTCAGTTTAGTTAAATTGGCAGCAGAGCAAGGGGTGTCGCGTATGGTCGCGACACCCCATATTCATTTAGGTATTTTTGATAATAATTTACACACTATTAATGCTGCTTTTAAGTTGCTAACGTCGACATTAGCATTAACGGATCTCAACATCGATATTCGTGCTGCTGCAGAAGTAAGGATTTCACCTGAAATTATGTTGTTTATTGAACAACAACAATTACCTTTTTTAGGCCAATATCAACAAAAAAATGTATTATTACTTGAGTTACCCAGCAGCCATATTCCGCCAGGCACAGATAAATTAATTAGTTGGTTGTTAGCAAAAGACATATTACCCATGATTGCTCACCCCGAGCGCAATCGGGAGTTACAAAGCCACCCTGATAGAATAAAGCCCTTTGTACAAGCCGGTTGTTTATTACAGCTGACGGCAGCATCATTGTTAGGTGATATGGGGGTATTACCGCAACAAACCAGTGAGTACTTTTTAAAACAAAAATTGTACACCATTGTGGCCTCGGATTGTCATTCTATCAATCGTCGTCCACCAAAATTGAAGTTAGCCTATGATGCAATTAGTGCTTTGGTTGATGAAGATTATGCCTACTTAATGACGACAGCTACCCCGTATAATATTTCTAATTCACTATTTGAACAGTCGAGATAATTGATGAGTAAAGTGATTTGGTCAATGAGACGTGCAGGTTATTTACTGATCATAATAGTGCTAGTAGCTTTACTGCCCATATTACTGCAAAAAGGCTTAGCCAATGCCTATCATTTCAAATCTCGATTTTATATTGACCAATGGCAGCAAAGCGCAGCGCCCACAAAGTTGCAATATTCCAATGCCTTATTAGCTGCTGATTACGCTTACAACATTGACAGTCAAAACCCTCATTATTTATTAACGTTAGCGAAAGTAATGGAGTGGGGCGTTTTTGCTGATTTAGCTCAAGATAATACTCCTGTTTTTAATCGTTTGTATTTGGATGCGATTGAACAGCGTCCACATTGGCCAAACGCCTACAGCGATTACGCTTATAATCTAGCTTTTATTCAGCATGATGTTGATCAAGCCTGGCTGTATTTAGAGCAAGCATTAGTATATGGCCCTTATACCCCAGAAGTGTTGCATCAAGGGTTGGCAATAGGATTCTCTTCATGGGGACATTTGACTGTTGAGCAGAAACAGCTGGTATTTGCTGTTGCCCGAAAATCTGTTATGGCCAATTGGCGCATGCGCAATGACTTAAAACAACTTGCAACGCAGTACCAATTAACCTCGGTGATTTGCACTTATTTGAAATATTCAATTCCAAGCTTAAATGCCGTTGATGAGCAGTGGGTTAATAAGGACATGTGCCGTTAATGAACGCCCAACACTCTCAAACCATAAATATGCGCTTATTTGATAAAACCATGATATTGATTATCTGTGCATTAGTGATATGGATGCCAATACCATTGGGCAGCAATCGAATTTGGGCATTAGCGATATTAGAGTTTGCTATTGTCAGCTTAGCAATTGCGCATGTAGCATATTGTTTTAAACATAATAGCTTGTTGTTACGTTATCGATGGCAAAAGCATTTACTCATTGCTCCCGGCTTATTATTAGTTTATTTGTGTTTACAGTTGTTAAATTGGTTCCCCAGTATCGATACGGTAGATGCTTACCAAACTGCACAACAACTGTTAAAAACCTTTTGTTTTATCTTGTTTATTCTCCTATTAAGCCAGTATTGCCAGCATCCACAAGCTTTACGATGGTTGTTAATCGCTATTATTCTGTCGGGGTGTTTGCAAGCATTTTACGGCACGCTTTTGAATTTACTACAGTTAGAATCTTCACCTATTTTTGGTTATCACGATGGCGACAGAGCAAAAGGGTCATTCGTTTACCAAAACCACTTTGCTAATTATTTAGCGCTTTGTTTAAGTATTGCTTTTGGTTGGCTGTTATCAGAATTAAAAACCACAAAATATGAGTACGATTTAAGGCAACGATTGGTTGATCTGCTATCAACATTATTTAGTCGGAAACTCATTTTGCGTTTAGCCATTGTTATTATGGTTATCGGCCTTATTTTAAGTCGTTCACGGATGGGCAATGCCGGTTTCTTTACTGCACTCGGTGCTGTGTCGTTGTTGTCGATGTTTATTTATCGTCGTCCACCAACATTATTTAAGCCTTTAGTGGTGAGTATTTTTATTTTGGACCTCTTAATTGTCGGTTCTATTTTCGGTGTTGATAAAGTAAAGCAACGATTAGAAGATACCTCATTTAGCTCCGAAACTCGCGATGAAGTGGTCATTGATAGCATTCCTATTATTCAGGACCATTTATTTACAGGTACCGGTGGTGGCAGTTTCTACACCGTATTCCCACAGTATCAGCCTCAGTTTTATTCTGGTTTTTATGACCATGCCCATAATGATTACATTCAGTTTGCCGTTGAATACGGGGTGGTTGTGACTGGATTATTAGGTTTGTGGGTACTGTACTGTTTATGGTTAGCGTGCCGAACCATGTTTTTACGTAATAACAAACTCTATAAAGGCATCGCCTTTGGCTGTGCGATGGCCATAGTGCACATGCTGATCCACTGTACGGTTGACTTTAACTTGCAATCACCTGCCAACACCATGTTATTTTTAACTATTTTAACCTTATGCTGGTTAGTTCGTTATCTACCATCTGACAACCACAAAATCGCTAGATAACCGACAATAGGTGTTGCTCCATCCGCACTGTATTCCTTAGATCTGTTATCAGGGACCCTGGGGTTTCTTTATCTCATTTGCGCGTCATCCTCGAGTGCTTGTATCGGGGATCCAGGTGTTTCTTCGATTTAAGGTTCTAGGAGCTCGCAAGCTCGCCCAGCGCGGACTTCGTCCTTCTAGGTTCTGGTTCTCAGCACGTCATCCCTGAGTGCTTGTATCAGGGATCCAGGTGTTTCTTTATCTCATTTTCTCGTCATCCTCGAGTGCTTTAATCGGGGATCCAGGTGTTTCGATTTAAGGTTCTAGGAGCTCGCAAGCTCGCCTGAGAGCGGACTTCGTCCTTCTAGGTTCTAGGTAAAGCTGACGCTCCACCCGCACGTCATCCCTGAGATCTGTTATCAGGGATCCAGGTGTTTCTTGTGACCTTACGTAACAGAGTAAGAGCCAACACCTGGATTCCGGCTTAAAATCATTGCCGGAACGACGTAGTCGTGGACGGTTCTTGATACTAATTCTTTACCTTTTTATTTTTGATATTAGCTCACGCTAAATAAGGATATTTATGAAAGTTGTTATACCCGTTGCCGGTTTGGGTACTCGTATGTTGCCTGCAACTAAGGCTATCCCGAAAGAGATGTTGCCTTTGGTCGATAAACCACTCATTCAATACATTGTTGACGAGTGTGTGAGTGCTGGGATTAAAGAGATTGTGTTGGTGACCCATGCCAGTAAAAACGCAATTGAAAACCACTTTGATAAATCTTATGAGCTCGAATCAACGCTAGAGAAGCGTGTGAAGCGTCAATTGTTGCACGAAGTACAGTCTATTTGTCCTAAAAATGTCACGATTATGCATGTGCGCCAGGGTGAAGCGAAAGGGCTAGGCCATGCGATTTTATGTGCCAAACCTTGTATTGGTGATAACCCATTTGCCGTTGTATTGCCTGATGTTATTTTAGACTCATACTCTGCTGATCAGCGCACTGAAAACCTAGCATCAATGTTAATTCGTTTTCGTGAATCGCAAGCAAGCCAAATTATGGTCGCGCCAGTACCTGATGACCAGGTACATAAGTACGGTATTGCTGATTGTGGCGGTGAAACGATTAACCCAGGTGATTCTACTAAAATTTTTAATATGGTTGAGAAACCTGAGACAGGTAAAGCGCCATCGAATTTAGCCGTTGTCGGCCGTTATGTTCTATCTTCGAAAATTTGGGACTTATTAGCGCGTACGCTTCCTGGTGCTGGTGATGAAATTCAGCTCACAGACGCTATCGATATGTTGATTGAATCAGATACGGTAGAAGCGTTTAACATGACCGGTAAGTCACACGATTGTGGCGACAAGTTGGGTTACATGAAAGCCTTTGTTGAATACGGCTTACGCGACCCTAAACTTGGCGGCGACTTTAAGAAAGAGTTAGCAGGCTTATTAGAAGAATACAGATAACCAAGTCTGTAATTCATTGAGTGATAAGCTTTTCTTCATCCGCTCGTCATCTTTTCGCCGTCATCTTTTCGCACGTCATCCCTGAGTGCTTGTATCAGGGATCCAGGTGTTGCTTGTCATTTCGTCATCCTCGACTGCTTTAATCGGGGATCCAGGTGTTTCTTGTCATTTCGTCATCCTCGAGTGCTTTAGTCGGGGATCCAGGTGTTTCTTGTGACCTTAAGTAACAGAGTAAAAGCTAACACCTGGATTCCGGCTTAACGGCATTGCCGGAACGACGAAGTAGTGGACGTCATGTTAATACGAATGAGTAAATGATGTAGCTTGGTCTCAACCCGCACGTCATCCCTGAGATCTTTTATCAGGGATCCAGGTGTTTCTTTTGACTTTGTGTAAGTGCGTAAAAGCTAACACCTGGATTCCGGCTCAACAGCGCTGCCGGAACGACTGACTGTACACCTGGATTCCGGCTCAAAATCATTGCCGGAACGACTGACTGTACACCTGGATTCCGGCTCAAAAGCATTGCCGGAATGACGGACTGTACACCTGCGTTTCGGCTGAACAGTATTGCCGGAACGACGTACGAAAAACCGTAAGCGCAGCGTTCTGTATACCGTTATCTAGTCACTAGAAGGACGAAGTCCGCTCTCTGGCGAGTTTGCGAGTTCCTAGAATCTCTGTCCTAAAACTCACATCAATGCTTTGCCTTTGAGTAGTTTGCGGAGCCACATTCTATTGGGGCTGAGCAATGCTTGTAACTCCAGATTGAGTGGTGACAGTTCGCCGCAGAGGTTTGCGGCGAGGCATTCTGCTACCAGTGGGCCTGAGCTTAGGCCGCGTGAGCCTAGGCCGCCTAAAACATATAAGCCGTCATAAATAGGTGCTGGTGTGGTTTGCCAGTAACGTTGCCATTGGCTTGGTTTGTCTTTTGATTGCTGCTGCAGAGCATATCGATTAAATAACTCTTCAACATCAGTTGCGCATCCCATTACTGGGAAGTGGTCGCGACTGACCATCCTTACGCCGACTCTGGCATCATTGTTTGAAACATCAATATCGTTAGGCCAGTTTGAATTTGGGAAGCTTTGCTTCATCTTCAAGCTATTTTCGTGCTGTTCTTGCGGGCAAAATGCTAAGTGTTTAGGGTCTTTAACATAACTGGCGCCGACACAGTGTAATTGATGATGTTGCGGGGTTAAGTATCCATTGGCACAAATGACGGTAGAGAGTTGTGCCAATTCTCCTTGTGCAGGGACATGGCTCACCTGGCCTCTAAATCCGGTGATTTGAAGTTGTTTGGTTTGTGGGTAATCGGTAAGTTGTGCACCAGAAGCGACTACTAATTGTTGATGTGTTGCGATGGGTAATTCGGCGTCATCGGTAAACAGTTGCCAACCTTGCGGGCTCGTTGCAATCTTCTTTATATGACTATTATAGACAACCGTTACGCTAGCTAGCGTTTGTGCTTTGGCGATTGCTGCTTGTGCAAATTCAAACGGGCAAGCCCAGCCACCAAGTGGATAATAAAAGCCTGATTTGTCGATATCGAGATTGGCGAGCTTGCTCGCGTGTTTGCTATCGACCGCTAACGCGATTTCGGCTGGCCAGTCTTGACCGTCGATGATTTTGGTTAATCTGGTTTCACTGCGTTCATCAAAACCTGTGTGTAATACACCGCACCATTGATGGCCAATAGTAAAGCCATCACTCACTAACGACTCAATTTGGCGGCGACTGAATAAAAACGCTTGTTGGAAAAACTGACTTAATGGCCCGTTCTCGGGTGTGAGTAATGGGTAAATCGCGCCTTGCTTATTACCCGATGCGCCTTGACCTAATTGCGCGTCTTTGCAGTAAATTATACTGTTTTTACCGCGTTGTGCCAGTGACAACGCAAGGCTAGCGGCGGCAATACCACCACCGATAATGGCAATAGGGTGGTTGTCGTTAAAGTGCTTGGGTGTTGGGTTATAGGCAAACTGTTGATTAAGTTGGTGGCTTAATGCCTGGCGCTCTGCAATGGCGATGTCATCAATTGGGTTTTGTGCTATTTGCGTATGGGCTGAGCGAGGATTAAATCCACATTGGCTGAGTTGTTTGCTTATCGCTTGTATCGCTGTGTCTGTGAGTGGCGTCTTTGGCGCAACATTTTCCGCAACATAAAAACTCGCATCATTATGACTTAGGCGACCACATTGCCATAAAACGGCTGAGTTGAAATAGTGATCCTTAAGGTCAGTTTGGCTCGTATCGGGTAGCGCAAACCAATGCTGAATTTTTTGTGACTCTGGCGTTGCAATGGTTTTTAATTGCTTGAGTGGGTCGCCATAATATACATCGATAGTAAGGCGTGTATGATTAAGTGTGAAACGCTGGCAACCATTAATCGCTGCTAGTTGTGTATTTAGCAGTGCCTGAGCATGAACCGCTAATGGATTGCCTGGGCTGAGTAACCCTTGCTGTGACCATGTTTGTTCAAGCTGCTGACGATTGATAGCTTGTTGTGCAAATACAATAAGATGCACTCGATTTGTGGTATTGTTTTGCTGATACTGATTTTTATGCTCGATTGCAGCTTGTAGTAAGAGGATTTCATGACCATCGGCAAAGCCAAATTGTCCGAGGGTGAGTAAATGAGTGTGTTTATTTGCACTGTGTTGAGCGTCACTGGTTTGCAATACTGTATCGATATACTGCTGTACAGATTGATAATATTGATTGTCAGCGTCGCTATTATTACCCAACAATGGGCTTTTATGCTGAGGTTGTAGGGTGTCAGATGCAGATAAAAAAGTGCTTTTACTCAAAATATTTTACTCAGGCCACATAACTTGGCATTATTTTACCTGCGTTTATGGAAAGCTGACCACTTAATTGCTTCAAAGCAGCTATGATTGCCGCAATTAAGTACCGACATGTACCAAATGGATAGCAAAAAAATGAAAAGAGTCGTGATCACCGGAATGGGTGTTGTTTCAAGTATCGGTAATAACAAGCAAGAAGTGACCGAGTCACTTAAAGCAGGTCGTAGCGGTATTACCCACTCTGCACAGTTTGAAGAAATGCAACTACGCAGCACAGTATGGGGTGATATTAAATTGAACCCTGCTGACCATATTGATCGTAAAGCATTGCGCTTTATGGGCGATGCAGCTGCTTATGCTTATATAGCCATGCAAGAAGCGATTGCTGATGCTAATTTGACTGAAGAACAATATTCTAATTTCCGTGTTGGCTTAGTTGCAGGTACGGGTGGTGCATCGTCTAAAAACCAGGTTCAAGCAGCTGATACGTTACGTGAAAAAGGCGTTAAACGTGTTGGGCCGTATATAGTGCCACGTATTATGGCCAGTACTGCGAGTGCTTGTTTGGCTACACCATTCAAAATTAAGGGCGTGAACTATTCAATTAGTTCAGCTTGTGCAACATCAGCACATTGTATTGGCCACGCTGTTGAACTTATCCAAATGGGTAAGCAAGATATGGTTTTTGCTGGCGGTGCTGAAGAAGTTGATTGGACGTTAACAATGGGCTTTGATGCAATGGGTGCGTTGTCGACTAAATACAATGCCACTCCAGAAAAAGCGTCACGTACCTATGATGCTGACCGTGATGGTTTTGTGATTTCTGGTGGCGGCGGAATCGTTGTTGTCGAAGAATTAGAGCATGCGCTTGCTCGTGGTGCGAAAATTTATGCCGAAATCATTGGTTACGGTGCGACATCTGATGGTTACGACATGGTTGCTCCGTCTGGCGAAGGTGCTGTACGTTGTATGCAAATGGCACTTGCCGATGTTGATGCGCCAATTGATTATATTAACACTCATGGTACGTCAACGCCTGTGGGTGACATGCGTGAACTTGAAGCGCTACGTGAAGTGTTTGGCGACAACATGCCTGCTATTGCGTCTACCAAGTCATTAACCGGCCACGCCTTAGGTGCTGCAGGTGTTCATGAAGCGATTTATAGCATGATCATGATGGAAGACAGCTTCATTGCCCCAAGCATTAACATCGATAACCTTGATGAAAAAGCCGCTGGCATGCCAGTGGTACAAGAAATGCGTAAGGCAGACTTAAACACCATCATGAGCAACAGCTTCGGTTTTGGTGGCACTAACGCAACATTAGTAATGCGTAAGTACAAAGCATAATATGCACTAGCAACCTCGTCTGCTCAGCACTTAAGAAAGCCAGCATTGGAAACAACGCTGGCTTTTTTGTTTTTTGTCTTTCGTTTTTGGTTTACGTCGTTCCGGCAACGCTGTTGAGCCGGAATCCAGGTGTTTAGTTTGTCATTCCGGCAATGCTTTTAAGCCGGAACCCAGGTGTTGCACTCATTCATCTTTAGTTGATGCCCACTACTACGTCGTTCCGGCAACGATTTTAAGCCGGAATCCAGGTGTTGCTTTATGCTTCTACACAAGGTCAAAGGAAACACCTGGATCCCTGATACAAGCACTCAGGGATGACGAGCGGGTGAGGCCAAGCTTTACCTAGAACCTAGAAGGACGACGTCCGCACTTGGCGAGCTTGCGAGCTCCTAGAACCTTAAATCTAAGAAACACCTGGATCCCTGATACAAGCACTCAGGGATGACGAACGGGTGGGGCAAAAGTTTTTGTACTTCGACATTCCTGCAACGGCCACTACTACGTCATTTGCTCATTCGTATTCAGATGATGTCCACTACTACGTCGTGTGCTCATTCATATTCAGTTGATGCCCACTACTCCGTCGTTCCGGCAATGCTGTTGAGCCGGAATCCAGGTGTTGTTTTATGCTTTTACACAAGGTCAACAGCAACACCTAGATCCCTGATACAAGCACTCAGAGATGACGAACGGGTGGGGCAAAAGCTTTTGTACTTCGACATACCTGCAACGGCCACTACTACGTCATTTGCTCATTCGTATTCAGTTGACGCCCACTATTACATCTTGTTCTCATTCGTATTCAGATGATGTCCACTACTACGTCGTTCCGGCAACGCTGTTTAGCCGGAATCCAGGTGTTGCTTTTACGCTTCTACACAAGGTCAACAGCAACACCTGGATCCCTGATACAAACACTCAGGGATGACGAACGGGTGGGGCATTCAAATAGCGCCCACTACTACGTCGTTCCGGCAATGATTTTAAGCCGGAATCCAGGTGCTGCTTTTCCGCTTTAACACAAGGTCAACAGCAACACCTGGATCCCTGATACAAGCACTCAGGGATGACGTGCGAAAAATGACGGACTAAGAGTTTAAAGCATTGGTTTTTCCTACGTCGTTCCGGCAATGATTTTAAGCCGGAATCCAGGTGTTGCTTTTATGCTTCTACACAAGATCAACAGAAACACCTGGATCCCTGATACAAGCACTCAGGGATGACGGGCGAAAAATGACGGACTAAGAGTTTAGAGCATTGATTTTTCCTACGTCGTTCCGGCAATGCTGTTGAGCCGGAATCCAGGTGTTGGTTTTCCGCTTCTACACAAGGTCAACAGCAACACCTGGATCCCTGATACAAGCACTCAGGGATGACGTGCGAGTGGGGCCAAGCTTTACCTAGAACCTAGAAGGACGAAGTCCGCGCTTGGCGAGCTTGTGAGCTCCTAGAACCTTAAATCTAAGAAACACCTGGATCCCTGATACAAGCATTCAGGGATGACGAACGGTGAGGCCAAGCTTTACCTAGAACCTAGAAGGACGAAGTCCGCGCTTGGCGAGCTTGCGAGCTCCTAGAACCTTAAATCTAAGAAACACCTGGATCCCTGATACAAGCATTCAGGGATGACGAACGGTGGGGCAACACCTAGCACCTAGCACCTAATCCCTCTAGCCTGTAAGTGAAGCGTTCAAGCCTGACAGTTTTTCTCGTCCAATTTATGGCTTTGGTATAAGATACGGGCCATAAAAATGCGATGTGAAGTCGTTAAATTCGCTGACAATAAGATACCCGATGAAAATAATTGCTGATGAAAATATGCCTTATGTCGATGCCTTGTTTGGTGACCTGGGTGAGATTGAATATGTGAATGGCCGCACATTAACGCCTGAGCAAGTGCGTGATGCTGATGTGTTGTTAGTGCGCTCTGTGACTAAAGTGAATGCGGCATTACTCACAAATGCTCACAAGCTTAAGTTTGTCGGTAGTGCGACGATTGGTACCGATCATGTGGCGGTAGATTATCTTGCTCAGCGCGGTATTCCATTTACCAACGCACCGGGCTGTAATGCCACTGCTGTGGGTGAATATGCGTTCATTGCCATGCTAGAGCTGGCACAACGCTTTGGTGAATCTTTACAAGGTAAAGTTGTGGGGATTGTTGGTGCGGGCAATACCGGTACTGCGGCGGCTAAGTGTTTGCAAGCGTATGGTTTGCAAGTGTTGCTTTGCGATCCTGTAAAAGCTGAGCAAGGCGATAGCCGTGAATTTGTCTCGCTTGATACGCTAATTGCTCAGGCTGACATTATTAGCCTTCATGTACCTATCACTAAAGACGGCGAGCATAAAACCTGGTACTTATTTGATGAAGCACGCTTAAACCAATTAAAACCCAATACCTGGTTACTTAACTGTTGCCGCGGTGAAGTCATTGATAATCGAGCATTGATTAAGTTTAAGCAGCAACGCGACGATGTAAAACTGGTATTAGATGTGTGGGAAGGTGAGCCACATCCGATGCCTGAGTTAGTTGCGTTAGCGGAATTTGCGACTCCGCACATTGCTGGCTACAGTTTAGAAGGAAAGGCGCGCGGCACCTTTATGTTGTATCAAAAGTTATGCGCCGTGCTGGGCATTGAAGCGACTAAGTCGTTAACCAGTTTGTTGCCGACTTTTCAGTTTAACCAAATAGTCATTCAAACAGCGTTGAGCGAAGCGCAGTTATTGTCTTTGTCGCGTTTGGTGTATGACTTACGTGACGATGATCGAAAATTCCGTGGTTGTTTTAACACCCCATCTGGCTTTGATTTAATGCGTAAACAACATACTTATCGTCGTGAATACAGTGCGATTTCATTAACTCAAATGCAATTAGCTGAGCAACGTGGCGCTATTAATCAAACTATGCTGACTGCGTTAGGCTTTAATTGATTTAGCCAAGACTAATTTTATGAGTGAATAAGCCTGTAAATAGCCATTTAAGGCTTAAAAGTAACGATATTTACCCAGTTGAGAAAAAATCACTACAAAGCAGGTCTTTTTAATACATTAACCCTAGCAAAGCATCACTAAACTAGGGTAGATTGATTGTTCAAACTGGATAATAGGAGTCGAGCGTTAATTATGTCTCAGGAATTTAATGTAGTCGTTTTAGGTGCATCGGGCGCAGTGGGTCAAACTATGATTGAGATCCTCGAGCAGCGTAATTTTCCGGTTGCTAAGTTGTTTCCATTAGCGAGCAGTCGCAGTGCTGGCGAAACGGTCAGTTTTCACGGTAAACAAGTTGAAATTCTTGACGTAGAAACGTTTGATTGGAGCCAGGCTCAAATTGGTTTCTTTTCAGCTGGTGGCGATGTGTCTGCTAAATGGGCGCCAATTGCGGGTGAAGCGGGCTGTGTTGTTATCGATAACACTTCACATTTTCGTTACGACATCGATGTGCCTTTAGTGATCCCAGAAGTGAATCCAGAAGCCATTGCTGATTTCCGTAATCGCAATATTATAGCTAACCCAAATTGTTCAACTATTCAGATGTTGGTTGCACTAAAACCCATTTATGATGCGTTTGGCATTTCACGTATTAACGTGGCTACATATCAGTCTGTGTCTGGTACGGGCAAAAAAGCCATTGAAGAATTAGCGGGTCAATGCGCTAAGCTGCTTCAAGGTTTGCCTATTGAACCGACTGTTTATCCAAAACAAATTGCGTTTAACGTATTACCGCAAATCGACATGTTTATGGAAAATGGCTACACCAAAGAAGAAATGAAAATGGTGTGGGAAACGCAGAAGATTTTTGGTGACGACGAAATCGTGGTTAATCCAACAGCCGTTCGCGTACCTGTTTTTTATGGTCACTCTGAAGCGATCCATATTGAAACTCGCCAACCTGTTGATGCAGAAGATGTTAAAGCGGTTTTACGTGATGCTCCAGGTGTTGAATTATTTGAAAGCGACGACGAGTACCCAACTGCGGTTACTGAAGCTGCCGGCAATGATCCTGTGTATGTAGGGCGTATCCGTAAAGATATTTCTCATTCTCATGGTATAAATTTATGGGTTACTGCCGATAACATTCGTAAGGGTGCGGCATTAAACAGTGTTCAAATCGCTGAAATTTTGATTAGAGATTACTATTAATTGAGCGTTGCTCAATGCTAATCTATTAATCATTAAGTGATTTAGTTTAAAAAGCCTGCAGCTAGCAGGCTTTTTTTGTTTTACTTGCGCCAGTAGTAGCAGGGGTGGCGGATCTAGTTTATAGTCGTAAACGTATCATTTTTAACATCTATACTGCTTTTTTAAGTGCAAAAGTTAGCGCCAAACCGATGTGATTTGATATAGTGATGACATATACCCAATCTACTTGATGATGCATGTTTCAGAGCTTCACCGTGTTTTCAATACTAGGCGCGTTAATGCAGTAATGTAGGTACCTTATAATTTAGCGCAACAACGTAGTGGGAACACGGTGAAACTCCCAAAGGGCAAGTTTTACACGCGTTTATGCTGTGTTATTGATTTTAGAAAGGGAATAACCATTACCCGCAATCGTTTTTTGCCAAAACGCGTGTAAATTCTTGCTGAAATCGAGCTGCTTCAGGTTGATTGGGTATAAATACTAACGATAAAAATTGCCTACAGCCTGTTGCCATGATGGTAACTCAATAGCGCTTAAAGGGAAGGATTGGATGACTTTGCGTACTTCTTATATTTTGGGTTTAATTGCCTGTACGACCGTTGGCTTAACCAGTTTACAGCTTATTGATTCTGCTCAGGCAGAAACACTAAAAATAACCGGCCCTAATGGCGAGGTTAAACAGCAAGCTAAACGTCAATACGGTCCTACTACCTCTAGAGACACTTTCTGGAGTATTGCCCAAAAAGTTCGTCCTAATGACCGTGTGAGTGTTTATCAGGTCATGGCAGCATTGTTTGACGCCAACCCACATGCCTTTAGTGGTAATAATTACAATACCTTAGAACGTGGGATGATTTTATTAATCCCGTCTGCCGATGTTATGGCTGCCATTCCTGATAATGTCGCTCGCCGCCGTGCAGAGCAAGATGATCGCCGCGTGACTCGCCAAACCCCACCGCCTAGAGTTGTGACACCTAAACCCGTAGTGACCAAGCCGCCAGCAATTATTGAAGTGGTTAAAAAGCCTAATGCTGATAAACCGCTGCAAATAGTACAACAAACACCTACCGTTGAAGCACCAACCCAAGCAATAAAGCCAGCCAATGCCACAGAAGTAAACGATCTAAATTCGGTACTCGATAAAGCCAATGCCAAAGCGCTAATGCTGACCGATGAGCTTGCACGCGCTCAAGACGATTTGATGATCAGTAACAATGACAATCAAGTGCTGAAGAATAAAATCGGCCAGATGTCGTTAAATATTTCATCGCTTGAAGAAGATTTACAACTGTTAAACGAAAAACACGACAAACTCACCATAGAATACGAAAAGCTATTGCAGCAAGTGGGTAACGTTGAACCTGTAGTTGAAGAGCCAGCAGACTTTTGGCGCAGCTTAATGGACAACACATTAATGCTGATAGTGGCTGCATCTGTGCCTTTGTTATTGTTATTTGGCTTATTATTTTGGTTATTGACTCGCCGTAAAAATAATAAACAAGCTACTGCAGAAGACACGCCACAAACCGAAACCGTTGCTAAGCAATCTACTGCTCCTGTGGTCGATGAAGACGATAATGCTGACGAGATGGTTATTCACCTCGACTCAGATGACGATGAATCAATTGATGATTTATTAGATTTAGACAGCGTTGATTTACAACCTGAAGTGTCACTGGGCAATGATGGCGAAATGGACATGGCATCAGACATGTTTATTGGTGAAGATGATGAAGCAGAAGATGACGAAGGCTCATCTCTTGATGATCTTTGGGCAGAGGCGATGGAAGATCAAGACTCTGAGCTTGAACCTCTTGAAGATGATGACGATCTCGACAGTTTATTAGCGGGTTTAGATGCAGCACCTGCTGCAACGATTACCACTCCTGCACCTGAAGATGATTTAGACAGCTTACTCGCCGACTTTGATAGCGACAGCACAGATAATGACCTACTTGATGCCTCAGCAGAAAATGATATCGATTCGCTGCTCGCTGAATTTGATATGCCTGCAGAACCTAAGCCTGAAATTGCTGAGCCTGAAGAAAGCGTATCAAACGACGACGATATCGATTCGCTGTTGGCTGAATTTGATATGCCAGCAGAACCTAAGTCTGAAATCGCGGAGCCTGAAACAGTCGAGCCTGAAGAAAGTGTATCAAACGACGATGACATTGATTCGTTACTCGCTGAATTTGATATGCCAGCAGAGCCTAAGTCTGAAATTACTGAGCCTGAAACCGTCGAACCTGAAGAAAGCGTATCAAATGACGATGATATTGATTCGCTACTCGCTGAATTTGATATGCCAGCAGAGCCTAAGCCAGAAATCGCTGAGCCTGAATCCGTCGAATCTGATATGCCAGTAGAGCCTAAGTCAGAAATCGCTGAGCCTGAAACCGTCGAGCCTGCAGAAAGTGTATCAAACGACGATGACATTGATTCGCTACTCGCTGAATTTGATATGCCAGCAGAGCCTAAGTCAGAAATAGTTGAGCCTGAAACTGTCGAACCTGAAGCAAAAGCTCAAGAAACGGTATCAAACGATGATGACATTGATTCGCTATTGGCTGAATTTGATATGCCAGCAGAATCTGAGTCTGCAATTGCTGAGCCTCAAACCGTCGAACCTGAAGAAAGCGTATCAAACGACGATGATATCGATTCGTTATTAGCTGAATTTGATATGCCAGCAGAGCCTAAGTCTGAAATTACTGAGCCTGAAACAGCTGAACCTGAAGATCAAGAGTCTGTATCAAACGACGATGACATCGATTCGTTACTCGCTGAATTTGATATGCCAGCAGAAACAGAATCTGACAGCACAGAGTCAGAAGCGTTAGATGCGGTAGCGTCGGTTGATGATATTACTGAAAACGATGAAACTTTAACATCGGATGCCGATGAATTATTAGCTGAGCTTGAGCTAGAAAATAGCGATGATCAGCCGTCAAGCGATGAAGACATTGATGCGTTATTAGCCGGTTTAGCCGTTACGCCAACTAATGATAGCGATGAAGATGCCCCTATATCGCCGCTAAATAGCGAAACTGTTAATGCTGACGATGATTTGGCTGCATTAATCGCCGCAGAGCTTCAAGATGAACAGGGTGATGAAGACACGCAACAAGCTGAGTCTGACGAGGATATTGATGCATTATTGGCGAGTTTAAATGAGCCTGTTATTGAATCCACTATTGCGGATATTAACCCTGAAGCGGATGATTCTGCTTTGTCTGAAGCGCAAGATTTAGCAGCGCAAATAGCAGCAGAGCTCGAAGATGATTCAGATGACGGTTCAAATAACCACAGCAATGACGTTGAGACTGATGACGACATTGATGCGCTTTTGGCCAGCTTAAATGAGCCGCTTGTTGAACATACCGATAAGTTAACGAGCCTCGATTATGAGACCGATACTGATTCTGACAATGATACAGACAGCGACGAAGATGACGTTGCAGCGCAATTAGCCGCAGAGCTAGAAGATGATGAAAGTAACACCGCCGCAAACCTGATGAACAGCAGCGACGATGATATTGATGCTTTGTTAGCAAGCTTTAATGAGCCAGAAATGGCATCACTGCTCGAGCCGCTTAGTGAAGAAGAGTCCGTTGTTGATGCCAATAGCCTTGAGAATGCTCAAGGTGTTGCACCTGAATCAGAGCTTGAAGAACCAGATCTAGAACTAGAAGAGGCTGAGCTAGAGTTAGAACAGCCAGAACGAGAAGAAACTGATGAAGCGTTAGACCGTTCATTAGAGAGCACGCCGCCGCTTGACGATGATACTGATGCGTTACTCGCCAGTTTTGAACAAGACATTGAAGATGAATATGCCACGCCAGTAAATGACCCTGGTGTGCAACTTGATGCCGAAGACTCTGCCGATATTGACGACGAAGATTTGTTTAATGAGCTTGATGAATACTTAAATGATCTCGATTTAAACAGAGCAGAAAACACAATCGATGACAGCACAGACAACGGCACTGACAACAGTAAGCCTGCCGCGTTAGTTGACGATAGTGACAAGGCGTTTTTTGATGCAGAGCTTGATGCGTTATTGGCGCAGAGTGACGACGATGACAGTCGTGAAGAGACCAGTGATGCAATTGAAAGTAATGTTGAAACTGAGCTTGGGTCTGACCTTGAAAGCAACAATGACGATGACGGATTAACGTTTACTCTCGATGACGATTCAGACAACTCTGATGATGAAAACGATGACACATCAGAAGATGAATTGAATGCGCTTCTCGCAACAATGGGCGATGATGATGTATCTATCGATGCACTCAGCACAAACGATGATGTAAAAAATGCCAATGACCAGCTTAAAGAAGAACACACTCAAGGCGCAGCAAAAGCAAACAAAGACTCTGGCTTTTTTAATGATTTAAAAGCCAATAAGCCAAAGCCTGCCATACTCGATTGGGAAAGCGACTTGCTTAAAGCGGCAGAAACCGCAGTGGATGAGCAAGAAGCTGAACCGAATGTGAGTGATGATGACTTACTGGCTGCATTTTCACAGTCATTAAACGATGACGACGGTGACGATTACACCTCAGAAGATGAATATATTCTGAGCGACGATAATTTAACGGTTGATGAGGCATTGGCTGCACTTGATGAAAAAGAGCGCAGTAGAACACCTCAGTTTAGTGTCAGTGATGACGACCTAATGAGTTTTGAGCGTGAGAATGGTTATATCGATATCGATAAACTATTAAACGATGCCGACGAAGACGACGATAAAACCGATCAGTACAAAGACGTTGATGTTGATATGGGCGAAGTGAACTCGTTAATTGGCAATGCCGATATGATTGATGTTGATGATGAAGAAAACTCGGTTAATGCAAAATTAGACCTAGCCCGGGCTTATATTGAAATTGAAGATCAAGATAGTGCCAAAGCATTGTTGAAAGAAGTCCAAATAGACGGCAACGATCGCCAACAAGCAGAAGCGGCAAACTTACTTAAAGGTTTTCGTTAGCCATTAACGTGTTGAGGTTCAATTGATTAAACGGCGCAGCTATCTGCGCCGTTTTTTTATTTAAAATAAGTGCTTATGTCATCCTCTAGTGCTTGTATCGTGGATCAAGGTGTTTCTCTACCCGCCCGTCATCCCTGAGTGCTTATATCAGGGATCCAGGTGTTTCTTAGATTTAAGGTTCTAGGAGCTCGCAAGCTCGCCAAGCGCGGACTTCGTCCTTCTAGGTTCTAGGTAAAGCTTGGCCCCAACCGTACGTCATCCCTGAGTGCTTGTAACAGGGATCCAGGTGTTTCTTTTGACTTTTATCTTGGATATTAAAAGCCAACACCTGGGTTCCGGCTCAACAGCGTTGCCGGAACGACGTAGTAGGTGATGTTTCTTTTGGCCTTTAGCCGTCATCTTTTTATTCGTCATCCCTGAGATCTTGTATCAGGGATCCAGGTGTTTCTTTTGACCTTTCTTGAATATTTAAAGCCACCACCTGGATTCCGGCTCAACAGCGTTGCCGGAACGACGTAGTAGTGGGCGTCATTTCGTATTCAAATGAACAAATGACGGAGTAGTGGGCGTCAACTGAATAAGAATGAGCAAATGACGGAGTAGTGGCTGTTTCTGGCTGCTCCACCCGCACGTCATCCCTGAGTGCTTGTATCAGGTATCCAGGTGTTTCTTTTGAGTATCAAGATTACTCCACCCGCACGTCATCTCTTGCGTAAATGCGTATCAATTCTTGTTGAAATCGAGAATATTCAGGTTGATTGGGGATAAGTTTGAAAGTAGGGCGCTATCATGTCATTTACTTATCTATTCATTAGAGTCGGCAAGAGTGCCTATATCCAATTTCATAATGGTGCAAATTGGTATAAACTTCGCGCCATTAATGAGTAGAGGAAATTGTTATGCGGGTTGCGTTAGGTATTGAATATGATGGAAGTGGTTTTTTCGGTTGGCAACGCCAGGCGGATGTCGATTCAGTGCAAGCTCAGCTTGAAAAAGCGTTAACTTATGTGGCAAATGAACCCATAGAGGTTTTTTGTGCAGGCCGAACCGATTCGGGTGTGCATGGTACAGGCCAGGTAGTGCATTTTGACACTACAGCAGACCGGCCATTAACCGCCTGGACATTGGGTATTAATGCCAATTTACCCGACAGTATTGCCGTGCGCTGGGCTAAAGAAGTCGACGACAGTTTTCATGCACGTTTTAGTGCAACCGCTCGGCGTTATCGTTATGTGATTTACAATCACCAACTGCGCCCGGGCATTTTACGCTCAGGTGTGAGCCATTATCACGGCGATATTGATGAAACATTAATGCATCAAGCAGCACAATTACTCTTGGGTGAGCACGACTTTACCAGTTTTCGTGCGGTGCAATGCCAGTCAAACACTCCGTTTCGTAACGTTCACAAAGTCAATGTCACGCGCCAAGGCATGTATGTGATGGTTGATATTCAAGCCAATGCATTTTTACATCATATGGTACGCAACATTGTTGGGTCGTTACTTGAAATTGGTTTAGGTAATCAACCTATCAACTGGATAAGTGAATTATTGGCATTAAAAGATCGCAATCAAGCTGCGGCAACCGCAAAGCCCAATGGTTTGTATCTAGTCGATGTGACATATCCAGAGCAATATCAAATCCCTAAATTGGCTCTTGGGCCATTGTTTATGTTGGATTAAGTTAAGCGTCTGTCAAACAAAGTGAGATGTTATATGTCGGCTATTAATGAAATGCATGTTCCTAACCTGCAATCGAGTTTAGACCAATGGCTAGACTATTTATTGGCTATCCACCCAAGTGAAATTGACATGGGGCTGACTCGTGTTGAACAAGTGGCTAAGCGTTTAGCATTATTAGCATTAGCGCCAACAAAAGTGATTACTGTGGCGGGCACAAACGGCAAGGGCACCAGTTGCGCTATGCTTGAGTCTATTTTGCGCCAATCGGGTTTAACTGTGGGCGTGTATAGCTCGCCACATCTATTGCGTTACAACGAGCGAGTGCGTATTAATCAGCAAGATGCCAGTGATGCATCTCTTATTGAGGCATTTTGTGCCATTGAAGCCGCTAGAGCAGATATTTCACTGACTTTTTTTGAATACGCGACCTTAGCGGGCTTATATTTATTTAAGGCTGCCAACGTGGATGTGGCCATTCTTGAGGTTGGATTAGGTGGTCGTTTAGACGCAACCAATATTATTGATTCAAATGCTGTAATACTGACCTCTATTGACCTTGATCATCAAGAGTATCTTGGTGACACCCGTGAATTAGTCGGCCGTGAAAAAGCCGGGGTTTTTAGGCCGCATTGCATTGCGGTAGTGGGTGAGCCTGAGTTACCTCAATCAGTTAAAGATTACGCTGAATACATGCAAACGGAACTGTATCGGGTGGGTTTTGAATTTGATTACCATGTTTCTCCAACGGATGCGGCAACATGGCATTTTAAATCGAAACAACATCATTATGACAACTTACCGGTACCGCGTTTACCGTTACCGAATGCAGCTAGTGTTGTTGCTTTAGTGAGCCAGGTTTGGCCCACAATTACTCAGCAACAAATTAGTGATGGTTTGGTCAATGCGCAACTTGCTGGGCGCTTAGAGCAAGTGAGTCAGCAACCTTTGGTGTTACTTGACGTTGCCCATAATCCCCACGCCGCTCGGTATTTAGCAAAGCAATTACAGGCTTATCAAGGCCGACGTATTGTGGCATTGTGTGGCATGTTAAAAGACAAAGATATCAAGGCTGTACTGGCACAATTAGCACCACAGATTAACCAGTGGCATTTAGTTGGGTTAGACAACCCTCGTGGTGCGTCAGCTGAGCTGCTATATCAAACATTACCAGATGATAATAGCCGTGCAACTGCCGTACAATATAACGATATCGCTAGCGCTTGGCAGGGAATGCAGCAGTCAATATCCAAAGACGATGTGGTTATTGTGTTTGGTTCTTTTTATACTGTTGCAGGTTTTAAGGCTGTGTAAGTCTTTTTAGCTCATTATTGGTCAGTTACTGATTAGTGACTACTGACTAGTGAGTTTAAGTTCGATAGAGCATTATTTTAAAAGGGAATTCGCTTTGAATCGTCAATTTCAAAATCGTTTGGTGGGCACCATTGTGCTTGTCGCGTTAGGGGTGATTTTTTTACCCGACTTATTGGATGGTAAAAAAACTCAAGTGGTTGAGGAATTTACTGAAATTCCATTACGGCCATTAGCCAAGAGTCACAATAATTCAAATAACACTCAAGCAACTAAACCGGCCGAAGACACGGTTGAAGAGTTTCAGGTGCTAACCATAGCTGAGCCGCAAGACTTGGGCAGTGATGTGGTTGAGCTCGGTACTGAAGAGCCTGAAGCGGTCGCTAAAAAGGTTGAAAGTAAACCTGTTCAAGCAGTGCCGGCTAAAACTCAACCTAAAACTGAACCCGTTAAAGTGGTTGCTCAAGCTAAAGCGCCGGTAAAAACCGCCATTACAGCCGGCTTTACTCTACAGCTAGGTGGATTTAACAACGCTGCCAATGTCAGTGCATTGATTGCTCAGTTGCGTAAAGCGGGGTTCACGGCCTACACATTGCCAGCCAAACCTGTCGATGGCAGGTTAACTCGAGTGTTTGTTGGCCCTGAAGTTTCTGAGTCGAAGCTTAAAGCACGCCAAGACCCCATTTTCAAATTAACTGGATTAAAGGGCAAGATCATTGCCTACAATCCTCAAGAACAATAACTCGTTCAGACGGCAGTACAGTTGCGTGGTTGAAATTAGCAAATTGATTGTTCGCAATCACGCATGAATAATTTGAACAATCAGGGGTGAGAAACATCTCAGTCTCTGTTAGAATCGCGCCGTCTTGAACCCTATACCGGATCCCCATTTTCATGGTTTGGATTGATTACGCAATTATTATCATTATCGGGTTATCAACTATTATTAGTTTGATCCGCGGATTCGCAAAAGAAGCCATGTCACTTGTGGTTTGGTTTGCCGCTTTCTTTATCGCTAGCCAGTTTTATCTCGATCTTGCTGCGCATTTAACTCAAATGCAGGACGAGTTAGTTAGAAACGGTGTCGCGATTGCCATTCTGTTTGTCGTTACCCTGATCCTAGGGGCATTAGTCAATTATTTATTAGGTCAGTTGGTGTCTAAAACTGGCTTGTCAGGCACAGACCGAATATTAGGTTTGTGCTTTGGTGCCATCCGTGGCGCCTTGATAGTTAGTGCATTACTGTTCTTTATGGATGCATTTACTGCATTTCCAGACACCGCTTGGTGGAAAGACTCAGTACTTGTACCCGAATTTGGCGTGGTTATTCAGTGGTTTTTTGACTATCTCGAAAACACCTCAAGCTTTGTACCCAAAATATAATTATAAACATAGAACACCTTACAGTGAGGAACCTTACCCATGTGTGGTATCGTCGGAATAGTAGGAAAATCAACAGTTAACCAAACCATTTATGATGCGCTGACTGTGCTTCAACATCGTGGACAAGATGCTGCAGGTATTGTGACTGTAGACATCAATGCGTTTCGTTTACGTAAAGCGAATGGCTTGGTTAAAGATGTGTTTGAACCTAAACACATGCAACGTTTACAAGGCAATGCTGGCATTGGTCATGTGCGTTATCCTACCGCGGGTAGCTCTAGTGCTTCTGAAGCTCAGCCGTTTTATGTTAACTCTCCGTTTGGTATCTCGTTAGCGCATAACGGTAACTTAACCAACACGATTGAGTTAGCTGAAAGCCTAGTTACAAAACGCCGTCATGTGAACACCACATCTGACTCAGAAATCTTACTCAACTTATTAGCAGACGAACTACAAGAAACGCGTAGCTTGTCATTAAGTGCTGACGAAGTGTTTGATGCCGTAGCCAAAGTCCACGCCCAAACCCGTGGTGCTTATGCGGTAGTCGCAATGATTATTGGCCAGGGCCTAGTTGCATTTCGTGACCCATTTGGTATTCGTCCTTTAGTGTTGGGTAAACACGAAACGGCGACGGGTACTGAGTACATGGTCGCGTCTGAAAGTGTTGCTTTAGACGCCGTTGGCTTTGAAGTGATGCGCGATGTTGCACCAGGTGAAGCGATTTACATTTCACTTGATGGTCAGTTATTTACTCGCCAATGTGCTGTCGACCCAAGTTATGCACCGTGTATTTTTGAATTTGTGTACTTTGCCCGTCCAGATTCAAGCATCGACAAAGTGTCAGTTTATGCAAGCCGCGTAAACATGGGTGCTAAGTTAGGTGAAAAGATTAAGAAAGAATGGGAAGATCATGACATTGATGTGGTTATTCCTATTCCAGAAACCTCGTGCGACATCGCATTAGAAATCGCACGTTGTATGGACTTGCCGTACCGTCAAGGTTTTGTTAAAAACCGCTATATTGGCCGTACGTTTATTATGCCGGGTCAGCAAGAGCGTAAAAAGTCTGTACGTCGTAAGCTCAACGCGATTAATACCGAATTTAAAGGTAAAAACGTGTTATTAGTCGATGATTCTATTGTGCGTGGTACCACGTCAGAACAGATTATCGAAATGGCACGTGAAGCAGGCGCGAAGAAAGTGTACTTTGCATCAGCGGCACCTGAAATTCGTTTCCCGAACGTGTACGGTATCGACATGCCGACTTCTAATGAGCTTATTGCTCATGGTCGTGACGCAGATGAAATCGCTAAAATCATTGGTGCCGACGGCATTATTTTCCAAGACTTAAGCGACTTAATTGAAGCGGTAAGAATGGAAAATCCTGAAATTATGCGTTTCGAAACGTCAGTGTTTGACGGTCACTATATTACCAATGACGTGAATCAAGAATATCTAGACCACTTGACTCAGTTGCGTAATGACGACGCCAAAGCCAACCGCAGCAAAGACATCGGCACTAACTTAGAAATGCACAACGAGTGTCATCCATAAGTTAACCCAGATTTTGTGAGCGAACAAACCAGCATGAAAATGCTGGTTTTTTTATGGGTGTTAAAAGGCTCACCATGCTAAAATCTAAAATCTAAAACCTAAAACCTAAAACCTAAAACCTAAAACCTAAAACCTAAAACCTAAAACCTAAAACCTAAAACCTAAATCAATAGCAACACCTGGATCCCTGATAACAGATCTCAGGGATGACGGCATAAAAATACGTCATTCCTGCAATGATGTTGAGTCGCGACCAAGATGCTAGTTTCTTTACGTCGTCCCGGCAATGCTGTTGAGCCGGGATCCAGGTGTTGTTTTTTGGCTGTTAAGTGAAATCAACAGCAACACCTGGATTCCTGATAAAAGATCTCAGGGATGACGGCATAAAAATACGTCGTTCCTGCAATGATGTTGAGCCGCGGCCAGGATGTTAGTTTCTTTACGTCGTCCCGGCAATGCTGTTGAGTCGCGACCAAGATGCTAGTTTCTCTACGTCGTCCCGGCAGTGCTGTTGAGCCGGGATCCAGGTGTTGTTTTTCTTTACGTCGTCCAGTAACAAAGTTGATCAGGACACTTGTGTTAGCTTTAGGCTTTTAAGCTACATCAACTCGAATATTTACAAAAAAATCGTTTGATAGTCTTGTAGCGCTTGTGCTGCTTTTTGGGGATTAGACAGACTTATCTTTTGATAATGTGTCAGCACTTTATTTAAATAACGCTGAGCAATATCGCGTTGCGCTTCGGAGCTGCATTGCCACATTTTCCCGCCCACCGGGCTTATTGGCGAGGTTGCTAGGGGCGTTGCTATTGCCGAGTCTACTTTGTTGCGAGATACATACAAAATCTCATAAAAGCGGCGATTTTCTTCAAGCAATTTCTCATCAATTAAACGACATTCAAGCTTGATAAGCTGCTGGCGTAATTCGTACTGGTGGTGCACTGGGCAGAGCATAAAATCAATTTGCAGTTCAGGGTTATTGCGGCAAATTGAATTAACAAGCTCGATCATCAAATCTCCACCCACGCCTGCGATAACAACCAGTGGCGTTTCTGGCAGTGGCGTTTCTGGATAATCTGATAAGGGGATCTGTGCGACATCGATACAATGTACATGCCATTGAGGAATGAATTGGCGCGGATAAAAGCGTTGCAACTTGTCTTCTAATTGTTGCATTAAGCTGGGCACAATATCGACAAAATGAATCGTCGGTGCCGCCTGTCTTGATAATAACGCCGCACCCAATAAACCATGATCGCAGCAACAATCCCAAATGTGCGTATAGCCTGTTGGGATCATGTCATTGAGCTGAGTTAAGCGCTGGCCAAGTTTCATTATATTATACCAATTCCATTAATTATGTGACCAATCAGAGTCACTCAGATTGTTCAGTTTGAGGCGCATTGTTGAAATAATGGTTATTCCCTTCTAAGACAATGCAACAAAGAAATGAACGGTCTGAGTGTCTCCTGCAAGGCGGGTTTCTGTGCCTTCTATGCTGCTTAATAGCATTTTGTCGTACGACTGCATGGATGCAGAAGGTAGAGCAACGCAGGAGCAGTTGCCGAGAGCAACTATGTCTTCAATCCTATTACTTGCCTAGAAGGCACAGAATTCCCGCTGAATGACCAGATAATTAGTGGAATTGGTATTATTCGTTTAGACAAATAAAACCCGCATTGTAATGATTTTTACGCTCAATACTATGCAATTTGCAGCACGTTAAATTTACAGGTAATCTATACTGTAATTTTATACAGTTAACTGGCGCGATTTATGGTTGTGCTTACTGAATCTTTGCGACCTGATAATGGATTATGATTTTATATATTGCTGAAAAACCCAGTCTGGGCCGAGCTATTGCCGATGTATTGCCAAAGCCTCATAAAAAAGGTGATGGTTTTATTACTACTGCCAACGGGGATTGTGTGTCCTGGTGTATTGGCCATTTGCTCGAACAAGCTGAGCCAGATGCCTATGATGATGCGTTTAAGTCATGGAAACTTGAACATTTACCCATAGTGCCACAAACCTGGAAGCTACAGCCAAAACCTAAAACCCGCAGCCAACTGACCGTGTTGCGTAAACTGGTTAAGCAAGCATCATCAATTATCAACGCGGGCGATCCCGACAGAGAAGGACAACTTTTAGTCGATGAAGTGATTTCATATCTCGGCGTAAAAGGCGACAAACTCAATCAAGTTCAGCGATTATTGATTAGCGATTTAAACCCGCAAGCCGTAAAACGCGCGCTAGGGCAGTTACGAAGTAACCGTGAGTTTGTGCCGTTATCAACCTCGGCATTAGCACGCAGCCGCGCAGATTGGTTATACGGCATGAACATGACGCGCGCGTATACTATTCAAGGGCGCAAAGTCGGCTATCAAGGTGTGTTGTCGGTTGGCCGAGTTCAAACGCCTTTACTCGGTTTAGTGGTGCGCCGTGATGATGAAATTGCTGATTTTATTCCTAAAGCATTTTATGAGGTGTTAGCCCACTTATTGACCGACCAACAACACGCTTTTACGGCCAAATGGAAACCGAGCGATGCATGCCAACCTTATATGGACGAAGATGGCAGAGTATTAGCCAAAGGGTTAGCCGAGAATGTGGTTGCTCGTATTAATGGCAAACCGGCTGAAGTGACTAAATTAGAAGCCAAAGACAAGCGTCAAAATCCGCCATTGCCTTACAGTTTATCTGCACTGCAAATCGATGCTGCTAAACGTTTTGGCTTGTCAGCTAAAGAAGTGCTAGACACTTGTCAGAGTTTGTATGAGCGCCATAAGCTCATTACTTACCCACGTTCAGACAGCCGTTATTTGCCCAAAGATCAACTTGCATTAGCCCCCAAAGTATTAGATGCCGTGCTTAAAGGCGCTTCTGGGTTAGTTGAAGGCTGCGATGCGCCAAATGCTAAGCTTAAATCGAAAGCCTGGGATGACTCTAAAGTCGATGCTCACCATGCAATCGTGCCCACCGAAAAAGTGGCTAATTTATCAGCATTATCAAGTAACGAAGCTAAGTTGTATCAGCATGTGGCTCGCCAATATCTCGCACAATTTTATCCCGCTTATGTGTATGCAGAAACCGCCGTTGAAGTGACCATTGCTGGCGGCTTATTTACCACCAAAGCGCGCCAAGATAAAACGTTAGGTTGGAAGCAATTGTTCAAGCGAACAACTGCAAACCAAAGCAGTAATCATTCAAACAACAATGACGATGACGACGATAATGTACAGTCGCTACCGCCGCTGGTAAAAGGCCAAATACTCCAATGTGAGCGTGGTGAATTATTAGAAAAAATGACTCAAGCGCCAAAGCATTTTACCGATGCCACCTTATTAGGCGCCATGACGGGCATTAGCCGTTATGTCACAGATAGCAACATTAAAAAAATCCTTAAAGAAACCGATGGTTTAGGCACAGAGGCCACCCGTGCAGGCATAATTGAATTACTGTTTAAGCGCGGGTATTTAGTTCGTCAGGGCAAAGCCATTAAAGCGACGCCAGTGGGCGTTGGCTTAATACGTAGTTTGCCAGACTCGGCCACCACACCCGACATGACTGCATTATGGGAAAACAGCCTCGATGCCATCAGCCAAAAACGCTTAAAGTACGATGCCTTTATGCAACCATTACTCAGTCAGTTAGATGGTTTAATCACCCAGGCATCGAGCCAGTTACCTTCGGCATTACAAGGTGTCGCGAGTGCGGCACCAAAACGGAGTTTTAAAAAGCCGTATAAAAAGAAGCTCAAAGCAAAAGTGAAATAATTTAGGGTGTTAATTGGTATGATAAAAGAATTGCACAGTGTCAATGTCAGAGTGAACTTTTATGTCATTAATTACATACTGTAAGTATACAAATATAGATATAGATACAAATTAAAGGAGGGTGTATGAAAAGCACATTATTGTTAACCATCTTGGCCGCAAGTTTATTGTCTTATGCGTCTAATGCCACTGCAGATAAAACCATTTTGGCTGGTGGATGTTTCTGGTGTATGGAGTCTGATTTTGAAAAGCTTGATGGTGTTACTGATGTGATTTCAGGATTTACCGGCGGAAACATTAAAGACCCTATCTATAACGGTAACCACCGAGGTCATTATGAAGCGGTTGAAATCACTTATGACCCTAACAAAGTGAGCTACGAACAATTGTTAGCACATTACTGGGTTAACATTGACCCTTTTGATGCACAAGGGCAATTTTGCGATAAAGGCTCGAGCTATTTAAGTGCCATTTTTGTGGCAAACGACACTGAAAGAGCGATTGCACAACAGTCTAAAAGCAAAGTCGAAAAGCAGTTTCCTAATAATAAAGTGGTTACGCCTATTTTAAATACGTCGATATTTTATCCGATAAAAGGCGATGAGAGTTACCATCAGGATTACTATAAAAACAACCCTATTAGATATAATGCTTATCGCTGGAACTGCGGCAGAGACAAAAGGTTAGCAGAGATTTGGGGTGATAAAGCGACACATTAGGTTTTTTGATGGCCTGTGACTGTTGACCTTTATAGCCACAGACCATGCTGATTGGGTATAAAGATTAATCCAACACGCTTTTATCTAAAATGCCTTTAGCGATTAATTTTTGTAACAACGCGCGGGTCTGCTGCTTGAGCATGTCGCGTAATAATCGAGTGGCAGGGGTGATGGACTGTCTGCTTGGAAATATTAACCACAATTCAGTGGATTTGACCTGGTAGTCTGACATGATGCTAACAAGGTTATTGGCCAGTAAATCATGTGCTAAATCTAAGCATGATTTTGCGGCGATGCCTTTGCCGCTGACACACCAACGCCTGACTAAGTCAGCATCATTGGCGACTCGATTGCCCGATACTTTCACTTTAATACTGTCTTCGCCCTGGTTAAATTCCCATATGTCGTGGGTTAAGTTTTGTAGTTGATACAGTAGCGCATTATGTTCGGCTAAATCTTGCGGGTGTTTAGGTGTGCCATATTGGTCTAAATACGTTTGTGAAGCGCAGATTAACCTTGGCACATTGCAAATTTTAAACCCATATAAATTTGCATCATTAGGTGAACCGTAACGTAGTGCTAAGTCGACTGAATCTCGATAAAAATCAACGTTAGTATCACTAATGCTGACACGTAAGCTCACTTTTGAGTGAGTGTCCATAAAGTCGTCAATCCAAGGGGTAACCACATTACGGCCCAAATCGGATGACACCGATAACCGTAAGTCGCCGTCAACAATGTCTAGCTCACCTTTCATATTCTGTTTGGCTTGCTCAAGCATCAACATGGCTTGTTCGCATTGCGGAATGTACTTTTCACCTGCACTCGATAAGCGTAATTGACGCGTGGTGCGAATAAACAACTCCGCACCTAAATGGGCTTCAACTCGCTTTAAAGCCGCACTGGCTGTGGCTGTTCGCATGTCTAAATTGGTTGCAGCAGCGGTAATACTGCGAAACTCAGCCACTTTTATCACCACTTGTAAGTCTTCTAAAAGCATGATTGCCCATTTTTAATTGATAATGTTTCAATTATTATGCTGTTTATGTGAGATAAAACAAGCGCTAATATAGTTCCATTCAGTTTGAACATCATTTGCCGATTTGCACAACAGGAACCACATTATGAAAGCCATTGGATATAAGCAGTCTTTACCTATCACAAACCCTGAATCATTAATCGATGTCACGTTAGCGCAACCTATTGCTACAGGTTATGACTTATTGGTTAAAGTGAGCGCCATAGCAGTCAATCCTGCCGATTATAAAGTGCGCTTAAACATGCCTCCTGCTGATGGGGAAGTTAAAGTGATTGGTTGGGACGCGGTTGGCGAAGTGATTGCTTCAGGTGACAAGGCAAGTCAATTTAAACCCGGTGATGTGGTGTATTATGCGGGCGACATTACCCGACCTGGTAGCAATGCTGAATATCAGTTAGTTGATGAACGCTTAGTGGGTATGAAGCCTAAGAGCTTATCAAATGCAGAAGCCGCAGCGTTACCTTTAACAGCTATCACTGCATGGGAGTTATTGTTTGAGCACTTAACCATTAAACAGCAAAGCCCTGGCTTAACTGATAAATCTAACGAAGTGATTTTAGTGGTTGGCGCCGCGGGTGGTGTGGGTTCTATTTTTGTCCAAATTGCGAAAGCCATTACCGGAGCCACTGTTATTGCAACCGCATCACGCCAAAGCTCAAGCGATTGGGTTAAAAAGTTAGGTGCAGATTATGTTGTTGACCACACCAAGCCACTGACGGCGCAAATTGAGGCGTTAAATATTGGGCCTGTAACGCACGTAGCAAGCTTAAACAGCACAGACACTTATTTTGAAAGTTACACTGAAGTGCTTGCACCCTTTGGTAAAATCGCCATGATTGATGATCCTCAAGCGCTGGATGTCACTAAACTTAAGCTTAAGAGTTTGTCATTACACTGGGAGTTTATGTTTGCTCGTTCAATGTTTAAGGCGGCAGACATGCAAGAGCAAAGTCGCTTACTCAATCGCGTCGCAGATCTTGTTGATCAGGGTTATATTCAAACCACATTAGGCCAACACATGGGCGAAATTAACGCCGCTAACTTACGCGCAGCGCACCAAGCGTTAGAAACAGGCAAATCAATCGGTAAGATTGTACTTGAAGGGTTTTAATTGTTTGCGTTAGATTTGATTGTTTATTTTATATTATTTATTTGAAACAGGATTCAACATGTCTCAGTTAACTATCGTTGCCAATATTACCGCCAGAGCAGATAAAATCGAGTTAGTGAAAGCCGAATTATTGAAATTGGTTGATGTGACTCGTGCTGAAGAAGGCTGTATTAACTACGATTTACATCAAGATAATGCAAATCCAGCGCATTTTATGTTTTATGAAAACTGGCAAAGCCGTGAATTATGGCAAGTTCACATGGGCAATCAGCATATCGCTAATTTTGTGGCAGCCACTAAAGATTGTATTGTTGAGTCGATGCTTAACGAAATGAGTGTTATCAGTTAGTTTTTTATGTTTGTCCTTTAGCCTCTCTTAGCAGAACGTAAAATGTTCTGCTTTTTTTGTCGATTTTTTTCAGCAACTTGTGAGACACTCAAGTGATGTAAACTACAGGTAGCTAGTTATACCATTCCACATTAATAAGTGACCAATCAGAATGCGTCCAGCGGTTTTTGATTAAGGCGTCGCTATGTAGTAATGGTAGTTCCCTTTCAAATAGCGAGAACGCAGAGCAAAAGCCGCTGGGGCATTCCTTTGTGGCGAGTTTTAAAAGGGCTTACACTGCGTTGCATGACTTCGAAAGAGAATAACTATTCATTCAGTCATTCGCCTTGTTTAAGCCCTTTTAAATTCTCGCTGAGAGATCACTTACTAACGCGGAATGGTATTAAGATGGACATTAGATTTACACAACTGCAATGCCGTTCATCGAGTGTTACTCTGGCGATTGATGAATGGCTAATCGCATCGCAACAATCGTGGGGTGTATTTAGCACCGAAGGCGATGTTGGGGCAATATTAGGCCAACTATTAACCCACACGCCTCACCATCAACCACTCGATTACTCAGGCAATATTATCGGTGCAGATCCGTCTCAGGTCGCCGTGGTGTCTTTGCTGGCACAACAAGCGCTGCTTGAAGATATTCTTGAGCAAGATGACAGTGAGTCACTCGGTTACACAGACCCTAAAACCACTGTGTTTGGAGTGATTTATGGCCAGTGCCATGATAACGCCATGACGCACAAGTTGTTACAAGAGCTTGATTTAACCCATTTAAGCCAAAGCAGTTTTACTCAATTATCGACAGGTGAAGGGCGAAGGGTCATGCTGGCTCGCGCCGTTGCCACCCAAGTGCCTTTTTTAGTGCTAGATGAACCTTATGCTGGGCTCGATGTTAATCACCGACACACCTTAACTGAATATTTACGACAGTTGTCGCACAGCATGCAAATCTTAATAGTGGTGTCTCGGGAAGAGGATTTGCCTCAGTGGATTGAGCATGTTGCCTTGTTTAGTCACGGTAAGTTAGACAGTGTGATGAGCAAGCCTGAGTGGGATAACCACCCCGTTATTAACCAGTTAACCGCACAGTCTGGGCAGCAAAGTGAAGAATTATTAGCACTTATTCGACGTCATCGTCACAGTGCCAAGTTTGCCGACCCGGTATTTGAACTGCACAATGGCCGAGTGGCATACAGCGATAAAGTGATTTTCTCTGGGGTGAATTGGCGTATCGATAATGGCGTACACTGGCAAGTGAAAGGCCCAAATGGCTGTGGTAAAAGTACCTTGTTAGGGCTTATTTTTGGTGATCATCCTCAGTGTTATAGCAACGATATCGATATTTTTGGTAAAAAGAGAGGCTCGGGCGAGAGCATTTGGGAAATCAAACAACATATTGGCATGGTGTCGTCAGCATTGCATATGCAATATCGGGTTAATTGCAGTGCGCTAGATGTGATTGTGTCAGGCTTTTATGACTCAATCGGTTTGTACCAAAAGCCTACGCAACAACAAGTGGCTATCGCAACCGAATGGCTAGCTATGTTACATATGGGGCATTTGAGCAAAACGGCGTTTAAACAATTGGAGTATGGCCAGCAACGTTTATTGCTAATCGCCAGGGCTATTGTCAAACAACCTACGTTGTTGATCCTCGATGAGCCCTATCAAGGCTTAGATTATTTAGGCCGTAGGCTGATTAAAAACTCTCTTGAATTGATAGCCAAAGAACAGTTAAGCCAATTACTTTATGTGTCACATTATCAACAAGATAGCCTTGATAGTATTGAGCACTACATTGAATTTATTCTAGATGATGCCCAGCAAGGCTATCGGGCAGTGGTTAGCGGACCGACGTTAAAATAACCTGATGTGATGGTCACTTAAAAACAGTCAACTGAGGTTGGCTGTTTTGTTTCAAGCTGTTAATCGGTATGTCTTACATTCTATTATTAAAAATAAATTGATAATGTTTCAATTTTTACCCTGTATATGGCGACCAAAGTTAAGCGTACAATAACGACATTAAGTATGCCCCGTTGCAATATGTGTTTACGCCGAGGTATACCGGTGTTGTTATGTTAATTTGGGGCATCCCGAGTTCAGTTTTTAAGGTTACGCGTTATGTTACTTGATACACCCATTTGTGATTATGGCTGGAAAGCACCCAACTTCACCTTAAAAAATCCTCATGGTGAGGCGTTTACCATGAGTGAACACTTAGGTGATAAAGGCTTATTGATTATGTTTATTTGTAATCATTGCCCTTATGTTAAAGCCATTGCGACTCGCTTAGCCGAGGACACCAAACTGTTGATGGCAGAGGGCATTAATGTCCTTGCTGTGATGTCAAATGACTATCATCAAGTTGACTCTGACTCGCCAGAAAACATGCTTCGTTTTGCCGCGAAGCATGGATTTACTTTCCCGTACCTAGTGGATGAAGACCAGCATGTAGGTCAACAATATGGTGCGGTGTGTACCCCAGACTTTTTTGGCTTTAATGCCCTGGGTGAGTTGCAATATCGTGGCCGCCTGGATGATGCCAGGTTACAAAATGATCCTAATCGTGTCCCAGAGTTGGTGAATGCCATGCAATTAATTGCTGCCATTGGTAAAGGGCCTAAACAACAAACCGCCAGTATGGGCTGTTCGATTAAATGGCGTTAATGCCCTTGAAAACACACAATTAAGCACAATATATGCGAAATACATATCAGCCGAATTTATTGTTAATCATTTAATTTATTGAAAACGTCTTATTTTATCTTTATGGAGCATCACATGACTCACGCTATTATTTCTGATTTAGAAAAACGCTACACCGCAAAACGCTACGATGCGACTAAACGCGTATCAGCAGCCGACTTAGCTGTTATTTATGATGCAATGGTGTTGTCACCTTCATCAATTAACTCTCAACCATGGAAATTTATCGTGATTGAAAGTGATGAAGCTAAGCAACGTCTACATGACTCATTTGCCAATAAGTTTCAGTTTAACCAGCCACACGCGAAAGCAGCTTCACATACGGTATTGTTTGCCTATAACCCTAAATATACGCGTGAAGATTATGCCAAAGTGGTAGACCAGGGCATTATTGACGGCCGCACTAAGCCTGAAGATCGTGAAGGTGCATTTGGCGGATTGGCATTTGTTGATTTAAACACCGATGAAGCGGGCAATAACGCTGCCTGGACTAAGTCGCAAACTTATTTAGCACTGGGTAACACCATGCACACGCTAGCACGTCTTGGCATTGACTCTACGCCGATGGAAGGTGTTGATAGTGAAATGTTAGGCCAAATTTTTGCAAAAGAATTAGACGGTTATGTCTGTGATGTGGCGTTAGCCTTTGGCTATCACCACTCAGATGAAGACTATAACGCTAAACTGCCTAAGTCTCGCCTAGCTGCTGAGCAGGTATTGCAAGTATTGTAATAGCTGTATCGTTGTAAAATGATTTGATCCCATTAAAAAAGGGGCATAAGATTTTGTCTTATGCCCCTTTTTTATTCTTTCTTATTTCTTATCAGATATTAACGCAAACAATGGCCACGATTAAGGCTAATGAGTTTGTCTAACACTCGCTCGCCGTCCATGCGAATACCGTTGTGTTCATACTCTGAGGTGAGCCAATATTTAAGATGACCCACTTGCTTGGCTGTTTCTAAGCTGTATTGCATTTCAACAAACATATCTTCGCTGTATATCGCGGCGGCAACGGGCACTTTATTGGCGGCAAGTTGCTCCAGGTTGTATAAGGCTGGCCAATCTTTTTTCGCGGCGATTAAATTTGCCGCTTGTTGCAGTGGCTCAAGTTGTTCAAATTGAGAAAACATCCATGGGTACACCATTTCGCCGGTAAAGAATAAGGATTTACCTGGGCTGTAGTTAAATTGGCTGTATTGCGCACGCACTCTATGCGCAGCCCAGGCGGATGCCTGTTGCTGACAGTAAATTGACTCATGCATTAATGCGAAAATGGGGTTGGTGTTGTAATCAAGAAATTGACTAAATTGATGCAAAAACAACGGGTTTACATCAACACCATGAGGCGTGTCTATTAAGGCCTGTTCCAGTAAATAATAAACAGATTCAGGCCCCTGTTCCATGCCCAGGTTAATGCCTAATAGCTGGAGCATTTCTACGGTTAATAACTCGCCAGTGCCAAGGTAGACTTTATTGTCGAACAGGTATTTAGCCAGTGTGTCGACTAAGACTCTGGCATCGCTAAAACGGGTGAAAAAGTCATTGTTTTTGGCGATAACACGCTGATAAGTGGCCTGGTAAACCTCATCTGCAGGACGGGTTAATGAGGGGATCCCCCCGGTGATGTAGGCTTCTTTTAAACCCTCTGGTGCGGCAGATAAATAATGTAATACACAAAAGCCGCCAAAGCTTTGGCCTAAAATACTCCAAGGCTCACCTGGAGATAATTTAGTGCGAATATACTCAGCATCGCGAATAATGTTGTCGGCACGGAAAAAGCTTAAATAGTCGGCCTGATCGGTGGCGCTCATGTAACTTAAACTAGTGGCATTAACGGGAGTCGATAACCCTGTGCCACGTTGGTCTAGTAGCAGTACCCGATATTCTTTTAGTGCGCGTTTAATCCAACCACTATTACTCAGAGGTCTTACTGCGCCAAAGCCCGGGCCTCCCTGGAAAAAGACTAAGTAAGGCAGTTGCTTGTGTTGGTTTTCAACGCTAACTAACTCTCGGGCAAATACGGTAATTTGCTTGCTGGGACTTTGTTGGTAATCAAGTGGCACCGAGAAAAAATGTTTACGAGCTTTGATGTCTGATAAAGTCATATCAATGTGCATACATATCCTACTAAGTCTGTGGGAAGCATTACGAGTCGCTTTGAACTGCACGATTATTGTTATATCGGTTCAGTTAATTAAGTGCTTAGCACTGAGCAAGCGGCTCGTTAATAACCCATGGGTGATTAAATTGGGCGCTATCGCATTTATAGATTGTACATCAACAATGCAAAGCTTGATGGGTATCACATTAAAAAGCTATCTAGATCAATACTGCCTAGGTAAAATTAACGGATAATCAACATATGAGCATAAGCGTGAGGTTGTCGATGAAGTATCAAATTATCCCCGTTACTCCTTTCCAGCAAAACTGCAGTGTTATTTGGTGCGAAAAAACCTTAAAGGCCGCGGTGGTTGATCCTGGTGGTGATATTGAAAGGATAATGGCTGAGATCACTAAGTTAGGTTTGAGCGTGGAGAAAATTTTACTGACTCATGGGCATATCGATCATGTTGGCGGTGCGGCGAGTTTAGCGGCAACATTATCAGTACCAATCATTGGTCCGCATGAAGCCGATAAATTTTGGTTAGATAACCTCGTTAAGCAAAGTCAGAACTTTGGCTTTGCGCGGGCTGAAGCATTTGAACCAACGCAATACCTTAATGAAGGTGATGAGGTGACTATTGGCGAGCAGACCCTCAGTGTGTTGCATTGCCCAGGTCATACTCCCGGGCATATTGTGTTTTATAATGCCCAAGCTAAGTTAGCCTGGGTGGGTGATGTGTTATTTAGAGGCTCTATTGGCCGCACCGACTTTTCGCAGTCTAATCATCAAGACTTACTGCATTCCATTACCACTAAATTGTGGCCTTTAGGGCAAGACGTCAGCTTTATTCCTGGCCATGGGCCGATGTCGACCTTTGCTGATGAGCGCCAGCATAATCCGTTTGTCGCGGATCAGTTATTTGATTGAAAACTGCGTTAACACTATGCCAGCAGTTTGGTTAAGTCATTGTTAAAATTACTTACTTTTTAACCTTTACGTGTATTTATACATAAATTGAAACTAATGATTCTTTGCATTGTAAAGGCAGTCTGTTAGCTTAGTAGGCTGCGTTTATTAAGATGGACAGTTTTCATGGTTCAACACCTTGTTGATTTACTCGATACCTGGTTACCTACATATCAAGAAGATTGGGTTTTAGCGGTTTTAACTCAAGTGCAAGGGTCTTCTTACCGTAAGCCCGGCGCTATCATGTTATTTCATCCCATGGGGAAAAGCCTGGGCATGCTCAGTGGCGGTTGCCTTGAGGCTGATCTTCGCCGCCATGCTCAACGTGCGATTCAAACCCAACAAGTTCTGCAATTAACCTACGATGCCACAGACGAGTCTGATACCAGTTATCAGCTAGGTTGTGGAGGCATCGTCAATATTATGATGGTGTCGCTGAACAAAGCGAATAATTACCTCGGGCTCGTTAAAGTTCATGACGCGCTAATGCGTGGTGATAGTGGTACTTATCAGCTCAATATTGCCGAGGATGGTGCGTCAAGCCACGCGGTGTCGGGATTGTTTGTTGAACAACAAAGTGGCTCGCCAACTGCGATTACCCTAAACACTAAAACTCAAAAAGTGCAGCAACAGCACAATACTGTATTGAATATCCCCCTTAGACCGCCGGTGCATATCGGTATTTTTGGTGGTGGATTAGATGCTCAACCCATAGCGCAAATGGCACAAACAATGGGTTGGAAAGTGTCGGTATTCGATGAGCGCACCGCTTATGCCCGTACTTATGACTTCCCTGGTTGCCAAATTATTAAACATCAAACTCCAAGTATTTCGCAAGATGTACTCAAGGGGTTAGATGCGGCTTTTGTGATGAGCCATAATCTGCAAATTGATGCCAAAACCCTAAAAGCGTTGCAACCGTTGGGATTAGCGTATATTTCGTTATTAGGACCGGTTCATCGGCGCGATAAAGTGCTCGATATCGCTGAGCTAAGTGTTGATGACTTTAGTGGTTATTTCTCTGCACCAGCAGGTTTAGCATTAGGTGGTGAATTACCCGGTTCAGTCGCCTTAAGTATTTTATCTCAGTGTCATGGTGTGTTGTATCACAGCAAATTGACCAGCCTTGATTGCGTGATGCTGTAAGGATGACTATCTCGTCATCGCCTCATATTGTGAGTGTCATTTTAGCCGCAGGTGCGAGCAGTCGCTTTAACGGCAGTAAAATCACCGCTAAAATTCAAGACGATCAAAGCGTGCTATCCCATAGTATCGCCACGCTTAATCAACTCAGTGCAACAGCTAATATCGCCGCGCCCGTGGTGATACTGGGCGCGCATATTAATGTTGAAGTGATGGCGATTACCGCCGATACCCCGCGGATAATTAATCCACATTGGCAGTTAGGCTTATCAAGCTCGGTTAAACAAGCTGTGGCCTATGCTATTGAGGCAAAAGCCGATGCATTATTGTTGGTGTTAGCCGACCAGGTTGCCTTAACGGTGGATGATTATGTGGGCTTGATTGAGGCTTATCAGCACAATGGCCACACTAGCTGCAGTTTTTATCATCAAGATGTCGGTGTACCGGCTATTTTTATTGCTGACGACTTTACTGGCTTACTGTCGATTGACGGCGATAAGGGCGCTAAGAGCGTGTTAAAACGCCATGCCGAAAAGAATAGTTTAAATATATTGCCCATGGAAAATGCCCAATTTGATATTGATACACCTGCCGATTTAGCCTTGTGGTTGCATCAACAATAATTCGTTTAACTGAACTTGAGCTAGTTCAGTTAAGTTTAATCTAATTCAAGTAACGTTAATAAACCTGTTTACGACGATATCCGTAAGCTATTGCCACAAATACAAGCTATTTCAATAAATACAAGTAACTGCATTTTTGTTCTTAAGTTTATATCAGTAAGACTTTTGCCTAATTAAGGAGTGATTATGACAACCACAACACAAAAACTACTGGTCAACGGTAAGGACTTTACCCTTGATGCCGACCCAAATATGCCCGTCCTATGGGCTTTGCGTGACATCCTAGGTTTTACTGGGACCAAGTTTGGTTGCGGCGCGGGCTTATGTGGTGCGTGTACTATCCATGTGGATGGCAGCCCAATGCGCGGTTGTTTAACCAGTCTTAAGCAAGTGCAGGGCAAACAAGTTACCACCATTGAAGGTCTAGAGGCTCAAAAACTCAAGGATGCGTGGTTACAGCACAATGTGCCTCAATGTGGCTTCTGTCAGGCAGGACAATTAATGTCTGCTGCAGCATTGTTAAAAACCACCGCTAAGCCTACCGATGCACAAATTGATGATGCGATGTCGGGCAATATTTGTCGTTGTGGCACCTATCCCCGCATTAAAGCGGCGATCAAATCAGTGACGGAGGCATAATCATGACGACATTTACCGCAGTTGAAAATATCAGCCGTCGTAACGTGCTTAAATTGTTTGGTGCCGTTGGCGGTGGTTTAGTCCTTGGTAGTACCAGTTTGGCCTGGAGCCCAATGGCGCTAGCGCAAGACAAGCAAGCATTAATGAATTTATTTGTTGCCATTGGCGAAGACGACAAGGTGTATTTAACATGCCATCGCTCTGAAATGGGCCAGGGGATTCGTACCGGTATTCCACAAATTTTAGCTGATGAATTAGAAGCCGACTGGGACAAAATTGTTGTTGTTCAAGGCTTAGGCGACAAAGCTTACGGCGATCAAAATACTGATGGTAGCCGAAGTATTCGTAAGCAATATAAAAAAATGCGTCAAATGGGCGCCATGGCCAGAACCATGCTTGAGCAAGCAGCAGCCGATAAATGGAAAGTGCCGTTAACTGAGGTGTATGCCAAACAAAGTCGTGTGCATCACAAAGGTTCAAGCAAAAGCTTACGTTTTGGCGAGTTAGCAGTAGCGGCATCGGCCATTAAAGTGCCTGATATTGAAACGCTGACCTTCAAGCCTGACAGTGAATTTAACTTTATTGGTAAGCCAAAAACTATCGTTGATATGGATGACATATTAGCGGGTACAGCCATGTTTGGTTATGACATTAACGTTGACGGCATGGTGTATGCCAGCATCACTCGCCCGCCTGTACTTGGCAGCGATGTGGCCACGTTAGATGATAGCGCGGCACGTAAAGTCGCGGGCGTGTTGGATATTATTCAGTTACCAGTACCTAAAGGCGCACCCTTATTTCAAGCTTTGGGCGGCGTAGCCGTTATTGCCAGCAATACCTGGAGTGCGATGGAAGGGCGTAAAGCGCTTAAAATCACCTGGACCAAATCTGTCAACGATAGCCACGATACCACCCAGTATTTGGCCGATTTAGTTGAACGAGTTAAACAACCTGGCAAAGTGATGCGCCAACTAGGTGCTAGCGTTGATTCTTGGCCTGCTGAGTCGACAATTAATGCGGTTTATACCGTGCCGTATTTAACTCATGCCATGATGGAGCCACCCGTGGCTACCGCCAGTGTGACTGCGGATGGATGCGAAATTTGGGCATCAACTCAAACGCCACAAAGCACTCAGCAAAATGTCGCCGGAGTACTTGGTCTTGCAGAAGATAAAGTCAAAGTGAATGTGACACTATTAGGTGGCGGATTTGGACGTAAATCCAAACCCGATTTTAGCGTAGAAGCGGCCATGTTATCCCAAAAGCTTAATAAGCCGGTTAAAGTGTCGTGGACCCGAGAAGATGAAATTCAAAACGGTTATTACCACGCGATAAGTGCGCAATTTTATCAAGCTAAGCTAGACAAAAACAATCAACCTCAAGCCATGTTAGCCCGGACAGGGTTTCCGTCTATTAGTTCTACTTTTGCTGAAGGAGTCGACTTACCCTCTGCTGGTGAACTTGATTTAGGCTTTGTTGATGTGCCATTAGCGTTGCCACAAATACAGCTCGAAGCCGTAAAAGCTACCGCCCATACCCGTATTGGTTGGATGCGTTCGGTGTGTAATATTCAACATGCATTCGGCATCGGCAGTTTTATGGATGAATTGGCCGTTAAAGCCAATAAGCCTTGTTTACAAATGTGGCGTGAAATGCTCGGTGAAGCCAGAAAAGAAACCTTAGCAGATCAAGGTTTCGAGTACGGTAATTACGGCGAAACACTTGAAGACCATCCTATTGATGTTGGCCGTTATCATAATGTGCTAGATATCATGGAGGCCAAACTGGTTAAGCAAGCTCCACTGTTGAAAAATCAAGGTTGGGGTTTTGCTATTCATCGCAGTTTTACAACCTATGTTGCCGTCGCCACCTTAGTTGAAGTAAAAGATAACAACCTTAAGGTGTTAAAAAGTATCGCCGCGATTGATGCAGGTTTAGTGGTTAATCCAGACCGATTGAAGTCGCAAACAGAAGGGGCGATTATTTTCGGCTTAAGTTTAGCCATGATGGGTGAAATTAGCTTTAAAGATGGCCAAGTACAGCAATCAAATTTTCATGATTATCCACTGCTGCGTTTACCACAAACACCGGATATTGAAGTGATTCACATCCAATCGACTGCTAATCCTGCTGGTGTGGGTGAGCCTGGTGTTCCACCTGTTGCGCCAAGCTTAACCAATGCAATATTTGCCGCGACGGGCAAAAGGTATCGTGATTTACCGCTAAACAAGGTGTTATCGGTATAAGTTTAATCGATAAAAATTGTGAGCGTTAGCACTTAAGTTTTACACGCTTAAGTCGATAATAATAAAGCTAAATGCCTAAGTGTGTTGCACTTAGGCATTTTATTTTTTTAGCCGCTGTTCATCATTGAACAGATTCACTCAGCTATACTATTTATGTTTGATATAAATTGCCTTAGGAAGCGTAAAGATGAAGCAAATCCAGTTTAGAAAGATTGACGCAATCATGATTAAGTTCAGCCTAAACGGCAAATTTTGGATACTGTGTTCAATGGTCGCTGCGATAACCAGCGTAATTGCACTAATCAATTATCAACAAGCGAACGATTTTATCGCACAGGCATCTCAAGAGAGAGTGAAAGCCAGTGTGCAAAGTTTTGCGACAGTGGCTAATAATCAAGGTTTAGCTGACGCGCAGCTGCAACAATTTGCTTCAGACAACCAATTGCAAGTCTCTGCGCGTGATAATACCGGGCGTAATGGCGATACCGTAATAGCATCAGCCAATGTCGGTAATCAATATTTAAGCCAAAGCCAGAATGTGTCGCCGTGGGAGCAAGATGCAAAAGGCGATGCTCAGTTTATGTTGATCATTGCATTAGTGGGTTTGTTGCCGTTGTTTCAACTCAGCTACTGGATTTCAACCTCATTAGGTGGCGGCCTGTGGGATATGTACATGGCCATCAAGCGTTTGGCCGATGGTGATTTAAGCTTTAGGCTTAACTTTTTTGGCACTGATGATTTCAGTTTAATCGCGACCGACATTGACCGCTGCGCTGATAACATGAGTGAAATGGTCAAGGCCATTCGCGATAATGCTCGCACCTTGTCTGCTGCGGCTGATGAGTTTAATAGTCAGGCGAACACCAATAAAGATCTTATAGACCAACAACATCATTTTTTAGATGCGGTATCTCATGCGATGGAGCAAATGACTTCTGCCATTGCTGATGTGTCGCATCATGCCGGTGAAACTTCATCGCATACCCAAAAAAATGCTAAGCAAATGGACCAAAGTCAGCACAAAATTGCCGATGCTGTACAAAGGGTTCGCTATTTATCAGAACGAATTGCAGAATCATTTTCGTCGGTTGAACAACTGTCTCGCGATGCCACCCAAATTAATGACGCGGTGACCACGATTGAAAGCATATCGCAGCAAACCAATCTGTTAGCACTTAATGCAGCGATTGAAGCGGCAAGGGCAGGCGAACAAGGTCGAGGCTTTGCGGTAGTGGCAGATGAAGTGCGTACGCTGGCGGGCCGAACTCAAGAAGCGACAGTGCAAATTCAAAAAATGATTGAAGGCCTACAAAAAGGCACTAAAAATCTTACCGGCATTACCAATGTGATAGTTGAGCAAGCTGATCAAGGTAGCGCTAGCATTAAAGCCGTGGGTGATGATATTACTCAAATGGCAGGGTCGATTAACTCGGTATTTGATATGAGCAGCCAAATTGCCGCTTCTGCTGAGCAGCAAAACATGTCTGCTGGGGATATTTCATCGCAAATTAATCATATTCGTCAACAATCTGAAATCATCAGCAACACCGCAAAACAGTCTAGCGTGCTAGCAAAAGAGCTCAATGACTCATCAAAAGGATTAGCCGCCATGCTAAGCCAATATAAAATTTAAGATGGGTGAAATAAAACAGCTTTTGGTGAGGTCTTGTAGAGGTACTTAGGCAATATTGCTGATTAACATGCTAACAATAGGAGTGTAGATGATTGGTGTAAGCCGAAATCGTGACAAGAAAAAGATGAGCTTAAGGTCGCTGCTAAGTCTAACCACTTTGCTGTTGTTGACTCAACTCGCCAGTCAATTATTGGCTCAAAGTGTCAGCGCTCAGGAGTTGTTGATACTTAATCAACAAGGCCAGGCTGCGGTCAATGTGGTGGTGTATTTACAACCCAACAACGCGGATAATCGGGTTGTAGCAGCGCAGCCTGCCAAAGCTGAAGTGCATCAAAAAGACAAACAGTTTTCACCTTATATTACCGTGGTGCAAAAAGGCCAAGAGGTCGCTTTTGTTAATGAAGATGATATAACTCATCATATTTATTCTGCATTAGGCCCAAAACGATTTTCATTTAAGTTACGACACGAACAAGAGCAACAGTTAATCATGTTTGAAACAGCGGGTCATGTGTCGATGGGCTGTAATATTCATGACTGGATGTCGGGACATTTGCTGGTGGTTGATACGCCGTTTTATGCCATCACAGATAACCAAGGAAAAGTAGTGTTTAACGCATTACCTGAAGATGACTTTACTGTCAGTGTCTGGCATCCGCAATTAAAGCTTAACGATAACCTGCAATTACAGACGTTTCATTTACCCAATAAGCAGCCAATAGTGATCACTTTAGAGGCTGAATTTGATAGTATTCCTAAACAACAAAGTTTAGATGAATTTGAATTCCTAGAAGGATACTAATATTGGTATTGTTTAATCGTCTGCAGACACGGATTTTTGCGTTTTTTGTACTGGTTATTATTGCGGTACTGGCCTTGTCTTTCTGGCTGTCATATCAATCCAATCAACGCCTCGAACAGCAGTATGTCGCTAACCAACTCGAGGTGGCGAGTTTAGTCTTTGAGTCACAATACGATAATCGTAACTATTATTTGGCGGCGTTTGCATCTACTGCGGCTAAAGACTTTGCTTTAAAAGATATTTTTATCGATGGTGATAATCGTAGTTTTTTAGTGGCACTCAATAATCATCGTGGCCGTATCAACGCTTCACTCGCGATGGCGGTGTCGGGTGACGGTAAAGTGATTGGCCAATTGGTGGCCTCACAAGATGAACTCGGTCAAGAAGCGGTGGCGCTTGGTTCGGAACAACATGCACCTTTTCGTTATAAACTCGACACTGAGTTTGATCAAATAAGTCCTTTCTATCTCCTCGATGACAAATTATATCAAATTAAGTTTTCCCCGTTAACGAGTGGTGGAAATAGTGTCATTGGCTGGGTGGGTTTTGGTTTTCTTATTGACGATTCATTAGCAAACTCTCTGCAAAAACTCACCGGGTTAAACAGCGGTTTTATGTTGTTAGAAAAAGAGGTGATGACCCCAGTGGGTCACTCTGGTTTTCCGCTCGAGCGCCATGAAACGCAATTAGTGACCCAATATATTGTTGCAGACCAAGCCGACAGCAACTTTATTTTATGGAAACAATTTTTAGGTCATGTAGATGATAAATCCTTGCATGCTTATATGTACAAGTCGCGTTCAGATTTATTAGCATCAATCGAATCTCAGTGGTTACAGCAAGTGGCGGTGTTACTGTTAATGTTACCAGTATCATTGCTGTTGGCATTTTGGATTTCGAGCAGTATTACCCGGCCAATTAAACAATTAATAGAACAAGCCCGCTTTATCGCCAAAGGTAATTATCATTCTCATGTGAGCGTAGATTCAAGCGTTGAGTTACAACAACTTGCCAGTGAATTTACCTCGATGCAACAAGCTATTGTGGCGCGTGAAAAAGCCATTGAACATCAGGCGTTTCATGATCCGCTCACCAATTTAGCCAATCGTAACCATTTACAACGAGTCTGTGAGCCTTGGCTCGTTGAAGGTTCAACCATGGCGATTTGTTTAATTAATATCCGCCGCATGACCGAGGTGAATGTCACGTTAGGCCATGCTGTTGGCGATGAAGTGATTAAAGAGGTGGCTAAGCGGCTTTGTCATATCAACCCGAACGCCTTGGCGTGTCGTTTGTCTGGCGATGAGTTTGTGTTGGCGTTTAAAGAATATGAACATGAATCATTTGAAGTGTTCTTGACCATGTTACAAGCAAAAATTGGCCAAGATTATCACTACCAAGATATTTTACTGCATTTACAATTTACCGCAGGAGTCAGTTTTTATCAGCCGGGTATTGATATTGTAACCTTGTTACGCCAGGCCGATACCGCGTTACAACACGCTAAAATGAATAAGCGTGATTATCAAATTTATGATGCCAATATTGATAAAAATAGCATTGAGCGTTTTCAATTAATTAACGAATTAAAAGTCGCTATTGAGCAAAATCAATTGGTGCTTTATTACCAGCCGAAACTGAATTTAGCGAAACAAAAAATTACTCACGTTGAAGCATTAGTGCGCTGGAACCATCCTGCTCGAGGGATTATTCCGCCAGATACGTTTATTCCTATTGCTGAAAAAACCATGCAAATGGATGCTTTGACTCGTTGGGTTATTACCGAGGCTATGGCGCAATATCATCGTTGGCAAGCACAAGGTATAGACATGTGCATAGCGGTGAATATTTCAGCCGAAAATTTAAAAGATGAGCAGTTTTGCTACTGGGTGATCGATACCTTGGCACAACATAATGTCCCAGTGTCGGCGATGACGCTTGAGATCACCGAAGATGCCGTGGTGTCAGACCCTGAGCTGGCGGTTAAGCAACTAACTTTATTGCGTCAAAATGGCTTAACCTTGTCTATTGATGATTATGGCACGGGCTATTCATCATTAGCGCAATTAAAACAATTACCTGTCGATGAACTAAAAATTGATAAGTCATTTGTGCAAAAGTTGCTGCAGACAAATGCAGACCAAATTATTGTGCAATCAACCTTACAATTAGCCCATAACCTAGGCCTTAAAGTCGTTGCAGAAGGTATTGAAGATAAAGAGACCTTACAATGGCTTACTGAGCGCGGCTGTGAAATGGGCCAGGGCTTTTATTTGTCACGGCCACTGCCAGAGTTGCAGTTTAACGATTGGTTAAGCCAGTCTGCTTATGTATAGGAGTGATGATTATTGACTGTTATTGACCGTTTAATATTTCGCTGTATCTGTTTATCGGTGTTAACTTTTCACTCAAGCGCCCAGTCGATGGCGTGGAGTGAGGTTGAACATCATGTCAGTGGTGTAGTTGATACTCGAATAGGGTATGCCGACAGCAGCGATTCATATTTAAGCGGTGGGCTCGGTAAATTTAGTGCCAATAATGGTTCGCAGATAGCGTTGTCGCAATTAGGACTCAGTTATCAGACGCAATGGGGCGACGCGTGGTCTAGTCGTATTGTCGCGAATGGCTATATTGATGGCATCAATAATGGCCTTGGTTTAACTGAGGCACTAGTGCGTTATCGCGACATTCCAAGCGAGTCGGGTATTCGTCTCGATGTTGAATTTGGCTTAATGTATCCCAAAATATCATTAGAAAACGTCGCCACCGCGTGGGCATCGCCTTATAGCTTAACCTATTCGACCATTAACAGTTGGCTTGCTGAAGAAGTCCGGCATATTGGTTTATCAACCACGATAGAGTCTTTAGGCAAATACCGTCAATCGGCGCATGACTTTTCATTAACCGCCGAAGCGTTTATGTTTAATGACACCACGGGAGCCATGCTCGCGTGGCATGGTTGGACGCAAACATCGAGGCAGACCCTTCTACAAGAAACCCTTCCTATTACGACCATACCCGCAATGCAACCTGACGGTATGCTCGCAGAGCAAGCGGCCAACTCAGATCCCTTTACCGAACTTGATGACCGTATTGGTGCCCATGTTGTGGCTAAGTGGACGTGGCGAAATAAAGGTAGCGTACAGGCTGGATACTATGACAATAACGCCAACACGCTTATTGTAAAGCAAGGGCAATATGTGTGGTTAACCCAGTTTGGCCATGTCGGTGCTAAATGGCTGCTCCCTTATGGCGTTAGTTTTACCAGCCAGTATATGCAAGGCAGCACCTTAATGACCAATACCGATGGTTTGCCTGTGGTCGACAATGATTTTCACTCGGGTTATGTCATGGTGAGTAAACGTTGGTCGCAGCACCGTGTAAGCTTGCGTGTAGAAGACTTTTCAGTGACAGATAACGACTATACCCCAGAGGATGATAACAACGAGGATGGTCAGTCGTTGACTGTGGCTTATCAATATCAGCTGGATAAACCCTGGTTTATTCAACTTGAATACAATGTCATTGATTCGACTCGCCCAGCCAGGCGTTATATCAATCAACCTATCGAACAGGTTGAGCAGCAATGGCAAGTTTCCAGCCGCTACTTTTTTTAGGTCCAATAAAAAATACTACACCAATAATGGCGTAGCATTTTTTGTTGAACAAGCCATAGCTAGACTGTCTGAGTCACAAGACTGCTTAACTTAATGTGGTCCAGATTGGCGCATGATCAGACGGCTTTTCAATACCGCGTAAATCATAATCCACATCAGATTCAACAAGGCGAGCTACCATAGGTTGAGTGACTAAAATGACATCAATGCGCAGGCCGCGGTTATCATCAAAACCTTTGCTGCGATAATCAAACCACGAATAACGCTCAGTGCGAGTTGGGTGTAAGTGACGGAAACTGTCAACAAATCCCCATTGTTGTAAACGCGCTAACCATTCACGTTCTTCAGGCTGAAAGCTGCATTTACCGGTTTTTAACCAACGCTTTGCGTTCACATCGCCAATGCCGATATCTAAATCAGTCGGTGAAATATTAATATCACCAATAATCGCGATGTCTTCATCTGGGGTGTGATGCTTTTCAAGATGTAATTGTAAGTCTTGATAAAACTTACGCTTAGCAGGGTATTTTGTTTCGTGATGAATGCTTTCACCCTGCGGGAAATAACCATTAAACACGGTTAACGTACGACCATTATCTTGCTTGAATTGACCAATGATTAAGCGGCGCTGGGCATCTTCATCGTCTGTTTCAAAGCCTTTAATAATGTTAAGCGGCTCTGCTTTTGACAACATCGCCACACCATAATGGGCTTTACCACCATGATAATGCACCTTGTAACCCATGGCTTCAACATCGGCCAGTGGAAAGGCCTCGTCGTGCACTTTGGTCTCTTGTAGGCCAATAATGTCTGGCGAGTGGCTGTCGATCAGCGCTTGCAATTGATGCAAGCGTGCGCGCAGACCGTTAATGTTAAATGAGACAATCTTCATTAAGGCAATACTCGCTTAAATGGCTTAACGATAACGCTTTTGTAAACACCCGCGGCAATATACGGGTCAACATCGGCCCAGGCTTGTGCTGCTTCTAAAGACGGGAACTCAGCAACCACCAGTGAACCGGTAAAGCCTGCTTCACCTGGGTTTTCATTGTCAATCGCTGGGTGCGGTCCAGCCGTTAATAAGCGACCTTCATCAGCTAGAGCTTGTAAGCGAGCTAAATGGTCGGCGCGAACTGATAAACGCTTTTCTAGGCTATTTTCTACGTCTTGAGATGAAATCATGTACCACATATTGACGGCTTCCTTGTTGAAATACGAATTGATGATCACTGACCATCTTCTGGTTTAATCGGCTCTTCTTGCATATTTTTATAAAGATATACAACGGTAATGACAGTATTAATTAACGTGAGGGCGGTGAGGCCAAACACTTTGAAGTTCACCCATGTTTCAAGTGGTAAACTAAAGGCAACATAAATATTGGCAATGCCACATAATACAAAAAAACTGACCCAATACCATGTGACCTGAGTCCAGATTTTGTCGTCTACGGTCATTTCTTTTCCTAACATGCTTTTCAGCGCAGGTTTTCCCATGACTTGTGACACAATTAATCCAATCGCAAATAAAGCGTAAACGATGGTGACTTTCCATTTGATGAAGGCGTCATCATGGAAAAATAAGGTTAACGAACCAAATACGGTCACCATTGCAAAGGTGGCTAGGTGCATCTTTTCAATGTGTTTATACAATAAATAGGTGACGACCAATTGAATAGCCGTTGCCGCGATTAATACGCCCGTTGCGGTGTAAATATCGTAAAACTTATACACGGCAAAAAAGATCACTAAAGGTAAAAAATCTAACAGTTGCTTCATAAATATCTCAGGCAAGGAAAAAGGAGAACGATTGTCGCTAGTTTATTAATGGCAGATTGTACATGACGGGCAGATTTTTTTGAACCATTACACAAGGAGGATTAAGTGAATCTCTCTTCATACTCATCTCATGAGGTAACGGTGATGTTCAACGCTCATTTTGCCTCGTTAGATCCTGTCTAAATATGACAACATGGATGCATAGTTAGAGTCAGGTTAGGAGCTCCACTATCTGCCTTTCCATTCGCCTCACTATTAGTTTAACTGTTCGTTCACATCTGCCTTACCGACAGCACGTGGCACGCTAGCTGATAAATCACATTATCGTTATTTGCAGTCTGCATAATAAAAATCAGGAATACCGAGGTACTCCTGATTTTTTAAAACGCGTACAACTGGGCGTAAACGGCTACGTTAAGTTGCCGCTTTCATCGCGCGGGTAAATTCAGCAAGCTTAGCCAACAGTGTGGCCTCGTCATGTTGATGCGCTTCAATAATTTTAACCACAGCAGACCCTGAAATAGCACCAGCAGCACCCGCGCTGATAGCGGCACGCACTTGCTCTGGCTCTGCAATACCAAAACCGAGTAACGGCGGTGGGGCATTAAACTCAGCAAGCTGGGCTAAAATATTTTCAATTGGTTGGCCTGCTTTTGACTCAGTACCCGTTACGCCCGCGCGTGATAGCAAATAGGTGTAACCTTCGCCGCGCTCGCTCACCAGTTTTAACGTGTCAGCGTCGGCATTAGGCGGAGCAATAAAAATCGGTGCTATGCCATGTGCTTTAGCCGCTTGACTAAAAGGTGCAGACTCTTCAACAGGCACGTCGGCAATTAATACTGAATCAACGCCAGCAGCTTCTGCTTTGGCATAAAACGCATCAATACCATTAGCAAATACAAGATTGGCGTACAGTAATAATCCAATAGGTAAATCTGGATGTTGTGCACGGACTTTGGCTATTAGCTCAAAGCAATCATCAGGTTTAGTGCCCGCGGCTAATGAACGTAAATTGGCGCCTTGAATGACGGGCCCGTCAGCAAGTGGGTCTGAAAACGGAAAGCCTAATTCAAGGGCGTCTGCGCCACTATCTACCAAGGTTTGAATAATTTTTAATGACAACTCAAGGCCAGGGTCGCCAATGGTGACAAATGGAACAAATGCCCCTTTTTGTTGGGCTTTAAGGGCTGCAAATGTTGCCTGATAACGGTTACTCATTGCCGCTCTCCTTTTGTTTGGCTTCTAGAATATCTGCCACGGTGAAAATATCTTTATCACCGCGTCCCGATAAGTTAACCACGAGTATCGTTTCTTTGGTGGCTTCTCTTGCCAATCGAACAGCATACGCCAGTGCGTGAGCTGATTCTAATGCAGGAATAATCCCTTCGCAGCGTGCCAAAGTTTGGAACATTTCTAGCGCTTCATCATCGGTTGCAGACTCGTAACGAGCACGGCCAATGGCGTTTAAATGCGCATGTTGTGGTCCCACTGACGGAAAATCAAGCCCTGCAGACACTGAATATGATTCTTCAATTTGGCCTGAACTGTCTTGCATTAACGGTGACTTCATCCCAAAGAATATACCGGTTTTACCGTGCTTAAGTGGCGCGCCGTGCATTGGGGTGTCGATGCCTTTGCCGGCAGGCTCTACACCAATCAACTCAACTGATGGCTCGTCAATAAAGTCTGCAAACATGCCAATGGCGTTTGAGCCACCACCGACGCAGGCGATAACGGCATCTGGCAAGCGACCTTCTTTTTCAAGAATTTGCTTTTTAGTTTCTTCGCCAATCATACGCTGGAACTCACGCACAATCGTTGGGAATGGGTGTGGACCCGCGGCGGTGCCTAATAAGTAATGGGCTTTGTCGTAGCTGGCAGACCAGTCGCGCATGGCTTCGTTACAAGCATCTTTTAGGGTTGATGAGCCAGAGGTAACCGGGATGACTTCAGCGCCCATTAGTTTCATGCGAAATACGTTTGGCGACTGGCGCTCAATGTCTTTCGCGCCCATGTAGACTTTACACTTTAAACCTAAAAGCGCGCAGGCTAGGGCGGTTGCGACACCGTGTTGACCTGCGCCGGTTTCAGCAATAATTTCTTTTTTACCCATGCGTTTAGCCAATAATGCCTGGCCTAATACCTGGTTTGTTTTGTGCGCGCCGCCGTGGAGTAAGTCTTCACGCTTAAGGTAAATTTTTACCATCGGGTTTGGACTTAAGTTACGGGTTAAGGTCAATGCTGTTGGGCGACCCGCATAGTTCTTCAGTAAGTCGGTAAATTCAGCTTGAAAGCTTTCGTCTTGCTGCGCGTCAACAAAGGCGGATTCAAGTTGCTTTAATGCTGGCACTAGAATTTGTGGTACGTACATACCACCGTATTCGCCGAAATAAGGGTTAAGCTTGAGCTCGGTCATAAATGTTCCCTTCGAGTAATCGTATTATCGCTAAAAATTGTGTCGTAATGTGCAAACTAGTTACGGCGTAATTGGGTGAATGCTTCAATCAGTTTTTGATGGTCTTTATGGCCAGGTGCTGATTCTACACCAGAGTTGATGTCTACCCCATAAAAGCCTTGCTGGCTGGCGTGGTAAACGTTATCGGGTGTTAAGCCGCCGGCCAACATGGCATCGGCTTTATTGTCGATGTCAGCTTGCCAGTTAAACGTGTGGCCTGTGCCGCCAAATTGCTCGGCCGATTTACTGTCATACAAATATCGGTCAGCACCTTGCGGTTTGTTTGCCACTGCACCGGTTTGACTGTCGATAGCAACCGCTTTCCAAATTTGTGTACTGAGCTGCTTTTGCGACAACAGTGCGCGCAGGGCATCAATTTCAAGTTCGGTTTCATTGCCGTGTAATTGCACCGCAAATAGTTTGAGTGTTTGCGCTAAACTGGCAATGGTTTCAACCTGTTCATTAACAAACACCCCGACCATATTGAGTGCAATGTGTTTTTGCTGCATTTGGGCAATGAGTTCGGCGGCGGTTTCTGCGCTGATGGCTCGTGGCGATTTAGGATGGAAGATTAATCCGCCAAATACGGCCCCCGCCTTAGCTGCGGCTGCAATGTCATCAATACGCGTTAAACCACAGACTTTGTTATTGCCATAAATCAATTGTCTGCAAGCCAGGTCAATATCTGCTTGTGCCATGATTGAACTACCAACAAGGTAGCCATCCACTAACGGGTTAAGGCGACGTGTTTGCTGGTGGTTATAAATACCTGACTCGCTAATCACCACGCGATCGGCAGGGATTTGCGGCGCTAAAAGTTCGGTGGTGGCTAAATCGGTACTTAAGTCGCGCAGGTTGCGATTATTAATACCAATAATCGGCGCATTAAGATCAATCGCGCGTATGAGTTCTGGCTGATTACTGACTTCCGTTAAGGTATCGAGTTGATACTTAGCGGCTTCGTCGGCGAGCAGGCGATATTGCTTATCGTCGAGCACCGACAGCATTAATAAGATGGCATCAGCGCCTTGATGGGCAGCGAGTTTCACTTGATATGGGTCGACAAAGAAATCTTTACAGATGATAGGTTGAGTCACTCGAGCGCGAACCTGCGGAATGTAATCCATGTCGCCTTGGAAGAATTCTTCGTCTGTTAACACCGAAATACCCGCAGCATAATGATTGTAAATATCGGCAATGGCTTCGACGTTAAAATCGGGGCGGATAAGTCCTTTAGACGGACTGGCTTTTTTACATTCTAAAATAAACTGTGCATTAGGCGCTTTAAGCGCTGCGTATAAACTGCGATCAGATATTTTAGGCTGCAAACTGGCTTCAGGAAAGCGCAGTTTGAGGGCAGCAATATGGGCAACTTTAGTATCAACAATGCGTGTCAATACATTACTTTCTGGGTTACTCATTGTTTTCTCCAGCTTGGCTAGCCGCGGCTAAATCGGTTAAAAGTGTGTAGGCTTTGCCTGTGGCTAAGGTGGCTAACGCGAGCTGTGTGCCTTGTGCAACAGAGTCGCAAATTCCACTGACATAAAGGGCGCAACCCGCATTGATGGCCACCGCATCACGATGTGCGCTCTGGCCTTGCCCTTGTAAAATGGCTTGAGTAATTAGTGCATTGTCACTAGGCTCGCCGCCGGTTAGCGCGGTGATATCAGCACGCGTGACCCCTAGGTCTTCTGGCGTGAGCTGATAAGTACGTACCGTGCCGTCTTTTAGTTCTGCTACATGGGTAATGTCATGTAATGCCACTTCATCTAAGCCGCTACCGTACACTACCATGGCGCGTTTTACCCCAAGCGCATTGAGCACTTGAGCAATCGGTTCAATCAATTCGAGCGAGTAAACCCCAAGTAGCATTGACTCAGGCTTAGCTGGATTAATTAATGGCCCAAGCACGTTGAAAATAGTGCGGGTTTTTAATGCTGCTCTAACCGGTACCGCATGCTTTACGCCACCATGATAGTGCGGCGCAAATAAGAAACATAATCCAAGATCATCTAAACATTGGCTTGCCGCTTCTGGTGCCATCGTGAGCGCGATACCACAATGAGACAGTAAATCAGATGAACCCGATTTACTCGATACACTGCGGTTGCCGTGTTTGGCCACTTTAGCGCCAGCAGCTGCGGCTACAAACGCTGCTGTGGTTGAGATATTAATGGTGTTATAACCATCACCGCCAGTACCGACAATATCGACAATCCCTGTGTCAATAGATGCTTTAGATCGAGGGAACGCCTTAGCGGCTTGTCTTAATGCATCTGCTGCACCGGTGATTTCGTCAATGGTTTCGCCGCGCATTTTAAGAGCCACTAACATTCCAGCCATGGTGGCCGGTTCCATATCACCTTGAATAATGGTGCTAAACAACGTTGATGTTTGTTCACGGCTGAGGTGTTGACCTTGATAGAGTTGGTCGAATAAAGGTTGTAAATTAGCCATTATGCGCCTCCTGTAGCCGTATTGTCTTGGGTTAAATAAGCCAGTGTTTGCGTTAACAATTGGCTACCCAAGGTGGTTAAAATTGACTCTGGATGAAACTGAAATCCAATAGCTTGATGTTGTGGGTGTAATATTGCCATCGGCATGTCATCTGTAGTGGCGATAACCTCGAGGCAATCCGGCACGCGAGTGGCCACTAAGCTGTGGTAACGGGCAACAGGCAGCGGAGACGGTAAGTTAGCAAACACGCCCTGGCCGTTGTGAAACGTTGGGCTGGCTTTGCCGTGTACTACAAAGGGGGCGCGCTCAACTTTACCGCCGTAATATTCCGCCATCGCCTGATGACCTAAACAAATGCCTAGCATAGGCACTTTGCCGGCAACCTTATCGATAAGTTCCATCATGCAGCCAGCTTCGTGTGGCGCGCCAGGTCCTGGTGATAGCACTAAGGCCGCTTTGCCCGTTTCATTAATCAGTTTTTCAGCCAAATAATCGGCGCTAACATCGTTACGATAAATCAATACTTCACAGCCTAAACTGCGGAATTGATCAACGAGGTTATAGGTAAACGAGTCAAAGTTATCGAGTAAGTATAATTTCATTTTAGCGCTCGCTAATGGGTTCGTGTTGCTCATAGGCCACCTCCCATTTTAATGGCAGAAATCACCGCCTGGGCTTTTTGACGAGTTTCATCGGCTTCGGCTTGTGGGTCTGAGTCAAACACTACGCCGGCACCGGCTTGAATATAAGCAACGTCATTTTTAACAAACGCTGAACGGATAACAATGCAGGTATCCATGTCACCTAAACCGTTAACATAGCCTACAGCGCCACCATAACTCCCACGACGAGCTTGTTCTGCTTCACGCACCAATTGCGATGCACGTACTTTGGGCGCACCCACTAGGGTGCCCATGTTCATACAGGCTTGATAAGCGTGCAGGGCATCTAAATCACTGCGTAACTGGCCAGTAACACGACTCACAAGGTGCATTACGTGTGAGTAACGGTCAACTTTAAGTAATTCGGCCACTTTACGGCTACCGCTTTGGCTAATACGGGCAATGTCGTTACGGGCTAAGTCGACCAGCATTAAATGCTCAGACAATTCTTTTTTATCTAAACGCAGCTCAAGTTCGATACGGCTGTCTAAATCAAAGTCGATTTCGCCTTGGGCGTTTTTACCGCGCTGACGAGTCCCGGCAATCGGATACACTTCTACCTGATTGCTTGCAGCATCGTATTTCAAGGCACTTTCTGGTGATGCACCAAATAAGGTGAAATCCGGGCCGCGGAAATAAAACATGTACGGGCTAGGGTTGGTCAGTCTTAGCGCGCGGTATGCTCCTAATGTATTCGGGCAAGGCAAGCTGAAACAACGAGAGGGCACGACCTGGAAAATATCGCCAGCAACAATATGTTCCTTTAAATCAATGACCGTTTTTTTGAATTGCTCGTCGCTGATGTTCACTTCAGCCTCAGCGTCAATCGGTGCTAATGCAGCGACATCGCCCAAAGTAGTACATTGCTGACTAACCGTGTCGATTTGTGTTTGCAGCTGAGCTGTAATCGCTGGGTCTTGATTAAATTGGTGACTGACAATGTCAGCTTGCTGAGTTTGATGATCAATTAATATCAAGGTTTCAGCGAGATAGAACAAATAATCTGGGCAGTCGTTATTGGCATTAGGCGCAGAAGGAAGCGGCTCTACGGTGTCAATTAAGTCATATGCCAGTACGCCACCTAAAAATAAGTCTTCAAATTTAACCGCATGGTTAGTGTGAATGTGCTGTACAAACATCCGTAAACCATCAAGCGGTGAGGTCGATTTTAAGCGCGCATCTTCATCTTGTAACTCGGTGGCTTTTTGTAATGTAACGATTAATTGATTTGGCTGACGCTGTAAATCGGCGTGACTGAAGAACGAAGCAATCGGCTCAAGTAAGCTGGCGCCGTTTTCGGTTAATGCACTAAACGTCAGTTGATAACCGTCACAGCGGATCATCATGGCGGCATGGGTTAACACGATGCTTTTAAGATGATCTTTACTTTCGACCTCCGCAGATTCTAGCAGCATAGTATGCGGCGCATTTTGGGTAACATGCTGATACAGATTTAACGGATCAGTATGGTAGGTTAACGCTTGTTTTTGCGTGCTAACCTGAGCGAGTTGGTTTGGTGTGATCACTGTAGTCGTCACTATGCTGCCGCTCCTTGTGTATTAATGTTTATCATCTGGTCACCTTAACTGCTGTTTAACCCGAGTAATCCTATGGGCCAAATAACAAGAAAGCCCACATCTCTGCGGGCTTTCTGGTAAAATCTTGTCTCTTAAAAATGAGCACAACGCTTCACACCACCCGTTAATTTGGGAAGTGCCACCACCAAGTAATGTGTAATGAAGCTAATGAATGTGTCATTGTTAATCGCTATATTGAATTCTGTATTTCGTGCCTATAGGAAAACCCAGCTGGGCTATAAAGTCAATTGAATATTACTCAAAAACACGGAAAAATGTATCCAGTAGTGTCTATTGTCGATTTATTGAACGCAAAGCGCTGCTTCACGCTAAAAATAGTTATTATTTGACACAATTAATTCACTAATCCCAGCAGTATTTTTATTGGTATTCTTGTACAATAAACAGATGATTACAGAGACTCTATTGGCCGATCTACACAGCCACACGACCGCATCAGACGGTCAACTTACACCAACTCAATTAATTTCTCGCGCCATTGAAAAGGGCGTAGAGATGTTTGCGATTACCGACCACGATACCGTTGGCGGTTTAGCAGAAGCACACATTGCAAACCTTGCGCATGCAACGCCATTGAAGCTTATCAACGGTTGTGAAATCTCGACGCGCTGGAACAGTTTTGATATTCATATTGTGGGCCTTAACGTCGATATTACCCATACGGGCTTATTAGACTTTTTAACTCAACAACGCGAATTACGTGAAGTGCGCGCCCAAGAAATTGGCGAGCGTTTAGCCAAAGCAGGCATTGAAGGTGCTTATGAAGGCGCCAAAGCCATTGCTGGCGATGCCGCATTAAGTCGTGGCCACTATGCAAGATGGTTAGCCGATCATGGCCATGCGACAGATATGCCCAGTGTGTTTAAAAAGTATTTAGCCCGCGGAAAAACCGGTTATGTGCCCAATAATTGGGGCGACATGGCCAATGCCATTGAACATATTCATCAAGCGGGCGGTGTTGCGGTGCTTGCCCACCCAAGTGGTTATAAATTGTCGGCAAAGTGGCTTAAGCGTTTAGTGCGCGAATATGCAGAAGCGGGCGGCGATGCGATGGAAGTTATTTTGGGGCAGCAAACGCTGGACGACCGAAATAATCTTATTGCTCTGAGTAAACTTAATAACCTGCTTGCGTCTGTGGGCAGTGATTTTCATTTTCCTAGTAATTGGATTGAACTAGGCAAAAACTTATACCAACCCCAAGGTGTTGAGTGGGTTTGGCAATCTCAAAATTGGATGGAACGGACATGAGTCAATTTTTCTATATTCACGATGAAAACCCACAAGCGCGGTTAATAAACCAAGCCGTGGCGATTCTTAAACAAGGTGGGGTGATTGTGTATCCTACCGACTCGGGTTATGCATTGGGTTGTATGATTGGCGACAAAAACGCCATGACACGCATGGTGCGTATTCGTAAGATTGAAAACGACAATAACTTTTCGTTAATGTGCCGTGATTTATCTGAGCTGGCCAACTTTGCTCGCGTAGACAACCAGGCGTACCGCTTACTTAAAAGCTGCACACCAGGGCCGTATACCTTTATTTTTAAAGCGACCAAAGAAGTGCCGCGCCGTTTACAGTGCGATAAGAAACGCACCATTGGTATCCGTGTGCCGAACAACTTAATTGCACTTGCTTTACTTGAAGCCTTAGATGAGCCAATGATGACCACCAGTTTGGTTATGCCAAACGAGCAAGCAGCAGAGTCAGATCCTGAGCATATCCGCGATATTTTAGAACACCAAGTTGATGGCATTATTCACGGCGGCTATTTACCCGAGAAGCAAACCACCGTCATTGATATGTCAGAAGATGAAGTGGTTATTTTGCGTTACGGCGCAGGCGATACCAGTGCATTTGAATAAGCTCGCGATTCGTTTGAGTCCAAAGGGATAACCATGCAGGGCATTCAACAGAGCCTTCCACTCGCGGTGGTGCGCGGTCAAGCGATGGACAGCATGCCACTCGACTTGTTTATCCCGCCTGAGGCACTTGAAGTCTTTTTAGAAACCTTCGAGGGGCCTCTGGATTTACTGCTGTACTTAATTCGTAAGCAAAAGCTGGATGTGGTTGATTTACCTATTCAGCAAATTACGCAGCAATATTTAATTTATATTGAGATATTGACCGAGGCACGGATTGAATTAGCCGCTGACTACCTGGTTATGGCCGCGACCTTAGCTGAAATTAAATCACGCTTATTGTTGCCAAAAATGGCGCATGAAGACGATGAGGAAGAAGATCCTCGCGTGGTTCTTATTCGCCAATTAAAAGCCTACGAGGTGATTAAGCAAGCCGCAGCAGATTTAGATGAACTGCCGCGAATTGAGCGTGATGTGTTTCAAGCCTCTGTGGTTGCAGCCCCAGGTATTAAGCCAGTCGTTGTGCCACCCGAAGTGTCGTTAGCCGATATAGCCCGCGCTTTTGGCGAAGTGTTAAAACGCATAGATGCTAACGAAGACCATCATGTTAAGCGCGAACAATTATCAACCCGTGAGCGCATGAGCCAAATTTTAGCAAAGCTGTCTAGCACTGAATATCTTGGTTTTGAGCATTTGTTTGATGTCAGTGAAGGTCGTGCCGGTGTGGTTGTCAGCTTTTTAGCGTTAATGGAACTGGTGAAAGAGTTGCTGGTGGAATTAGTGCAAAATGAACCGTTTTCGCCTATCTATGTTAAAGCTTTTTAGCGTTTATCTTAATGAGTCATTAGCACTATGAATCAAATCAATGCTATCCAGCTTAAACAATTAATTGAAGCCAGTTTATTTGTACTGGGTAAACCACTATCAATCAAAGTCTTAAAAGAAACGGTATTAGCTGACTTTAACGTGTCACGGGTGCGCATTCAAGAAACCCTCGATGAACTTCAGCTCGATTATCAAGATCGCGGCGTACAACTGGTTAAGGTTGCCAGTGGTTATCGTTTTCAAACCCAAGAAATCCTCAGTCCATTCTTACAGCCGCTATGGCAAGAAAAAGCCCCTAAATACTCGCGTGCCACCATGGAAACTCTTGCAGTTATTGCCTATAGGCAGCCGGTGACTCGTGGTGATATTGAGCAAATCCGTGGTGTAGCCATCAGCACTCATATCATTAAAAGTTTGCTTGATCGCAATTGGATTAAGGCCGTTGGCCATAAAGAAGTACCGGGACGTCCCGCGCTGTACGCGACTACTCATCAATTTTTAGATTACTTTGGTTTAAAAAAATTGGCCGATCTACCTGCTTTAACTGATGTTGCATCGTTACAAGCACTTTTTGATAAAGCCAGTATAGCCTTGGATAACGCTGAAGATGATAGCAGCGATAATGATACAGAAACGCGCATTGATAATAATGACACCATTGAAAACGCTAGCAATGAGCACGACACTGAAGTTAATCAGTTAAACGACGACTCAAATGATAACTCAAATAATGGCTTAGACAATCACTTAGATAATGACTTTACGCATTAGGCTAGTACATAAACTTACTATCTCTCGTTAAGGTTCAGTATTTTATGTCCACACTTTATTATTGATGATAGCAGCCTTACTGGTTTGAACGGGCATTTCAGTTAGCATGTAATCGATTAATCGTTGTCCCGTTAAGCTTAAAAAGCGCCTGGATGGATAGACTAAAAACACCACACCAACATATGGTTGTAACTCGTTAAATAATCGAATTAACTTGCCTTGTTCAACATCCCCAACACAAATCCCATGCGGTAAGTAACCAATACCTCGACCTAGGCGAGTGGCTTCATACGCCAGTTGAATACTGTTGGTGCATAAATTGCCTTTTACCGCCTGCAGCACATCATTGGCTAATGGTACTTCGCTAAAGGTTTTACCATTGGGGAAACGAAACAAAATTGAATTGTGTTGTTCAATATCGCTTATGCTTTTTGGCGTGCCCGCTTTTGCAAGATACTCAGGACTGGCAAAGAAACACATTTCTTCATAAAGCACTGGTTTTGCCACCATATCGAGTTCGGTAAATGTTTCATTCACCATAAACGCGATATCAATATTATTACGCACCATATCCAAAGGCTCGGTGCTGGTAATAATTTCAATGGTGAACTTAGGATTTTCATCCATAAAGGCAAATATTTTGTTCACAATTTGCATTATCTGCGGCACCGGAAACATCAAAATGCGTAAATGGCCGGTGAGCTCAGCTTTATTATCGGTTATATCGGCGATGGTTTGATCAAGCTCAGCTAACATCACTAAGGTTTTTTCGTAAAACTGGCTGCCGGCAGAGGTGAGCGATATCGCGCGGCTTAAGCGATGGAACAGCTTGATATTTAATGATTCTTCAAGCGACAGTAACCTTCGGCTTACCGTTGATTTGGGCAAATTCAGCAAATCAGCGGCTTCCAATATACTGCCTGTTTCTACAATTCGATGAAACAAGGCAATGTCTTCGGTTTTCATAGTAATTACTCGCAGATTAATCGTTAAGTCAAACTCAAATAATGGGATTGATGTTCCCAAACAAACCCATTTATTGCAACCATAAATCAGCGTATCGTCTACCTATTATTGTCAGAATTAATTATCAATCATTTAATACCATTCTTTTATGTCTGTTATCTGCCTAACTCCAAGGATTTATCGATGAAATATCACTCAATGTTACCGTTAACATTGCTTGCTACTGTGCTTATTGCTGGCTGTTCTCAAGCAGAAAAGACCGTAGAGAAAGAAGTCATTCGCCCAGTAAAGTTATTTGAAATCACTGAGTCAGCCGCTAATCAAGTGCATAAGTTTCCTGCGAAAGTGACAGCCAATAGCCGTGCTGAATTGTCGTTTCGAGTTTCAGGTCAATTGGTGAATCTCGAGCTTGTTGAAGGGGAAGTGGTTAAACAAGGTTTTTTACTCGCTAAATTGGATGATCGCGATGCGAAAAATAACTTAATGACCAGTGAAGCAAATTACGAGTTTTTATCGGCAGAGTTTACCCGTAACCAGGCAATGTTTAGTCGCCAACTGATATCTCAGGCCGAGTTTGACAGCAGTAAAGCGCAATTGAAAACCGCTAAAGCGGCATTAGAAGCCGCGAAGGATCAACTCAGCTACACCCGTTTAGAAGCGCCATTCAGTGGCACTATTGCGAAACGTATGGTCGACAATCATCAAATCGTCCAAGCCAATCAAGGCGTGTTAACCCTGCAAAATAATCACTTACTCGACATCAGCATTCAAGTGCCTGAAGCGATAGTGGCCAAGTATGCCCAAACGGTCACTCATGCTTTAAAAGCGAAAGTGCGTTTTAGCGCTATGAACGACAGAGTTTTTGATGCCTATTTTAAAGAATATTCTACCCAGGTAACCCCTGGTACACAGGCTTACGAAGTGGTGTTTTCATTAGAACAACCGCAAGATGTGCAATTGCTGCCGGGCATGAGCGCTGAACTTATCATTGCACAAACAACCCACGACCAAAGCGTATTTACCGCAGTGGTACCGATGACCGCAGTGGATAAAGATGACACTAACGCCAATGTTGTGGTGTGGAAGTATGATCCGCAAAGCGGTGAAGTGAGTCCGGTAAATGTGACTCTCGGGCGCGTGAGTAATGAAGGTGTCGAGGTGTTAACGGGTATACAAAAAGGCGATCTTCTTGTTGCTGCCGGTTTATCACAACTGTCTGTTGGTCTAAAAGTAAAACCTTTACGCTGGCAGCGAGGAGTATAAGCGATGAGTGTTGCTGAGTACTCAATTAACAACAAAGTCATTAGCTGGATGTTTACCCTGTTACTGCTCATTGGCGGTAGCGTTGCCTTTACCGGTTTAGGCCAGCTTGAGTTTCCAGAATTTACCATTAAACAAGCATTGGTGATTACTGCTTATCCTGGAGCCTCACCTGAGCAAGTGGAAGAAGAGGTCACTTTACCGCTTGAAAATGCATTACAACAACTTGATGGGGTAAAACACATTACCTCAATCAACAGTGCTGGCTTATCACAAATTCAAATTGAGATTAAAGACAGTTACGACAAACAGCGTTTACCACAGGTGTGGGACGAAATGCGTCGTAAAGTGAGTGATACTCAAGGACAATTACCGCCAGGTTCGTCTTCTTCGCAAGTGATAGATGACTTTGGCGATGTGTACGGTATTTTGCTTAACTTATCGGGTGATGATTTCAGTAACCGTGAACTGAGCAATTATGCTGATTATTTACGCCGTGAACTGGTATTGGTTCCCGGTGTAAAGAAAGTGTCAGTTATCGGCAATATTACTGAGCAAGTTGTCATTGAAATATCACAGCAAAAATTGTCTGCTTTAGGGTTAGATCAAAATTACATATACAGCTTAGTGAACAACCAAAACGTGGTGTCTAATGCAGGCAGCATTGTGATTGGTGACAATCGCATTCGACTGCACCCCACCGGCGAATTTAATTCCGTTAACGCATTGTCTCGTTTAGTGGTGAGTTCACCTGGCAGTACCGAGCTGATTTACTTAGGTGACATTGCTCGTATAGCTAAAGAGTTTGATGAAACCCCAAGTGTGATTTATCACAACCGCGGGCAATTGGCATTGAGCTTGGGGATTTCATTCTCAGGCGGCGTCAACGTGGTTGATGTGGGTGAAAAAGTCACCGAACGTCTTGAACAGTTGGAATCACAACGCCCTATAGGCATGGCGTTAGATACGGTATACAACCAAAGTCATGAAGTGGATAGCACGGTTCAAGGTTTCTTAATTAACTTGCTTGAATCGATTGCGATTGTTATCGCTGTTTTGTTGTTATTTATGGGCTTGCGTTCGGGCTTATTAATGGGACTAATCCTGTTACTGACCATTTTAGGTACTTTCATTATGATGAAGGTGCTGGGTATCGAACTACAGCTTATTTCACTAGGTGCATTAATTATTGCGCTGGGGATGTTGGTCGATAACGCGATTGTGATTACCGAAGGGGTATTGATTGGTCTGCAGCGTGGCAAAACGCGCTTAGCCGCTGCAAAGCTTATTGTGTCGCAAACTCAGTGGCCATTACTCGGAGCAACAGTGATTGCCATTATTGCCTTTGCCCCTATTGGTTTGTCGCAAAATGCCGCCGGTGAGTTTTGTCGCTCGTTATTCCAGGTGTTGATGATTTCGTTGTTCATTAGCTGGATCACGGCCATTACCTTAACGCCATTCTTTTGTAATGTGTTGTTTAAAGATGCAGAGCCCACTGACGAAGAAGTTGATCCTTACAAAGGGTGGTTGTTTACTGCATACCGCGGCACATTATCCATTGTACTGCGATACAGAATAGCGACCTTGCTGTTAGTGCTGGTGATGTTGGCGTCGGCGGTATTTGGCTTTGGCTATATTAAGAATGTGTTTTTCCCTGCGTCGAATACACCTATTTTCTTTGTCGATGTGTGGATGCCAGAAGGTACAGACATTAAAGCCACTGAGCGTTTTGTGACTAAAATTGAGCACAAGCTTATTGCAGAAGATAAGCAAAATGGCACGGGTATGGTGCATTTGTCGAGCGTGATAGGTCAAGGTGCACAACGATTTGTTTTACCTTACCAGCCTGAAAAAGGTTATGCCGCGTTTGCTCAGATCATCATTGAAATGGAAGATTTAGATGCGGTTAGAGCGTATATGCCTGAGGTTGAGCGTTTTTTAGCGCAGAACTTCCCGCAAGCGCAATATCGTATGAAGATGATGGAGAATGGCCCGTCGCCAGCCGCAAAAATTGAAGCGCGCTTTTATGGTGAAGACCCACAAGTGTTACGTGCGTTAGCAACCCAGGCCAAAGAGATTTTCAATAACGAACCGGCAATGGACAGTGTTCGCCATGATTGGCGCAATCAAGTGCCGGTGATCCGCCCACAATTATTGAATGCGCAAGCACGTGAAACCGGTATCAGTAAACAAGATCTGGATAACGCCTTATTGCTTAACTTTAGCGGTAAGCAGATAGGCTTATATCGTGAAACCAGTCACTTACTGCCTATTGTTGCCCGGGCGCCAGCAGAAGAGCGTTTACAAGCTGATAGTTTGTGGAAAATGCAAATCTGGAGTGCCGAGAACAATACGTTTGTCCCCGCGACTCAAGTGGTCAGTGAATTTACCACTGACTGGGAAAACCCGTTGGTGATGCGCCGCGACAGAATCCGCATGTTAGCCGTATTAGGCGATCCTAAATTGGGTTCAGACGAAACGGCAGACTCGGTGCATCGTAAAGTGAAAGCGAAAGTCGAGGCCATTGAACTTCCTGCAGGCTATCGCTTTGAGTGGGGCGGCGAGTATGAGTCTGCTGGTGAAGCACAAACGGCGGTATTTAGTTCTATTCCGCTCGGTTATTTAGCGATGTTTTTAATTACCGTATTGCTGTTTAACTCAGTAAGGCAACCGTTAGTGATTTGGTTTACCGTGCCACTTGCTGTCATTGGTGTCTCAGCCGGCTTACTGCTGTTTGATGCGCCATTTAGTTTTATGGCCTTACTTGGCTTACTGAGCTTGTCAGGTATGGTGATTAAAAACGGTATTGTATTGGTTGAGCAAATAAACCTCGAGCTTCATGATGGCGCAGCACCGACGAATGCATTAGTGCATTCTTGTGTCAGCCGTGTTCGCCCGGTCATGATGGCGGCCATCACCACCATGCTGGGGATGATCCCGTTAATCAGCGATGCCTTCTTTGGATCAATGGCTATTACTATTATCTTTGGCCTTGGCTTTGCGTCATTGCTGACTCTAGTGGTATTGCCTGTGATGTACAGCTTATTGTTTAACATCCGTTTTGACCGCCAAGATATTACTGCACATTAGTTTATCGTTGGGCTCATGATAAAACCGCTGACACATTTAACCGTGTCGGCGGTTTTTTTTGCTCGTTTGTCACATTCAGCGTATAATCTTGGCACTTTTCTAATTGTATGCGTCACAGGCGGGTACAATCCTAAAAAGACAATAAAGTAAAAGTAATTAACCTTTTGCTTTCTATCGAATTTCTTTAAAGAGTCCCCGCTAATGAGTGAAAAATTGCAGAAAGTCTTGGCCCGTGCAGGCCATGGCTCCCGTCGTGAGATGGAGGCATGGATTGCTGCAGGCCGAGTTAGTGTTGACGGTGAAATTGCTGGTTTAGGCGATCGTGTTGAGGCTGATGCCAAAATACGTATTGATGGCCGTGCCGTTTCATTAAAGTCAGCTGACGACATCGTTTGTCGTGTGTTGGCTTATCATAAACCTGAAGGTGAAATTTGTTCGCGCAAAGATCCTGAAGGTCGTACGACTGTGTTCGAACGTTTACCTAAAGTGCGTGATGCTCGCTGGGTTGCGGTAGGTCGTTTAGATATTAATACCTCTGGTTTATTGCTGTTTACCTGTGATGGTGAACTCGCTAACCGTTTGATGCACCCATCAAACGAAGTTGAGCGTGAATACGCTGTGCGTACTTTTGGTGAAGTACCAGAAGCGGCAGTTCAACGTTTACGCACCGGCGTGACCTTAGAAGATGGTCCTGCGCAGTTTGACAGCATCAAAGCGGCTGGTGGCGAAGGCATTAACCAATGGTGGCACGTGACATTACGTGAAGGACGCAATCGTGAAGTGCGTCGTTTATGGGAATCACAAGAAGTGCAGGTGAGCCGTTTGATCCGTGTGCGTTATGGTCAAGTTGAGTTACCAAAAACGTTGCCACGTGGCGGTTGGATTGAATTGCCAATTGACCAGGTTAACTATTTACGTCAACTTGCAGGACTTGAGCCTGAAACACGTTCATTATTGGGTTCTGACAAACACAGTGTCGCTCGCTCTAAAGTGAAAAGTGCTAAAATTCGTCGTGCGGTACGTAAACACAAAGTGGGTTCAAACCACGGAAAACCAACACGTCAACGTGACTAATCACATGATGTCGGTTTTACCTCTAAAGGTCGCGAAAGCGGCCTTTTTTATTGACTGTAATTTTATGTAATTCTGCTTGTTTAAAGTCCAATCTCAGATATGATCCGCACCATTAATTAAAACGTTCCGCTCAAGCTCTTTATGGGGCTTCGGTATTATTGTGAGTCATTGAACATGATGAAGAAATTGTTTGCTGGTTTATTGGTGTTATTTGTTGTTGGTTGTGCATCAGCGCCAAGCTGGGAAGGCATGTCAGAGCGTGAAATTAGCCAGTGGAAATCGATTGGTTTTGATGCCACTCAAGCTCAAAATTGGCGCGTTCGAGGTTTTGGTGCAACGGAAGCAAATGGTTGGGTTCAAGCTAACTTCAGTTTAGATACCGCAACTATTTGGGCTAAAGAGTCTTTTAACGTAGAAGAAGCACAAGTGTGGTCTGAAGCGGGCTTTGAAATTGAAGATGCTGTGACCAATCGCAGTAAAGGCTTAACACCGGTTAGAGCTAATTAATCGTACTGTTTATTCCGCATTTTGTGGTATTTTTTATGAGTGTAAAGCATGAGTGGGTTGCTGTTAACTCACTCAGTTTGCTGTAATTTAAATCGAATTGACGAATTTTGAAGCGTTCGGTTCGCTCAAGTAAATATTTTTGTTGCTTGAGGTCAAAAAAACAGTAAAGTATGCACCAAGTTAAACGGGACGTGAAAAACGCACCAGATTAACGTAGTGGAAATCAAAATTTAGTGCCTTGATATTTGATATCAAAACACAACAAGTTTTGCCCGAGTGGTGGAATCGGTAGACACAAGGGATTTAAAATCCCTCGCTGAATAAGCGTGCCAGTTCAAGTCTGGCCTCGGGTACCATTATAATCTCTATTTATAGAGAGTGGTGTAAAAAAGCCTCAACATGAGTTGGGGCTTTTTTATGTCTGAAATTTGGGTTTTATCGTTAAGGTTTAAAGCCCAAGGCAGCTCTGGTTGAACATCAGGCGTGCAAGCGCAAGTCTGGCCTCGGGTACCATTATTGGTATACGAGCTGCTAGCAATAGCGAGTGGTGTAAAAAAGCCTCAACATTAGTTGGGGCTTAATTAGATGGTCCGCCTCACCCCTAAGCTAAACTTAGGGTAGGCTAATCAAAGAGGCGAAGCATCATGTCTACTATTAAAGTAATTGGGATCGATTTAGGCAAATCTTCTTTTCATCTT
>NZ_JBOZPS010000007.1:0-250521 GCF_050849305.1 Shewanella sp. MF05960 | reverse complement strand
GTTGTTGTTTTTAAAACAATCATGATGCCCAAGAATGTATTCGCGAATATCAAACCAGCCTTTAGCGCCTGCGATAACGGCACATAGCGAACCAAACAGTACCTCAAAAAGGCAATAGGTCACTTTAGCCCCTTGACGCTGGTCTGTTATTGTTTGGAAATTCTCTTTGAAGTGGTCAATATGCATGGTGTGCTCCCGAAAAAAGGGAGTATAAGATCATAGCGAGATGTTAACGTCAAATAGTGCGTCAAATTGTTCAAAAAACATTCACGATCTCGCCCTGGGTTAGGAGCAATACAATAATGATGAGGTTTATCTTGAACTAAACGCAAACCAACAGTTGCTATTTTATTATTGTAAAGCGATAAAAAACACTGGTAAGAGCAAACCGAGTTTGCATTATTATTTTAACAATGGGTGGTATGGCTAACGTTGTTAGATGCAAATTAACCCTACTTTTCACCGTCGTTCCGGCTATGCGGTTGAGCCGAAATCCAGGTGTTTATGCTTTGCGTTTATGCCTACGCCCATTAGCGTCTTAATGCTTCGCCACAACAAAGAATGAACAGTCTAACTTCACTTTACTGGCAGGCTTTAAAAAGCTAGGTCAATATTGAACAAAAGCCCAACCATTGGCAACGTAATGGGTAAAACAATGGGTGTCATGATTAATTCGTGTCGCTTACAAGCTTTCTAAGAATATTTGCCAAGTAAAAAATAACAACCACAGAAGACCAAGAGTAAAAGCGACATCTTCTTTCATCGATGAGCCAAACTCTGAGCTATTGTCACCAAAAAAGTACCCTACCGGTTTGGAATATATCACTGCCGCTAAGCATAAACCTGGTACAAGATAATACTGCACCCAATCTTCTATATAGATGCTTGTTTCATAGGCACCCGTTACAACATAACTGTGCCCATAAATCAGTAAATAGACGACGTAAGCAAGTACGAGAATAATGGCAAAATACTTAGCCCACTTCCATTTTTTTAAGTTATCAGACAACGATAAATCGAACTCGTGATTTGAATATATATTGAAAACGATCAATGGCAAAACCAGTAAACAAATGCCGAGAAAAGTACTCAAAATGCACATAACTCCAGAAATTTAACAATAAGTGACATGGTTAATGGGTTAACACTTGGGATATGGGCGACGTTTCGCGCGGACTATCCTTATTATATTTCTCTGGCACAAAACGATAATGGCCAGTTATTTTATAATCAAAAATCATATCATCGACTTCAGGGCCACGGCCAATATTATGGACAATCATAGGGTTACCTGATATTGGATTAATTTGATCTATGACTATCCCAATATGAGGTAAGTTACCTGGAAGCATCCATGTAACAATGTCTCCAACAGAGTAGTCGGTTTTATTATCACTAACGTTTAAATTTACACCATGTCTTTTAAAGAAGGTTTGTAAGTTAGGAACTCGGCGGTGATCTATATTTTTGTCTGTTGAATTTAATCCCCAAATCCTTTTCGAAGGATAAAGTGAAAAGTTAGATTTCATATCTTCATGAACGAGTTTTTGTAGATCAGTACCTAACTTACGATAAGCTCTAATTATAACGTCCGTACAGACTCCTTTGTCTTTCGGTACATCTCCATTAGGGTATGGAATCGAAAAATAAGAACCGTCATAAGTCACATGATGAGTCGTTCTTTCAATTAAGCTTGAAACAATATCTTTATTAAATTCAGAAGCATTACCGGCTGAACTTAAAAAGAAAAGAAGAAATGCAAATTTACTCATAACCATCCTTAGAATATACGCCCAATTGAGCGGAGAGAGATTGTTGGTTAAAATGCTTAACGCCAAAGTCAAAACCGTGTTTTTTCGACGCTTTGTTAAATTCTGTTTCACTACAACACCTATTTAGATGAATCTTTTACTATTTCAAGCCAATGTTCAAATGAATCAGCAGGCCAATTATTATCAATTTTTAGCCGGTCTATTGGATAGGCCTGCCTCTTAGAGCCAAACCAATTAAAATAGGAAACTGTTTCACCATTTTCATCAGGCTCTTTAGACAATGGTACATCCCACTCAAAGATATAAAATTCAGTACCTAGCGGAAAATCCGATTCTTTTGGTAAAATTCTACGCTTAAACATTACTGATACTCATTTAGAAATTTAAAGCCGCATTAAGCGAAAAAATAGTGGGTTAAAATAGAGCGAAGCCTACAGCCCACAGTTTTTAGTCCTTGTTTAACTGCTTAGTTAGGGCTTACTTGTGAGGCCCTCTTACGGTATATTTTTATATATGAGTAGAAAAATACAAACCATACAATACTAAGTATTCCTGGTGTCATAGCTTCGAGGTATGAACCTAAAGCAAGATAATATTCCCCATTTTTTGATAAAAAAACAATCGTAAAATCTCCTGGCTGATAATTGGCTGCAAACTTCTTCTTTGAGCTACATATTGCAATATCACCAGGCTTGGCATTTCTGACAATGACGTTTTCATTGGTCGATAAAATGTTAAGTTCAACTTCTAAAGAGCAAGCTTCACGACCAAAAAGATCTTCATATCCAAAATAAGACTCTATCACTTCAGCTTCGACACTTTTCGACTCTGCCGTTTGAAAAACTTCATAAACAAGCGCAGGGGTGAAAACAACCACACCAAAAAAACTAAAAAATGTCAGGGCAAAAAAACATATACCTTTAATCTTCTCCATAACAGAATTGATCCTTGGAAGCCCTAAAAGCTTATTGAAGAACTTGCTCAGTAAAGCCAGCCCCTTAACGTATTGATTAATATCATCCTACAGTTGCTATCTTACTGTTGTAAAGCGATTAAACGTTACACTGCCTATACATCACGACGTTATTAGCCATAGGCGCAGAACACAAAGATAGAGCTCGATTCAGGCTCTACAACATTACCGAAATAACGGTAGGCTTGGCCTGCTCAAGGTGCCACTTTAAGCAGGTCACTTTTATCTGCAAACATAACAATGATATGGTTAACTTGAACACAACAAAAGTTCATCACACGCTATCACGTATCAACCCAAGGAAACCACATGAATACACCACAAGGTTTTAACATACTGTCCACCAGCATATTAATATGTTGTTTGTTTTTCAGCGTGGGAGTGAATAGTGCAGAAAGTACGGCGAATATCGACACCAGTAAACTGGGGGATATAAAAGCGGTAAAGTTTAATACCCCACAAGTGATGACCTCGGGTTTACCCACAGAGCAGCAATTTGAACAACTTGCTCAAGCGGGTATTAAAACCGTGATAAACCTGATCCCTAACGACAATCCAAATGCATTACCCAATGAGCAGCAAATCGTCACTCAACTTGGCATGAACTATCACAATATTAGCGTTGATTGGCAAAATCCTACACAAGAAAACCTAGCGCAGTTTTATAGCCTGATGCAGCAAAATGGCGATGCACCAGTGCTAGTACATTGCGCCGCTAATTACCGTGCCTCTGCATTTTATTATTTATACCAGGCCAGCCAAAACACAGCGCCGTCAATGGCCGAGGCACTGACGCCCTGGGGCGATTTACAACAAAGCTTTGCAGAATACCCACAGTGGCAGCAACTTATTGAAGAAACAACGCAGCAATATCAAACCCAATAGCCAGACTGAAAAAACCAAAGCAAGAGCTGGCACTCTCCTAGTAACGCTTAAAAACCGAGTTATAAGCACTCGAGGAGGATGGCTTAAAGCGATACCCTTGCCTGTATCTGTATCTGTATCTGTATCTGGCCGGTGCCATTGCCAGTGCAAATAACGTTATCTACTGCGGCGTACCAGCACCGTTCAAATCCATTTTATACAAAGGTGCAGGGATCATCTCTGAGGTGATATAAATGCTCTGGCCATCTTGACTAAATCCTACCGCTTCAGCTTGCTTTATTGCTGGCAGAGTAATCTCTAGTGGCGTTGTTGAAAACAAGCTTAACCAATCACCGGGTTGAGTGCGGCTAAAATAAAACGCGTGGGTGTAGGTTAAAACGACCGCCGATAACCCATCAGCAGAGATATCCATCGCGGTGGGCTTTCCGGCAAACCCTGCCCAGGTATAAATACTGACATAATCGAGCACGGCTGTAGGTAAAGGTGCAATTTCACCGAGTCTTTTAGCTTGTTTATTCATAACTTGAGCAGGTGAATTATTTGAGCCACTTTGTACTGACGGAGCCATTAAAGGTAGCTCGTATAATATTGGCAGCGTATCGCGTTTGGTTAATAGCAGTATTTTACCCTTTACACTGTCCACCGCGACTGACTCACAATCGTGAGCCCCATCTGGGTAAGTAAATGTCATGCTCCAAACGGGTTGGGCCGACAGGTTATTTTGGCCATTGAGCAGGCTTAAATCAGGTTCTTTGATCAAATGTAACTGATACTGCGATCGTTTCGCCTGGTTATCACCCACATCGGCGATCAATAAATACGATTCGCCTTCATAAACAAACGAGGCGATATCTTCCCAATCGGTATTCTTTACACCAGTAATATTGAGTGTGGCTAATTGCTGCCCCTGGGTATCGATAGCAAAAATCCTTGCGGTATCACCACTGTCGTTGTGCACCCACAATATTTGATCATTAATCCGCGATACCGCTAATCCACTTGCTTCGTCAATAGACGGCGCTGTAATGCTGCCCGCCTGGCTCATGCCTGTTGGCATCGCACAAGCACTGGTTGATAACGCTAAGATTAAATAGAAAAAAACAGAAATACGCTTAAACATAATGATGAGTTACTCGAGCAGCCGCTGGCAAAAAGTAGAGGTATGTTGGGTATATTAACAATATTGAGTTGAAAAAGATTGATAAAACATATCATTCGATAATCGCTCACATGACAGTAAATGGAATAAAAAAGGCCACTTTCTTTGTTCCGAAGAAAGTGGCCATGCACGTTTTTAGTGATTGAAATGATGAGTAAAAACCACTAAAAACCAGTACTCGTTTTAATCTTAGCTTACTAGAGCATTAATACTCATAGCTAAACTGTAAAGTGTATTCTGTGCCAGGGTCTTTTGCATACACTTGGTAGTCTTGCTGCTCGTACTCGGTTGTTTCACCTAAAATATTTTGGGCTTTCAATTTCACCGTGGTGCTGGTTGTTGGGAAGAATGTATAGGTAAAGTCCAGGCTATGAAATGGCTTTTCATATACGTCATCTAAGCCGCCACGTCCGCCATAAGCAATGCGTTCACCAAACACGTTATACACCAAGGTAGCACTGTGATAACTGTCTGATGAGTCGTAGCTCAATTGCACGTTAGCCACCCATTGTGAATGCCCTGTCATGCGACGAGTTTGATTTGTTGGGTCGATTTCGCCGTTAGGAGCGATATCAATCTCAGAGTCTCCTAACGTTAAGTTACCGGCAACAAAAAAGTCCTCCCAAATGCTGCCATCACTGCCGAGGAATTCAAGCTCTTGCAAAAACTCAGTTTCGACACCGTAAATGTAACCCGACTCGGCGTTATAAAACTTAAGCTGACGACCCGCTTCTGAAATACGCTGAATCGGCTCAATCGGCGCATCGACATCTTTATAAAATGCACCCACGCTGAAGTTGTTGCCCGAGTCTGAGTAGTATTCCCAACGTAAATCGAGGTTTAGAATGTCTGAGCTTTCCAACTCTGGATTACCAAAGAAATCAAAACCGGTAACGGGATCTTGAAAGCGCACAGGCGAGACTTCACGCAAGTCTGGACGCACAATGGTTTTACTCGCACCTAAACGCCATTGCGTAGTGTCGGTTTGTTTCCAGGTTAATGATAAAGATGGGAACCAACCGTCTTCGGCAATCACATAATCGGCTAAGTCGTAACGGCCGCCTTCGTCTGAAATCTCACCCTCTGGATCGATTGGCAATGTTACACGGCGAAAGTCTTCGTAACGCAAACCAGCATATAGGCGCCATACATCGTCAAAGTCGATATCCATACTGATAAATGCGGCATCGTTTTTCTCGGCAGCAATGTAATCTTCAGTATCGGTTGATGCATCTTTAAGTTCTAAATCTAGCGTGTCGTTGCTGATGTTGCTGTCTGAGAATATCTCGTCAAAATCACCGGCTAAAATGTTGCCGTTGATGTCGGTTGGGCTTAAATCAACATCTAAACCTAAACGCGTGGCATAGCTTTCGCGGGTGCGCTCAAAGTACTCATAGCCAGCGGTAAGCTTAACAATTGCATCATCGAGATTGATTGGGTAACTGAAATCCCAACCGTAGTTCGTGCTGTCGTCGTTGAGGCGACTATAAACGTATTTTGGCGCATCTTGAGTATTAAGATTACGCGACAAAAGCTCGTTGTTGTCGTCTAACACTACGTTATAAGTGTACGACACTTCATTAGGGGCATAACGCTCAGAGCGGGCGTCAGAATACTTCCAGTTAAACTCGGCATCATTTAAGTCTTCAATAAAATGATGGCCTTTAATCTGGTTACTGATCAGCGATCGCTCTTCATAATCGATATTATAAACTTGCAACGCATTTGGCTCACCAAGAGTATCGATGGTTTCTTCAATCCCCAGCGACACATCATCTGAGGTGTCTTGCAGGTAAGTGGTGAAGGTTTCGATTTTGTGGTTGTAGCCAATTTCTAATCCTAGGTTAAGCATGCCCGACACTTGCACAATCGAGTCGGTGCCCACGGTGTCTTTTTGGTTTTCAATTTGAACCTGGTTGCTGTCGCCGTCTAACTCAACTTCACGTTTGGTGTAGTTTTCAGCTTGTGTTTTATAAGACACTGCCGACAAAGCACCAAAAATAATGTCGTCGCTAATGTCCCAACGATCGCCAATGGCAATGTCGCCACGCAAGGCAGGATCAGTACTTTGATTTTGTATCGTCATATCGCGATATAAGCCTAGGGCCAGGTCGCGGTTAATTTTTTGTGCTGCAGGGTAGTTAATCGACCCGTTTGAGCCACTTACGATATCAATTGGGCTAATGCCACCATATTGATTAATGGTGTCATTAATGGTGCTCGGCATATTGCGGGTGCCGTCATCCTGGCCGGTCCAATCATTGCCACCGCCATTGTAAGTGTAGCTGTCGTCTGAGTCGTTAGTATTGTAACGGCCGCCCACTGAGGCTTTAAAAAAGAAGTCTGACGGAATAGATTTAGTGCGAATATCGACATGTCCGCCACCAAATGCGGCAGGCGAATTAGCTGACGCTGATTTTTGCACCGACAAAGATTCGATGATAGATGCAGGGAACATATCTAAAGGCACAACATTGCGTGTTGGGTCTGGCGAGGGCACGGTAGCCCCGTTTAATGAGGTGCTTGAATAGCGCTCACCTAAACCACGCACATAAATAAACTTGCCATCTTTAAGGGTTAAACCGGTCACACGACGCAGCGCGGCGGCTGCGTCACCGTCACCAGTTCTTGAAATTTGTTCTGAGCCCATAATATCGGCTACAGCAATTTGTTCACGACGTTCTTCAGTGGCTTCTGATGCTGAGCTGCGTAAACGCCCGGTCACTGAAATAACTTCTATCGGTTCAATTGGAATCACTTCACCAGGGTCACGAACAGGCGCTGGTTCTTGCGAGTATACGGGGGTAGCTGTTAATAACGTTGCCGCAGAAATCACAGAGAGAATGGCAAGGCTTAACTTATTAACGGTAAAACTCGGCTTGGTTTTCATACTTATACTATCCTGTATGCGGTTCAGAGATAGCCGCCCTTGCGAGCGGCTATTAATAGGTCACTGATTACTTAATCAAGGTGATTACTGTGGCTCAAAAGCCCAACCTTGACGCCAGTCAGTCTGGCCATCGAATGCACCAATAAAGTTGGTTGATTCGAAGAAGCTATCATCAATGCTTAAGTCCTTACCTGTACCAAGTAGCGTTGTATCGCTTGCTGCTGGCATGCCATCGGTAATGCTCACCACTGAAGTTGAGTTACCTTCTTGGCCCATAAACCAGGTTTCTGTGCTTATTGCGGTAGTACCTGAGGTTTTAAATGGCTCATTGCAATCAATGATTGAGTGAGTCATCACTAGCGAACCGTCATTAACGTTATCCACTAGACTCGATACCGAACCGTCAAGCTCTAAACACTCGCCTGATTCAGTCTCTGCAGTGCTGCCTTTACGACCTTGTACCAGTATGTTGTAAAGCTCACCTGCTGTACCGACACGCAGTAAGATACCTTCGCCGTTGTCGCCGCTAGCATTTGGCATATCAACACCCGGTAAAATCGTGAAGTTAGCCAGCTTTGGTGCTGACACCGGTGTTGCCGCTGCGCCTGAGCTATTGCTGTCTGCTTCGATACCACGGTTTGCGTTGCCATCTTCATGGGTGATGTACACAAACTGTGCCTTACCGGTCCAACCGTTAGTCCAATCTAATGAATCGTCAAAGTTTTCAGTTAGGTAAACATATTTTAAGTTAACTGCACCGCCCCAAAACTCTACGCCATCATCGCCATTAGCATGCACTTGAATGTGGTCAACTTGCGTACCACTGCCCACTGCTGCAAACGAGATACCGTTCATTTCTTGTGTATCGTTCACTTTAAAGCCGGCATACTTAACAACAACGTAGCTGATTTGGCCGCTGTTATCGGCATTGTCGTTACCACCATAAGGGAAGTCACCGACCTCAAACGAAGCATCACATGCGTTTTTATCTGGGCATGTGTTAGTTAAGCCTTTACCTAAAATAACCAAACCACCCCATTGACCACGGTCAGCGGTTGCACCGGCAATCACATCTTCTTCAGACGTCATCACAATAGGATAGTCAGCACTACCTTGAGCCATAATTTTAGACCCACGGCTTACGGCAATATAGCTGTTAGAAGTAGCAAATAACTTAGCACCAGCTTGAATAGCAAGGGTTGCTGATGTGCCTTTATCGGTACCGACAAGCACTGCGCCGCCATCAATTTTGTACATTACGTTTTGGCCCGCAAGCAGTGTGGTGTTGCTTAACACGTTGCCTTCAAGCGTACAGATTAAGGTCACAGATGAATCTTTATATAAACCTGCTACCGCGTCAGAGGCCGTTGTACCCACAGGGCAAGACGTCATCACAGGGAGCTCGGCAGGAGTAGTATCAACATCGTCATGAATGGCGGTAGTCCAACCCGCTGTCCAGTCATTTGTGCCATCAAAAGCACCGATATAGTTGGCGTTATCCAAGCGTGCATCAACGTTGCTTAAGTCAGCTTTGCCGCCCGTTAATGCAACCGAAGATGAGTTAGGCATGTAGTCAGTTAGATCAGAGGCACCCACTAGGTTACCATCCTGGCCGTTAAACCAGGCTTCAACATCTAATGCCAACGTCGTGCCAGCTGCAGCGTCGACTTTGGCATTTTTAAAGGGTTCAACACAGTCAATTAAGCTGTTTTGCATGGTTAACTCTGCGGTATTAGCATTGCTAACGGTGGCATCGTCGTTCACTTCTAAACATTCACCAGAATCTACATCGCCTTTAACTAACACGTTATAAGCGTGAGCGCCTGTGCCTTTACGGAATAAAATACCTTCAGCATCGTCACCGCCGCTATTGGTACCGTTAGCCACTTGAATGGTGATGTTAGCTAATGCAGGTTGCGACATAGGTGATGCTGCGGCATCGCTGTTGCTGTCTGCTTCAATACCACGGTTAGACGCATTATCTGCCAGACGAATATAAACGTGCTGTGCACTACCTTGCCAACCGTTGGTCCAATCTAACGAGTCATCAAAGTTTTCGGTCAGTACCACATTAGAAACCGATACATTACCGCCCCAAAACTCAAGGCCGTCATCGTTATTCATGTGAACTTGTACGTGATCAACTTCAGTACCCGCACCGACACCCGCAAAGCTGATGCCATTCATTTCCTGGGTATCATTGATTTTAAATCCACCAAATTCGATACGTACATATTTGATTGAACCAGAGTTATCTTCGGTGTCATCACCGCCGTAACTGTGATTGCCCACTTCAAATGATGCCGCACAATTGGTTAAATCTGGACAGGTATTCACTGGTGCATTACCCAATAATACTAAGCCGCCCCATTGACCAGCCTCGCCCTCTTCACCTAAACCTGCTTCAACCGAGGTAAACACGATAGGTGCAGTGGCGGTGCCTTCGGCCATGATTTTTGAACCACGGCTAATCACTAAATATGAGTCGCTGCCACCTAATAGTTTAGTGCCAGGTAAAATCGATAATTCAACTGAGTTTGCATTGTCGCCACCCGCAACAACTGCGCCGTCTAATTGCCATACCACGTCGTTACCTAACACAATTTTGTCGCCATCTTGGCCGCCAGTGCTAATGGTTGATGCTGCTGTAGAAGGCGCGAGTGTGCCTTTTAATACCCAAACTTCTTTTCCATCAACCGTTGTCGCGCTTTTTGTCGCAAAGCCACTGTAAGATAATTCTTGAGCACTCTGGGTTGGTGTTGTTGGCGTAGTTGGTGTGGTAGGTGTTGTGGTTTCATTTCCAGTGCTGATATTGATATCACCACCACAACCCGCTAGACCTAGCGTGGCAGCAAGCGCTGTAGAAAGAGCAGTCAGTTTAAAAATATTTTTCAGTTCCATTGTCATCTCCGAAGACGGACGTAAGCGTATGAGTTAGTTGGCTGGATGACAAGCTAACGTGCAAAAATGACAAAAAGACTGCGTAAAAATGACAGTAACATTTCAATAACATTGCAGAAATATGCAAATCCAATGAACATGCGGCTTAGAAGGGATTTATGGCTGAATAAAATCTTAACAAAAAAGACTAAATAATAACGTTACTTGAATATTGGCAACACAAAACGGTTCACATCACAGCTGCGTAAAGAACCCATAAACCAAATACTAAGGCGACGAGCCCTGCTGGCTTAAACCAGCTTACGCAATGTTTTGCGGCCGTTACGGCAAATTTTTTATGGTGTTTTTCTGTCATAAAAACTAACACAATAGCAACTATAAACAACAGGTTACCAATAAACTCAAATACAAGTGGGTACGCAGTGTTGTGTGCGTCTAATAACAAGGCTGCACCAATAGCTAAGCGCGAGAGGATTTCAAAATAATGGAAGTAGCGTTTGCGACTAAAGACAATAATCGCATCAGCAAATGCGACTGGTTTAAGGAGCATAAACAATCCGAAACAACAGATGCTAATGCCCCAAATACTGATTAATATGGCCATGTTAAGCCTGTAAAATAATGCTCATACAATATATTAGCACCGAAAAAATGTAATAAAAATGTTAATCTCTATAAGTGAATTTTGACTACGAGACTTAATTGACCCGTTTGTTCGATTAGGTTGCTAAATAAGTTATTTATAAGTCAATATCACTAGCAGAATACGTTAAAAATCCACAGAGAACATCAGCGGTTATATTCACAAAACTCTTAATTAAGTTAAACAGCAACTCACTGACAAGGTATGAATAAATATTAATAAATGCTCATAAAACCAGTTTAGGCTAATTTAATGCTAAAATAGCCATAATATACAGCCTTACTTGCCTATGGAGTGCCAATATGCCACCAGATATTATTATATTAGGAATATCAATCCTTATTGCAATCGGCATTTTACTCCATCACCCATCGAAAACACTGGGCTTACCGTCATTATTGATTTTTATGGGCGTTGGCCTGGCTTTTGGTAATGGTGAATTTGGTTTTGTTTACGACAATCTTCAACTCACATCTGCAATAGGTACCGTTGCACTCAACACCATTGTGTTTGTGGGCGGCCTCAATACGCCAATGAAACACATTCACTTTGCCTGGAAAGAAGGCGGCATGTTGTCGAGCGCTGGCGTTATTCTCACAACCGTTATTTTTGGCTTTATATTGAATGCGTTACTCGATTTTAATCTCATTACTTGCATGCTGTTTGCTGCAGTAGTGTCATCAACCGATGCAGCGGCGGTATTTTCAATTTTAGAATCTAAAAAGCTTAAGTTAAAACACGGCACTGGCACTATTTTAGAATTCGAATCGGCCACAAATGATCCCATCGCCCTGCTCATGGTTATCATGCTCACCGACTTTATTATCAATAGCGCTAACGGCACGCCAACGGCGTTATCTATCGCCACAAGCTTAGGGCAACAAATTGGTGTCGGCGCGGTCATCGGCTTATTAATGGGTAAATTGTCGGTTTGGGCACTAAACAATATCAAACTGCCAGAATTTGGACTTATCCCGGTGTTTATTCTGGCGACATTTGCTATTACCGTTTCCAGCACTGAAATTTTAGGCGGTAACGAGTTAATTGCGGTGTACATTGCTGGGGTCATTATTGGTAACTATTTAAAGAAAGGGGCTGAAGTCAGTAAGCATTTCTTTAATGGTATATCCTGGCTAGCACAGTCATTAATGTTTATTATCTTAGGCTTACAGATATTCCCTCAACAATTAATGCCGGTATTTACTATCTCATTATTGCCCGCAGTACTGCTTATTATGGTCGCTAGGCCATTAGCGGTGCAGTTATGTTACTTACCTTTTAGGCAAGCAAGTTGGCGTAAACGCTTATTTGTATCAATGATTGGATTGAAAGGGGCGACACCGATTGTATTTGCACTTATCCCAGCCGCCGCTGGAGTTGAAGGCTCACGAGAAATGATCCACATGGTGTTTTTCATCGTGCTGATTTCGGTCATTGTTCAAGGAGCAGCCATTGAACCGTTGGCGAATAAATTGAAGTTAAACTTACAACCTAAAAAGCCTGATTTATAAAAATGATTCAATGCCCCATAGCAATGAGGCATTGAATCATTTTCAGTATCTTTGTTATTTGTTATTTTACCGTGATTCTCTCGACTGATTTCTCAGGTTGATGGATCACATAATCTAACTGTACTTGTAGGCCTTTAAACCCAGTTGCAGAAGGTTGATACTTCCATTGCTTAAGGGCTTCAACAGCCGAAGTATCAAACACTCCTTTAGGTGAAGCCTTAATCACATTCACATTAGCTACACTGCCTGTTGGGTTAATATCAAACGACATTTGTACGTAACCATTTACTCCTTCTTTAGCAGCATTAACCGGATAAGTAGGCTCAATTCTAATGACGGGTAACGCCATGTCGCTCGTTGTATTGGCAATATTCACTTGGCCACCGGCATGGACTTGTTGATTAAACATAAAGGCACCAACACCAATAGCGAATGTCATGCTAATCAACGCTAAGGTGCTTTTTCCGTGTTGCTTTTTCATCTGTAAGATCCTCTCTTTTAAGATAGTTTTATCCCCATAATGGGTGTGTAACATGCTTAATGGTGCATGTTGTGAATAGGCCAATAACGTGTTGCTATAGGCAATTTTAGAATGGGCTTCCATGTGAGCTGTCACTTGCGCATCACAAGACAATTCTTGATCGTGTCTAAATCGACGGTATGCCAACCACATCAATGGATTAAACCAAAACAGCACCGTCAAACCATAAGCCAAAATATTGCTCCACACATCACCACGTTGATAATGATAAACCTCGTGTTGAAGAATGGCTTGCTGCTGGCTTTCATCGAGTAATGTAAAGCTCGTTGGCACTAAAATACTCGGAGCAATCACTCCTGCTAGCATTGGTGATTCGATATCTGGATGGACTAATACGCTAAGCTTTACTGAAGGAATATCTAGCTGACGTCCACGCTCGATTAACCGTTGCAGGTAGCCGTATTCCATCACGATATTAGCGACTAAAAACGTGATAACGATACCGTAGAGATATGGCAGATATAACAGGTCAAATAAGCCTGCCGACAATGCAACCGTGTCGGTCGCAAACACAAAGTATTGCTGCATGATTATCGACGTGTTATTACTGGAAAATCCGTTAAAAATCGAGGGCAATAGCATTTGTAATACGTCGGCAAACACGAAAACTGGCACTATGATCCACATAAAATAGGTGTAGTGTGCGCCTAGTTTAGACAGTAAAAGGCGGTGCGAAACCAATAACACTATACACACTACACTCAGTGAAATGGTTTGTTCCATAAACCAATTAATCATCACTTTTGCTCCTTTTTCCAGTCATCAAGTAAGGTTTGCAGTTCAGCAACATCGTCAGCAGACAACTTATTTTTTTGCGCAAAACCAGCCACCAGTGGGGTTAACTTGCCCGCAAACATGCGCTCAACAAACGACAGAGATTCTTTCAGCGTATAGTCTTGCTCGGCAATTAATGGTGAGTAATGGTAAACCCGACCTTGTTTTTCAAAGCTCACAGCTTGTTTTTTAACTAAGCGATTGAGCAAGGTTTTAACCGTTTTTTCATGCATATCGTGACTATGCTCTAAGGCATCCACAATCTCACTTGAGGTCAATGGCGACTGCAGCCAAAGCTGCTGCAACACGACTAATTCACTATTACTGATTTCTTTCATGCTATATCGCTCATTTGTTGTTAGAACTTGTTAGGTCACGAATGGATTACAGATGTAATCAATTCGTGTAAATTACAACTGTAATCTTAAATAAGCAAGGTTTATTTTTAAGCAATTTAAGAATAAAAATGAAAAAAGCCTAATCAGATGACTAGGCTTTAGATTGAAATGTTATTGAGCTAATTAGCTTTGTTTCGTTGATAACTTATCTCGATACAACCACTGATAAACCGTCGGCAACACCAGTAAAGTCAAAGCAGTTGAGCTAAACAAGCCGCCAATGATCACCACCGCTAATGGTTGTTGAATTTCACTGCCCACACCAGATGATAACAAGATAGGTATCAGCCCCAATGCAGAGGTGAGTGCTGTCATTAACACCGGACGTAACCGCCCTACCGTACCTTGATAAACACTGTCGTACAGACTTTCATCTGATGATTGTCTGCGCTGGTTAATCGAGTCCACCAGCACCACACCATTCAACACAGCAACACCAAACAAGGTGATAAAGCCGATTGAACTAGGCACCGACAAATAGGTGCCAGTGGCATATAAAGCCACTACGCCGCCGATTAATGCTAATGGCACGTTAGCCATAATCAATGCCACCTGTTTGAGTGACCCAAACGAGAAATACAACAATAAACCAATAAGTGCGATAGAAATGGGCACCACCAACATTAGCTTTTGTTGCGCCCGTTGCTGGTTTTCATATTGGCCGCCCACCACAACCGTATAGCCAGCAGGTAAGTCAGCTTGTGGCACTATGGCATAAATATCGTTGACCACCGAGCCCATGTCCCGCCCCGATACGTTGGCTTGCACCACCACTCGGCGCTGTACATCGTCACGACGAATATTCGGCGGCGCCATTTCAATCACCACATCAGCAAGATCGCCCAAGCGCACAATCGCGCCATTAGCACCACTGAGTAGCAAATCTTCAATCGCATCTGGCGCATTACGATATTGCGCCGCTAATCGCAGGTTAATGTCATAACGGGCATTGCCATCAATCACTTGGCCAGCACTGGCACCACCAATACCTTGAGTGACTAAACTCATGACTTCATCGACGCTAATACCATAGCGAGCGAGTACTTCACGTTTAGGCCGCACCACTAACTGAGCTTCACCGCTGACTTGTTCTAGCGACACATCAACCGCGCCAGGAATGGCAGCGACTAAATCGGTTAACACCTGACCTTTTTCCGACAAGATGCTTAAATCTGGACCAAATATCTTAATCGCTAACTGCGCTTTAACGCCCGATAACAACTCATCGACTCGAGTCGCTATCGGTTGTGAAAAGGTTAACAACAATCCTGGAAATATCGAAAGCCGTTGCTCCATCAAACGCTGTAGCTCAAAGCGATCACTTGCCGATGTCCATTGCTCTATCGGCTTAAGACCAATATATATTTCAATATTACTCACAGGTTCAGGGTCGCCGCCAAGTTCTGGTGCCCCTATTCGACTTAACGCATATTCCACCTCGGGAAACTCAAGCAGCATGGCTTCAATTTTAGGCGCAACGTTAACCGAAGTAGCCAAACTGGCTGTAGGCGCCAGTGTCACCCGTAAGTTGATGGTGCCCTCTTCTAATTCAGGCACAAATTCAGTGCCAAGTTTTGGTAATAACAGCATGCTTGCAGCAAACAAAACAACTGCCGCTAACATCACCGATTTAGGGCTTGATAGTACCAGTGTCAGTACTCGTCGATAGACTGCGTCAATGGGGGCCAACACCTTGCTTTGACGCACCACAATACCGCGTTTAAATAGAAATACCGCCAATGCAGGCACCGCAAATAACGCCACCACTAATGCCGCCATCATGGCGAGAATAATACTCACGGCCATGGGTTGAAATAATTTACCCTCTACACCTTCTAGGGCAAATAACGGCATAAATACTACGATGATAATCGCTGTTGCAAAGAAGATAGGGCTGCACACCTCTTTTGCCGCCAGCATGATCCTAATCGCCATGCTTTGGGTTGCAGATTCTGACTCACTATCTACATCGCTATCTACATCACTATCAACATGAGCTTCAGTAGATTGGTTGGTGCCAGTTTCGCCGCTAACATGTTTAAAGATGTTTTCGACCATCACCACTGAACCATCAACGAGCATACCGATCGCGACAGCAAGACCACCTAAAGACATTAAGTTAGCCGACATGCCGTAGTAAGACATGATCAATAACGCGATCCCGATCGACACTGGGATCGACAGTAATACCAACAATGTCGCCCGTATATTGACCAGAAACAACGCCAAAATAATCACGATAAACCCAAAGGCCATCACTAGCGCTTCAACCACAGTAGTGACCGCTTTATCGACTAAATCCGCCTGGTCGTAAAACACCTCAAATGACACTCCTTTTGGCAAGGATTGCTCAATTAAACTAATACGTGAATTGATGTCATCAATAGTGGCTTTGGTATTGGCGCCCATGCGTTTAAGCACAACGCCAGCAACCACGTCACCCAGCGCTTGTACATCGGACGACGAGCCATTAGCCGCTACTTGCCTACGCGACATGGTCACTGCACCGACTCTTATTTCGCTACCAAAAGCCACATTAGCAATGTCGGCCACTCGTATTGGCGTGCCATTGATTTCGGTTAACGGAATGTCGGCAATGGCCTGTAAACCAGCGTCGCCAGCGGGCAACAAACCATAACCACGAACCACTAATTGCTCCTGGCCTTGGTCCATAAACCAACCACCAGCATTACGGTTATTACTTTCCAATGCTTGGCTAACTTGGGTCAGCGACAAGCCATAACTGCGCAGTTTATTAGGATCAACTTGCACTTGGTATTGCAACACCTCGCCGCCAAACGACAGCACCTCAGTCACCCCACTCACCGGCATTAATATCAACTTCACTAAATAGTCATTTAAGCTCCGCAGCTCAGATGCGCTGATATTGGTTTCGGGTTCAGCACGTAAAATGTATTGATAAATTTGCCCTAAACCAGAGGTATTCGGGCCAATTTCAGGGTTACCGACACCCGCAGGAATCGACTCTTTTGCAGCTTGCAGTTGTTCAAACACTTGCTGACGTGCAAAATAAATATCGGTTCCTTCGGCAAACACCACGGTCACTAACGATAAACCCGTACGCGATAATGAACGCACCTCGGTCACCGCCGGTAATGCATACATTGCCGATTCGACAGGATAGCTGATCAGCTTCTCGACCTCTTCTGCCGCCAAACCTTCCGCTTCAGTATTAATGGTCACCTGCACATTAGTGACATCCGGAAACGCATCTAAATTTAGTTTTGGTAACATGAATACCGACGCCACCACAGTGGCTAGTAATCCAAGTAACACCAATAACCGCTTTTCAACGGCAATCTCAATTAATTTATATAACATAATGATGCCTTAGCGCTTAGTGGTTATGAATATCAAAGCCAGATTTGGCTTGCTCAGATGCTAAGAAAAAAGCACCAGATACAACAACGCGAGTTTGTGGGGATAAACCACGAATAAAACTCAGTCCGCGTTGACGCTCCACCACAGAAACTTCTACTGCACTAAATCCACCATCTTGCTCGATAAACACCTGCCAATCACCGTCACCACTGCGTGTTAACGCCGCATCTGGCACAATAAACCCAAGCGGCTCTGCCCCTTGATTTGCTGCTAGGTATAATTCGGCAAACTCACCAGCATGTAAGTCATGCCCAGGGTTTGCCATACGCACTAATACTTGCTCAGTGCGGGTTTGCGAGTTAATTTCATGCGAACGTCCAATAATGACACCCTCTCGAGTGCGGCTTCCCACTCGCACCAAAACATCGGTGCCCATGTTGACTTGATCTGCTTGAAATGGCGTCAGTTCTGCCTCCACCCACAAATACGATTCATCGGTTAGTTGCATTAAAGGTGTGCCCGCGGTTAGCACTTGTCCTAATGTGGCAATATCTTGCTGAACCCGACCATTTATGGGAGCCAATAACTGAAACTGACCAATTGAACTTGGCGATGTTGCTAGCTCGGTTATCTGTTTTGTGGACATCATTACCGACTGTAAAATGGCACGTTTGAGCTCTGCGTTGACTTCGGTTTGCATACGCTGGCTGGCACTAATCGTTCCTTTGCTCATGCGCTTTATGCGATCCCACTCCGTTGCAGCATTAACGTAATCGGCTTGCGCCGCAGCAATATCTGCCCCGCCGATAGTCAATAATGGTTGGCCTTTTTGCACCTGTTGCCCTGGCACCACATGGCGCTTAAGCACCTGCATATCTAATTGCGGCGCTATGGTGATAGTTTTGTCTTTATCTACAACCAGCTGAGCGGTGGCTACAGCCTGTAAATTAAACGCGGTCGCACTTAACTGTGCCACTTCCACTCCCGCGAGTTGGCGCTGTTCTGCACTTAAGGTTAACAACGACTCTTGATGAGCCGCCTCTGTTGATTCACTGCTGGCTTGCACAGGCGAACTAGACAGTGCAAATAATGATAACAATAGCGCTGCACTGAACAATAATGCCCGCGAAACGCTGGAGTTAGTGCGGTCATATTTTCGAATGCTTGGCGGAGAGATGGGCTGAGTGCTTGGCGCAACATTTAACTGAGCATGACTCACAAAATGATTCACTAAATGGCTCAACATAGCGTTGGCATTTAATGCTGCCAATAAAGGTAGTGCTGGGACTGATTTGATTTTCATGGTTAATCCTAAAAACAATCTAGACCGTCGACAATAAATATCAACGGAAATAGGCTTAGCCACCGTCATTCAAGCGAGATATCACGCCATGATGGAATGCAGAAAAGCATTCATTAGCACAATAACAGCGAATATAGAGGTGAAGCTAAACAGTAAAAACGTGTTCTAAAGGGATTAAACGATAGGAGGGCGATAAGTAGGGAAAGACTCAGGAGGTAAATAGTTAAGTTTGGTATCGGTAAAAAGGTCATGAAAATGTTCACTAACAACATTATCGTTAAGCTTAGCAAGTGCCACATGACCACCATGACACTGACAATCTAAACAGACATCAACTTGCTCAACATCGGTAACATTGTCAGCATGCTGATGATCATCATTTACCGAATGCAGCAATGAACCGTCAAGTGCACAAATACAATCGACACACTCGGCGAGGCTTATCACTTCGGTAGTAAACTGAAGATGTGGATGGTTATTTTGCTCTTCGCTGCTGTTACCCGCGTGTAATTGATGCGCACCTAAATTGGCACCCACAAATTGCAGTAGTACTAAAGCAATCAATAATTTGGCTATGTTAGCCATAAAAGGCAAAACGGTATGACTCAACCACCCACTCCTAAACGATATTATTTAAATACGCAGTGCTTTGCGTAATCAGCGGCTTCATTTGCTGTCCAATCGCCACTTTCTTTTTCTTTCATTTGCTTACACCAAGCATCGCTGCCGACTTCAGGTGCACAAGCGGTAAGACTAAGGGTTAATAACAATGCGCTTGAAGCAGCAACTAATTTTGATAAAGACATAAATAAGCTATCCTTTTCTAATAAATATTCGGAATTTGTTGACCCTTTTCGGTATCAACAAACCATAAACTAACACTTTGAACGTTTAGCAATCCACGCAATAGCATCTTGTTTTTGCGATAACGGAAACCATGCTACCTCACCTTGCATAAATGGTCCCATTAAACGTACAGCATTACCCACCCAATCTGGGCCGCCAACAAACACTAGCGCATCAAAAGCAGGTAATTGCACTTCGCCACTGCCGGTTAATGAACCAAAGTCCCAGCCTTCGAGCAATACGTCGGCTTCGATATACAAACACACCTGGTCCCAATCTTTACGATAGGCACGAATAGCAGGCTGTAAACGGGTACGGTAATCTGGCGCAGATAAGCGACCACTGACAAATAAGCTAATGACACCCTTGGTAATATCGGGGATTTGACACAACATAACGCTAACTCCAGCCTGATCATCAGGCGATAGAACAGGCTTTATACGGTGATGCTATCGTGTAAAGCAATAATGGCGCTCATGATAGCAAAACTCTGCAATTGATTTCATTAAATATGTAATAACTCAGAGCGCAGTCAGAGTTTTACTGGTGACGTGGCGAGTTAACGCTAAGACTCATAAATGGCCACCGCTGAAATACATACCCAATTACGGTATAATGACCTGATATTGAATAAATTTAAGGGGACTTCCTCAACAGAATGATACAAATTACTCAACGAGTCATATTGCAAGACAACGAAGTCGAATGGCAGTTTGTTCGCTCAAGTGGCGCTGGCGGCCAAAATGTCAATAAAGTATCGACCGCGGCCCAGCTTAGCTTCGATATTGCGTCATCGTCTTTGCCTGAATTTTATCAACAAAAGCTGTTAGCCAAAGCCGATCACCGCATTACTAAAAGCGGAAAAATTGTCATTAAATGTCAACAATCAAGAAGCCAGGATTTTAATCGCCAAACCGCGTTAGAACAATTTATTGAGCTGGTAAAAAGTGTCGGCATAGTACAAAAGAAGCGCATACCGACCAAAGCGACCAAAGGCAGCCAAACAAGACGAATAGAAACCAAAAAGCAACGTGGCGCCACCAAAGCTATGCGTCAAAATAAAACCGGCTATTAATGCATATTTAGCCGTGAGATGAACATTTTTAGGTTTACCACGCGCGCATCTTCAGTAAGAATGGACTCATTCGCTTATCGCCCACTACACAGGAAGTCCCATGAGCAGCACTACCAAAGTTTTAGTGATTAACGGCCCTAATCTAAATTTGCTTGGCCGTCGCGAGCCGGGTCACTATGGCCATCAAACCTTAGCCACTATTGTGAGCGATTTAACCGATGCCGCAAACCAGGTTGGTGTTACGTTAGAGCACATTCAATCGAACGCTGAATACCAGCTTATTGATGCGATTCATGCAACCGATGCCCAGTTTATTATCATCAATCCTGCTGCATTTACCCACACCAGCGTAGCCCTGCGTGACGCGATACTCGGCGTTGCCATTCCGTTTATTGAAGTGCATTTATCCAATGTGCATGCGCGCGAACCTTTTAGACACCATTCGTATTTTTCAGACAAAGCCCTAGGGGTTATTTGTGGACTAGGTGCACAAGGTTATGATTTTGCTCTGCAAGCAGCGATTAAGTACCTAAAAGAGCACAGCAAAAGTTAATCTGATTTGAGTAAGCTAAAAGCCGACGTCAGCATTGTTTATAGTGGACTCTTTAGTCAATGGAATAGCGAGAGCGATGACTTGCCACGTTTTTTAGAGGCGACAGTTCACGTTCCCGCCGTTATCGATACAGAGTTTGGCTTTATTGCTCGGATCAAAAAAGCCAAAAACCAAGTATTAACCTACTGCATATATCATCCTGATATTCCTGACGACGATGGCAATGTGAGACCACCGTTTGATGGGACGGTTAATACCCAATCGACCTGAAGATGCTCGATTTCAGCAAGAGTTTACACACGTTTAGGCAAGGCATTGATTGCGGGTAATGGTTGTTCCCTTTCCAAAATCAATAACGCAGCATAAACGCGTGTAAAACTTGCCCTTTGGGAGTTTCACCGTGTTCCCACTACGTTGTTGCGCTAATTTATAAGGTGCCTACATTACCGCATTAACGCGCCTAGTATTGAAAATACGGTGAAGCTCTGAAACATGCATCGTCAGGTTGATTGGGTATCGATCAAAGAAAACGATTGGCGCTTTTACTTGGGTGATTGCATTTGGGCGCCCGTGAGTAATAAGCTCGGTAACTGGCGAATGACGCTTGAACTCAATGGCAAAATTGTTGCCGACAAAACCTTTAAGGTATATCTCCCCGAATAAAGTGAAGCTTTATCGATAATCTCACTACCACATTAACGATGATTGCATTTCGACTCCAGTAAACAACAAAGTCGGTAACTGGCGAATGACGCTTAGGCTTAATGGCAAAATTGTTGCCGACAAAACCTTTAAGGTATTTATCCGCGAATAAAGTGAAGCTTTATCGATAATCTCGCTACCACATTCAAGGTGATTGTTTGCTATACTCCGCGCAAATTGCCCCGCCATTATCGAGTGTCCATGTCTATTCAAGCTGTTTTAACTGATGCGTTAGCGAAACGCGCTGCCTTTTTTGAGCACGCTAAGCAACATAACACCGATTGTTATCGGGTATTTCATGGCACTGTAGAAGGCGAAAATGGCCTTAATATTGACCGTTACGGCGATGCGTGGTTAATCCAAACATTTCACCAGACATTATCAGACGAGCAACTGGCAGAGATTTCAAGTGTGCTGACCGCTCATGCTGACTTTCATATCGTTTACAACGATCGCTCAGGCAGCCACTCACGAGTCGCCAACGCTGGCGTAAACGAAGCCCAGGATTACGCCCAAACCGAACAAGTTATCCGTGAAAACGGCATTCTATTTACCTCTAAGCTACGCCATGAAGGTCAAGACCCGCTGTTGTTTTTAGACATGCGTATTGGTCGTGAATATGTGTGCGACAACAGTAATGGTAAAACCGTGCTCAACCTGTTTTCGTACACTTGCGGCATTGGTATTGCCGCAGCCATGGGCGGCGCGCGTAAAGTGATGAATGTCGATTTTTCATCATTTGCACTTGAAGCTGGGCTAAAAAATGCCGAGTTAAACAAGGTCACAGATGTGTGTGAATTTGTGCAAAGCGATGCGTTTCCGGCGCTGCGTCAATTAGCGGGTTTACCCGTTGGCGGACGTCGTAATCAAAAACTGCCTAAATTCCCAAAACTGCGAGCAATGCAATTTGATTTAGTGTTTTTAGACCCACCACGCTTTGCTAAAAGCGCTTTTGGCATTGTCGATTTAGTGAATGATTACCAGGGTTTATTTAAACCTGCAGTGCTCACCACTAAAGCAGGTGGTAAGATTGTGTGTTGTAATAATGTCGCCAAAGTTGAACGCCAGGCATGGTACGACAGCCTGGTGCGCTGCGTTGAAAAACAGGGGCGTAAAGTCACTGCTACACAGTGGTTAGACTGCCATCAAGACTTCCCTGCATTTGATGATAATCACCCATTAAAAATTGTCGTGCTGACGATAGATTAATCGACAGTCTATCGACTATTGACGACAAACAATTCAGCCACCCAAAAGGTGGCTGAATTGTTTGGTTAACCCAAAAACTGACTTACGAGATTGATTTGTGGATTCCCCACGGCACTCGTTGCGCTGTAATTACGCGCATCTAAACTCGTAAAGCTTTTGTCTAAAATGGTATCTACGTATTGCCAATCACTGCGTACTGCATCTGCTGTGAAAGTCAGTAATAAATAACCGCGATCTTTTAAGTTAGCGTATTTAAGGTCGCTAATTAAGCCCACAATGGCCGCTTCGGTTGCAGGCATCTCAGCATCAGACAAACCTAAATAATACTCAAGCCCAGGTGACGATACTGAGCTGGTAGCAAATTCAACACCCACGACACTTCCGTTGGTGTCTGTTAACTCACTTGCCCAGGCATTATGGGTGTCGCCCGCAATTACCACTAAATTATGATTTAACGATTTGGCGGTCGCGTAAATCACTTCACGCTCGTAGGCGTAACCGTCCCACGCGTCTAAATTGTACGGAATAGATGGCAATTGTAATAATACCATCACCTCTGGGGTCAACTTGTCTTGATTAGCTTGTAAGTACGCCAGTTGTTCTGCCGTTAATGTACTGTCCCCAGCTTGTGCTCGCCCTGCCAATTGGGCTATTCCGGCAAGTTCAGCAAATTGTGGAATACTCATTTGCTGGGTCGCTATGGCGGCTGGCATTAACATTTTACCCATTAACACCTGTTGTCCTAATACCTGCCATTTAGCAGTAGACTGCAACAAGGTTTGCTGTAACCACAATAGTTGTGTTTGCCCTAGTAGCGTGCGGTTGGTGTCGGTGACCGCAGTCAAAAATGTGTCACTGTTAAACGATCCGGTGGCAGGGTCAATGTAGTCGCCGTATTCTAATTGTTTGTCGCGACCCAGCACACGAGTATCGAGCATGTGCAAATCAACCAAGTTACCGAAATTAAAACTTCTGTAGATTTCTTCATGATTACCTTCACTCCAGGGGCGGATTGGCAGCCACTCAAAATAAGCTTGCAGTGCAGCAGCTTTGCGTTGGTCAAAATCACCTTCACCGTCGTTATGATTTTCAGCGCCATCTTTCCAGGTATCATTGGCGACCTCATGGTCATCCCACACCGTAATAAACGGCACTTTAGCATGCAGTTTTTGTAAACTGGCATCACTTCGGTATTGGCTGTATCGAGTACGATAATCGGCTAACAAAAACAGTTCACCCTCAGGTAAAACTTCACGCCCTAATGTGGCAGCATTTTCGCTGGCATATTCACCACGAGCATATTCATACAAGTAATCTCCTAAATGCACCACGGCATCTAAATCATCTTGCTGAGCAGCCATTTCGTACACATTGAAATAACCCGCAGGGAAATTGGCGCACGACATTACCGCAAGCTTAACCGAATCAACACTGCCCTGTGGTAAAGTGCGAGTTTGCCCCACCTCCGATACGTTTTCGCCCGCGTTAAAGCGATAAAAATATTGCTGGCCGGCCACTAATCCCACGGCATCAATTTTAACGGTATAGTCGCGGCTATCATTAGTAACAGTTTTGCCATTTGTGACCAAATCAGTAAAGTCACTGTCTGTCGCCACTTCCCATGACACCGTTATATCGCCTGGCGTATCTGGAGTGACTCGCGTCCATAAGATCACGGCATCTGTTGCTGGATCACCACTGGCAACACCTTGTAAAAACTGACCTGAAATAACATCGTCGTCATCACTATTACAACCCATTAAACCGTAAGACACGACAACAGCACCAACGCCCTTGGCCGACATAGCTAGAAAATCACGACGAGTGACAAACCGTTTCATAAACAAATCCTTATTTTTACTATTCACATGCGGCTATGTCAGTCATAGCCAAAGAGGTCTAATGAGCGCCTATTGTGAAAGTAAACGATGACATAACAGTGACAAAATCATGACAACCCCGCCTTGCCTGCACCCGTAAACGATTTGCAAATAATGCCTGTTCATACGCGGCTTTTTAACGTGAAGCGAACTGGCTAAAAATTAAATTGCGTACAATGTAGTTGCATTTTAATTTTCGCTTAGTTATAGTGAACACAATTAGATTGCGCACAACTTAAATTATCCATAACTTAAAATAGTTTACTTATACACGAGGTTTATTATGTCAACGTTATACACCACTTCAGCAACAGCATTAGCCGGCCGTAATGGTCAAGTTTCTACCGACGACAAAAAAGTCGACTTACAATTAAGTTACCCAAAAGAAATGGGCGGCAGCGGCGAGTTTACTAACCCAGAACAATTATTTGCCGCAGGTTATGCTGCATGTTTTTCTAACGCAATTTTGCACGTTGCGAGCCAAGGAAAAGTGGCCATCAAAGCGGCGCCAACTACAGCAACGGTAGGCATTGGCCCTAACGATAATGGCGGATTTGCACTTACAGTCGCCCTTGCAGTTGAACTTGATTTAGACCAGGAAGCAGCAGAAAAACTGGTTAAAACAGCACACCAAGTTTGCCCATACTCAAACGCAGTTCGTGGCAACATCGATGTAAAATTAACCGTTAATGGCCAAGCGATTTAACGCAAAAAGTTACTGCGTAAGGTGTGTTTAGCCAAAAAAAAACCAAGACGCGAGTCTTGGTTTTTTGTTGTTGGATACCTAGAGAGTTGTAACTACGCCTTAATACTCATTAAAATATCGAGTGCGCGCAAGCGGTGCTCGTTGCGGTATAAATCGTTAGTAAACATCACTTCATCTACGCCAAGCTGCTCAACAAACACTTCTAAACGATGTTTAATGGTCGCTGGGCCGCCGCAAATAGATAAGCTCAAGAAGCTATCGACATAGCTTTTCTCTTGCTCGCTCCACAATCCATCCATGCTGTCGATGGGCGGTTTTAGCCACATTTCCTGGCCGCGAATAAGCGCTAAAATACGTTGCTTTGATGTGGTGCTTAGGAACTGCGCTTCGGCATCGGTAGGCGCTGCCACTAACGGTAAGCCAACCATCACATAAGGTTTAGCAAGCACTGCCGACGGGGTAAATTCACGGCGATATAGCGCAATGGCTTCTGATAAAAAGCGTGGCGCAAAATGGCCCGCAAACACATACGGCAAACCACGTTGCGCCGCGAGTTGCGCACTGAACAAGCTTGAGCCGAGTAACCAAATCGGTACATTGGTATTCTCGCCCGGAATAGCCCTTACCGCTTTAGCTTGCCCAATTTGGCGCGCTTCACGTGGGCCGAGTAATGATTGCAGCTCACTGACCTCATTGGGGAAATGCTCTGCCCGCTGAGTATCACGATTAAGCGCTAAGCTGGTTACCGGGTCACTGCCCGGCGCTCGGCCTAGGCCTAAATCAATCCGGTCTGGATACAAACTGGCTAAAGTACCAAATTGCTCTGCCACCACCAGCGGCGCATGATTAGGCAGCATAATGCCACCCGCGCCCACTCGAATGCGCTTAGTGCCACCCGCAATATAACCAATCAAAATTGATGTTGCCGAGCAAATAATGCCTGGCATATTGTGATGTTCGGCTAACCAAAAACGATTAATTCCCAGACTTTCTGCATGCTGGGCATAACCTAAACTGTCTTTTAAGGTATCGGTGATGGTGGAATCTTCGCGCATTGGCGCAAGTTCGAGTAGCGAAAAAGGAATATCAGCCAATATAGACATCATGGCTCCTTATTTGAATAGTAAAAATCGGGCTAAAAGGCTTGTAGCATCTCGGGAGTAAATTCGTCGGTATCGATAGTAAAACCCGCAGCTTCAATCGCTTGCTGTAATTTATCGAGCTCATTATTGACGTTAGACATGGTTAAGGTGTTGTTATCTAGCTCGTAAACTATCGCCAAACTTTGATAATAAAAACTCAATATCACTAAGGCGTCACGGTTATTGTCTTTGGCCGCTTGTTGCACCGCTTTGAGTTTACGGAAAATTTTGTTTTGCAGCTGTTTGAGTTGCCACACGTAATACACTTCATAAAATTTAGCTTTTTCGCGCAGGTTGCGGATCAATAAACTGCAAACCATTAACGCTAAAATGACGCCAGTAAAATTAAGATGAAAATTCCCCGAAGACTCTGCGCCAGGTAACGGCTTAACGCCAAAGAAATAAATCATCAACTGACCAAACACTAACGACAAAATGGCCAGAGTAACCACTAAGCCAATCTGCACCTGATTGTTAACTGAACGGTATTGGCTTTTATCTATTTTAACTAACTTCATTTTGTTACTCGCACATTTCACACTACAGAATTATGCATAGCTTAACGTGCAGCCAAGCCAGAACAAAAGAGTAAATAGATTTAAATCAGATTAAAAAGACACAAGCCCTTAAATCATCAATAATTTAAGGGCTTACAGTCATTACAAAAATAAGCTTACTAGGGCCTGTTGATCTTAATTACGGCCTGCCATTACGCCGCCATCAACATCCCAAATTGCGCCAGTCACCCAGCCCGCTTGTGGAGACAATAAAAACGTTACGCTGTTTGCGACATCAGCAGGTGTACCAATGCGGCCAATAGGGTGGAATCCATTAAAGCCCGCCAATGCGCTTTCAACATCTTTTGGCTCAATGAAGGCTTCATAAATTGGGGTAATCACTACCGCTGGCGACACAGCGTTCACGCGGATATTATGCTCTGCTAATTCCATCGCCATATGTTGAGTCAGTGCATGTAAACCGGCTTTTGCCATAGAATAAGCACTCGACGGAGTCGCTTTAATGGCTTGCTTGCCCCACATAGAGCCAATATTAACAATACTGCCACCGCCAAACTTAACCATATTTCTAGCAACAGCTTGCGAAATCACAAATATCGCTTTGTTAAGCTCCATGTAAATGTCGTAGTCACTCAGTTGATGCTCTAAAAATGGCTTAGGGTTGAAATAACCTGCCGCATTAACCAAATAATCTATTTTACTGTCCAGCGCATCAATCATATCAACCACGCGCTGTAAATCTTGTGCGTTGTATAAGTTAGCTTGAACACCACTCACACTGCCAAGTGCTGATAACTGCTCAACTGCGGCGTCAAGCTTTTGAGGGTTGTTGCCGACAATAATTGTGGCACTGCCTTGGGAGATTAATTGCTTAGCGGTTTCAAAACCAATGCCACTGGTACCGCCAATAATTAATGCTGTTGTTTGAGTGAATGCTGTCATTTGTTGACACCTAAGTTACGAATAAGTGTGATAAGCTTATTGAGAAACTATCCATTTGAATAGTAAGTACAATTTAGTTCCATAGGTACTTTTAGGTACATATTGATGAATACAAAAGAAAAATTATTTCCGCGAAAGTCTGCCCCAGAAAAATCAGCCAGAATGGTCGAAACGATTTACGGCTGCAAATGGTCGTTAACTGTGTATCAGTTGCTCGCCAATAACATTAATCGTCCCGGTGAGATGGTTAAATCGGTTGATGGGCTCAGCACCAAAGTGCTTAATCAATGCCTGAAGAAAAACATTGAATTTGGGATTTTGAATAAAATTAACTATCCCGAAATCCCACCTCGAGTCGAATACGAAGTCACTGACTTTGGACAAAAATTTATGCGGATTTTAGACGACATTGAAAAGCTGCAACACGAAATTGATGCCTAGCCAGCAGGCTAAGCATCCATTATCTCTTTTCGTTTTAAACTTGTGATTATTCGCTGGCACCATTAAGCCAAACAAACTTAGGCAAGGCGGTTAAATCCAAACAATCTCCGCGCTTAGCAATCGCACTGCTTTTCGGCTTAGTGGCTTCATCTTGATTAAGCGCTTGTATTAACACTTGCTGTGCTTCGGGCTCACCATGTACCAGAATAATGGCGGGTGAGTCTTCAAAGTGATGATACCAACGCAGCAACTCAGCTTGGTCTGCATGGGCAGACAAACCGCCGACGGTGTGAATACGCGCAGCCACTTTGACACTTTGGCCATGAATGGTCAGCTCTTCTGCGCCATCCACCAATAAGCGCCCTGGGGTGCCTAATGCCTGATAACCACAAATAATAATGTCGGCTTCTTTACGCCATAAATTATGCACAAAGTGGTTACGAATACGGCCACCATTACACATGCCGCTTCCCGCTATCACTATTAACCCTTCGTGTATGTCGTTAAGCTCAATAGATTCCTCGGTGCTGCTGATAAATTCCGCACAAGACAACAACGGATGCTTGCCAGGAGATAAACGCGTAAAGCGCTTAAAGTCTTCGTCCATTAACGGGTAATTGTTCACGTAAACTTGTGTGGCTTTAATCGCCATTGGGCTGTCTAAGCAAATACGCCAGCGCGATAAATCCCATTCTTTGGCATACAAATGGAATAGATACAGCAACTCTTGTGCTCGGCCGACTGAAAATGCTGGAATTAAAATATTACCGCGACTTTCACTAATGGTCGTTTTAAAAATGGATTTAAGCTCAACCAGAGTGTCTTGCCAGCTGCGGTGTAAACGGTTGCCGTAAGTGCTTTCCATCAACACTAAATCAGCTTTATCGATAAAGGTGGGGTCATCCAAAATAGGCATACCTGCACGGCCTAAGTCACCGCTAAACACCAATTTTTTCTGTTCGGGTTGTTGCCCTAGCCACAACTCAACCACAGCAGAACCCAAAATATGCCCCGCATCAGATAAACAGACTTCTATTTCGTCTGCCACCTTTACTCGCTGACCATAATCAAGAACCACAAACTGGGTTAACACCTGCTCGACATCTTCTTCCGTAAACAATGGCTCGAGCTCTTCTAAATCGTGCTTAGCACGCTTTTTATTGGTCCTTTCTGTATCACGCTCTTGTAGCATCGCAGCGTCGCGCAACATAATGTCGCATAATTGTGCCGTCGCCCGTTGAGTGTAAATGGGGCCGCTATAACCTTGCTTGACCAAATAGGCGAGCCGTCCTGAATGATCAATATGGGCATGGCTTAACACCACCGCGTGAATTTGCTCTGCTTGGAATGGAAAGGGATCATGATTACGTAATTCATCCGCTTTACCGCCTTGAATAAGTCCGCAATCAAGCAACACTTGCTGACCACCAACCGTAAGTAAGTGGCATGAACCGGTAACCTCTTCAGTCGCACCGAAAAACTGCAATGTCATTTGCATAATGTCACTCCTCTCAATTTACGTTTTAAACAAAGCCCTTAAGTTAAGCCTATGCCATTTGCAGAATAAAATAGCGATCTAGGTCAAAGAAACACCCAAAAAGTGATCGTAACCACACCAAAATAAAAAATCACATTAAATGCATAATTAACCACAAGTTAACAACTAACCTCATGCGTTAACCACTTGTTAACACGGATTTATACTAAGTCATTGATGATTAATTTTTATGAGCAATATCGCTCTTTTTGAGCATATTTCACTTTGAGAAAACTTAATGTGTTTGCTACTCTGCATCGCCTCAATGGATAGATGAGTTAATGGACTAAACTGTGCTTACTCAAACAACAAGACAAGAGATTAAAATGAAAAAGACTTTAGTTGCTGCATTAATTTCAAGCGTTCTGATTGCGCCTTCAGTTTCGGCAACAGAAATTTTTAAAGACGACGTTAACGCCGTTCAAATTGGTGGTTTTGTTGATGCTCGCGTGATCAACACTCAAGGTGAAACGGAAGTGGTTAACGGTGCATCTCGTATTAATTTTGGTTTTGAACGTCAATTGCATGATGGTTGGAAAGCCTATGCAAAATTAGAATGGGGCGTTAATCCTGTTGGTAGCACAGACATTGTTTACAACAATCGTTTTGAGTCCATTCAAGAAGAGTTTTTTTATAACCGTTTAGGTTACGCTGGTTTGTCACACGACGAATACGGCAGCCTCACTATTGGCAAGCAATGGGGTGCTTGGTATGACGTGGTATACAACACTAACTATGGTTTTGTATGGGACGGTAATACAGCAGGTGTTTACACCTATAACAAAGACGACGGCGCAGTAAATGGTGTCGGCCGCGGTGACAAAACCGTGCAATACCGCAACAGCTTTGGCGACGTAAGCTTTGCAGTACAAGTACAGTTAAAAAACAGCGAGTTTTATACCTGTGACATTGAAGATATTACCGAAGACGCTTGTATAGATTTATGGACTTCTGGTGCAGTTGAGGCGCAAAAAGTTGAATACAACTATACCTACGGTGGCGCATTAACTTACCAGGCAACAGACAAATTAGTATTCACTGCGGGTGTAAACCGTGGCGAATTTGATGTGACGTTTGGAAACGGCAACACTTCTACAGCAGAAGACATCATTTACGGTATGGGGGTTACCTGGGGTAACTTCGACCAACATGGTTTATACGCTGCAGCGAACATTAACCACAACGAAAACCACGACACCGATAATATTGGCCGTTTAATTGATAAAGCTGTGGGTGTTGAGTCGTTATTCTCATATATGTTTGATAATAATATCCGTACCTTTGTGTCTTACAACATCCTTGATGCGGGTAAAGACTACGTGATTCAGCCTAACTACAATGCCGATCCTGAAGACGAATTTAAGCGTCAATTTGTGGTAATGGGTTTGCACTATGTATTTGACGTTAATACCGTTGTTTACCTAGAAGCTCGTCGTGATTACAGCGATTTCACCAGCGCCGACAAAGATCAACAAGCAAGAATGGAGCTGTCTGAAGATGACGGTGTCGCCATTGGTATCCGTTACTCACTTTAATGTTTATGAGTAATGGCATCTTAAGTGATATCGCCTAGGTTTTATCGCTTGGGTTTTACCGCTTAAGTGCAGACAAAAAAAGGTTCGACATCACTGTCGAACCTTTTTTATTGGGCTAGAAAAACCACATAAATAATCATTTCTAAAATGACAATCTAATACCATTTCCATTAATTATGTGGCCAATCAGAGTCACTCAGATTGTTCAGTTTGAGGCGCATTGTTGAAATAATGGTTATTCCCTTTTAAGGCAATGCAACAAAGAAATGAACGGTCTGAGTGTCTCCTGCAAGGCGGGTTTCTGTGCCTTCTATGCTGCTTAATAGCATTTTGACGTAGAGCAACTATGTCTTCAATCCTATTACTTGCCTAGAAGGCACAGAATTCCCGCTGAATGACCAGATAATTAGTGGAATTGGTATAATAGCCAGTTAAGCAACCGTTGGCTCATCAACAATGGTCACTTTCTCAACCACTATTGGCTCACGCGGTACATCTTCATGCCCTGCTACCGTGGTGGTTTTTACACGTTCCATTTGCTGAATAACGTCCATACCCGCAGTCACTTTGGCAAATACCGCATAACCCCAACCGGCATTAGTGGTGCCTGTATGGTCTAAAAAGTCATTGTTAGCCACATTAATAAAAAACTGCCCTGTCGCTGAATGCGGTGCATCTGTACGCGCCATCGCTAAAGTACCGATCACATTTTTTAAGCCTTTGTTGGCTTCATTGGCAATCGGGTCGCGGGTTGGCTTTTCTTTCATTTTGGCGGTTAAGCCACCGCCCTGCACCATAAAACCTTTAATTACCCGATGAAATATCGTGCCTTCATAAAAGCCATCCTGGCAATACTTTAAAAAGTTCTTCGATGACACTGGCGCGCGTTCCATTTCCAATTCAACGGTAAAATCGCCAAGGTTGGTGCTAAAAATAATCATAAAATGCCCACAAGGTTAAACACAACAATAGCGGCCATTATAGCCGCTATTGTGACTGTCTAGTTTGAGTTTATTGTGCCGTTTGATTAAATAACCTGAGCTAGGGATAATAAACGCCTTTCAAACAGTCCTTTGCCCTGCTAACTGCGTTGAATCGACTTACAATAGGCTAGCTATTGACGCGTCAATTCGCCTTGTTAGCTGAACAAATGACAAGCTTGAAAGTGAGGAGTGGTAACATGTTGATTTTAAATAGTATAAATTCATCCCTTATTCCGAACTCAGGTTAAATAAATCCATCGCAGTATGCGTCATAGCACGAACACCGGTGCGAATAGTTAATTTGTAATCAGGTGCAAATTGACTTGAATGCAAAGATGGTAGCGCATTGCCCGAGTCAACACTGGCCTGATATTGCTTAGGATCAACGCCGCCAAGCCAAAAGATCGTAATCGGGCGTTTTTCAGGGGTGAGACCATACAAACCAAAGTCTTCACCTGCCATCACCGGTGGCGCAATAAGCACATTGTCACTGCCAAGCTCTGCTTCAATACTGGCTTTTACCTTAGCGGCGAGCGTTGGGTCGTTGTACGTTGATGGAATAGTTTCATCGTCATGCACATACACTACTGGCGCTAACTCATCAGGCAAGCCAGCACTCATCGCAATACCCGCGGTGATACGTTTAATAGCCGCAATTTGTTGTTCGCGCACCTCAGGGTTATATGAGCGCAAGGTGAGCTGAAGCTTTACTTCATCTGAAATAATATTGTGCTTTGAGCCGCCATGAATTGAGCCCACCGTGATGACATTAGGCTCTAACGGCGACACTTCACGGCTTACTATGGTTTGTAATGCCAACACAGTGCGCGCAGCAAGTACCACGGGGTCAACAGTGGCATGCGGATAAGCGCCATGGCCGCCCTTGCCTTTAATGGTAATATCAACCGAGTCGACATTCGCCAATGCATAACCGCTCACAGTACCGACTTTGCCGGCAGGAATGGACGCACTCACATGCAAACCAATGATGCTGTCTGGCGTGGGGAATTGACTAAATAGCCCCTGTTTTAGCATGGCTTTGGCGCCGCCACCCACCTCTTCTGCGGGTTGGGCCACCATCATTAATGTGCCCTGCCAATCGGCTTTATGTTTTACCAATTGCTCAGCCGTACCAATAAGGCTGGTCATATGAATATCGTGACCACAGCCATGCATAATACCCACTGTATTATTATTTGCATCGACCGTGGTGACGGTTGAGGCGTAATCCTTTCCGGTTTGTTCAATAATCGGTAAGCCGTCAATGTCAGCGCGGATCATCACTACCGGCCCTTCTCCATTTTGCAATATGCCGACCACACCATAACCGCCAAAATTAGACGTTACTTCAAACCCAAGCTGCTTAAGCTCTGTGGCCATACGCTCGCTGGTGGCTTTTTCTTGGTACGACAACTCAGGATGCTGGTGTAAATGCAGGTAAAGCTTTTCCAGCTTAGGTAAGGCTTGAGCTACTGATTGATCTAGCTTGGTATTCGCCACAGCATTCAATGACAGTGACGAAGCAGTAAGTGCAAGCGCTAATATGGGGTAAGCAAGACGTAGGCGGGTCATATTATTATTCTTAAATGTCGGGAATTGAGTATGTTAACCTATCACAAGCTCACGCTAGGTGGTAAGACGTTTGAGCGACATCATTGCCAATGCATAATAAAAATAAGGGAAGCCAATGAAAATGATTACCGAAACACCCAGACTCATTATCCGAGAGTTCACCCTTGAAGATGCCCCCGCGGTGTTGCACTTTAATACCCCAGAGCAAGTGAATCGATATACCGGCGATGCTGGCGTGTGCACCACATTAACGGATGCCGAAAACATCATCCGCAATATTTGGCTGGTGGAATATCAACAGTATGGTTTTGGCCGTTGGGCGGTAGTCATTAAAGACACCAATACTGTGATTGGCTTTTGCGGTTTTAAAAATGAAACTCGTATTAATGCCGTCGATATTGGCTATCGTTTACATCCAGATTACTGGGGTATGGGTTTAGCCACTGAAGCCAATCAGGCATGTATTGATTATGCTAAAGCACACATGGATTTAGACATTGTTTATGCCGATGTGGCGGACGCGAACACAGGTTCAATTAATGTCGTCACTAAGCTTGGGATGGTTTATCACTCGCAGTATCAAGAAGGCGAATTTACCTTTAATCGGTATGCTATTTCACTCAAAACTGGTGGTTCTGCGGATAACAGCTAACCCAAATAAAAATCCCTTAATAGAGCCACTATTAAGGGATTTTTAGTATTCATTTAACGTTAACGATGGCGAACAAGTCGTTACATTTTGAGCTGCACATTCGAGGTCATTTTAGTCGAGCACGCCAATACAAAACCTGCAGCAATTTCTTCAGCGGTTAATGCCATCTTGCTAGACGACACAGTAGTGCCTGACACAACCTGACATTTACATGCACCACATACGCCCGTTCGGCAAGCCGCTATCATCGGTAATTTTGCAGACTCTATGCCGTCAAGTAAGCTTTGATCGCCGCTTAATTCAACCTGCTTATCACCAATACTCAACATAAACCGTTCAGTTGATGGATTACTGTCTAACGCCGCTTTTAAGCCTAGAGCGCTACTTGCGCCAAAGCTTTCTTGATTAAACTGACTCATATCAAATTCGGCGGTTTCAAGCATTAATTTTACCGCAGCCATATAGGGCTCAGGTCCGCACACAAATACAGTACGTTGTTGATAATCGGGTACTAACTTGACTAAGGTTTCTAAGCTTAAGCGACCACCTTCGCAACCTGTAGAGGTATGTTTAGCGGTTAAATCTTGCTTATTACTGTCGGACTCAAGTACATAATTAAGATTAAAACTCGGGCTTCGAGATGCCATTGACGCCATCGAATCGGCAAACATAATGTCATGAACCGTTTTGGCGCTGTGTACAAAAGCAATATCGCTGTCGGTCGTGGTATCGCACAACCAGCGCGACATAGAATGCATTGGCGTAACACCACAACCGGCACTTAACAATAAGTACTTATCGGCTTCAATGTCGATCAAGTTAAATATGCCATCTGGGCCCGTTACCGTCACATCATCGCCAACATTGAGCGACTCTGTTAAGTAATTAGACACCAAACCACCAACGATTTTTTTAACGGTAACCACTAACGAAAATGGTCGTGAAGGTGACGATGAAATAGTGTAACTGCGATAAACTTTGTCGCCATTAATGTCGAGTTTAAAGGTAATAAACTGTCCCGGTTTAAAATTAAACTTAACCGGTGTCAGTCCTTGAAATCGAAAGCTCACCACATCATGGGTTTCATTCCACTTTTCAATACAGCGAAGTTGCACTTCTCCTCGTTGCCAGTTTTCAGCAGCCCAAAGTGCCTTCGAGCCTGTCAATACAGGCGGTTGCACCGTAGGCGAGGTCTTGAAAACAGGGGTATCGATAACAGGAGTCACCTTTTTTGCCGCTTGGGCAGAAAGCGCTTGTGAAAATGAAAAACCAATTGAGGGAGCACTACTCATTTTGACACCTTTAACGCAGTAAAAAATACCGAGCGCGATATGAACTTCTCATATCGCCTGTAATCGTTATCGTGCAAATACGTGTAACATAAATGCACGATTTTTAGGGCGAATTACGCCACTTTCATCATCGCTTTTAAGTCTGACGCAACATCAGTAGTGCCACGTAAACCAAACTGCTGCTCTAAAATAGTCATTAGATTGTCAGATAAAAATGCTGGCGCAGTAGGCCCTGTACGGATGTTTTTCACACCTAGCGATAACAGAGTTAACAACACTACAATGGCTTTTTGCTCAAACCACGACAACACTAGGCTCAACGGTAAATCGTTAAGGTCACACTCAAAAATATCTTTTAATGCTAAGGCTAACTGGATAGCAGAATAAGCATCGTTACATTGGCCCACATCTAATAAGCGTGGTATGCCATTGATGTCACCAAAGTCTAATTTATTGAATTTGTACTTACCGCAACCTAAGGTCAAAATAATTGAATCGTCAGGCACTGATTTAGCTAAATCGGTAAAGTAATTACGCTCTAACTTGTCGCCATCACAACCGCCAATTAAGAAGAAGTGCTTAATAGAACCATTCTTAACGTTTTCAACTACGGTTGGTGCCGCTGCCATTAAGGCATTACGGGCAAAACCGATGGTGATCATGTGTGGAATTTCGTCATAAGCAAAACCTTCAAGTTCAAGGGCTTTGTTAATCACTTCGCTGAAATCATCACCTTCAACGTGAGTCACACCAGGCCAACCTACGATACTACGGGTATAAATACGGTCAGAATATTCGCCGACTGTAGGGTCGATAATACAGTTTGAAGTCATCACAACTGCACCAGGGAAAGTGGCAAATTCTTTTTGCTGATTTTGCCAAGCGCCGCCGTAGTTACCGACTAAATGCGAGTATTTTTTAAATGCTGGGTAAGCAAGTGCTGGTAACATTTCGCCGTGAGTAAAGACATTAATGCCCTTGCCTGCGGTTTGCTCAAGAATAAGCTCTAAGTCTTTCATGTCGTGACCAGACACTAAAATCGCTTTACCTTTAACAGATTTGGTATTCACTTGTGTTGGCTCTGGATGGCCAAAAGAGGTGGTTTCGCCTAAATCTAACATCGCCATAATGCGGTAGTTTAGTTGGCCAATTTCCATTGCAGTCGCAAATAACTTGTCTGCATCAACAGAGTCTTCGCCTAAAAATGCCATAATTTTATGGAACTCAGCAGCCACATCAACATCAGTTTGATCTAATACGCGAGCATGCTCCATATAAGCCGCAGCGCCTTTTAAGCCATATAGGCATAATAAACGTAAGCCTAAAATGTCTTCATTTACGTCACCACGATTAAGCAGTGCAATGGGTGCTTGAGCTAAAATTTCAGGTTTTGATGTCGCCAGTAATAGTTCACCTTGGCCACTCACCATTTCTGGTTCAACGCCTTTGCTTTTACAAGCAGCAATGTAAGCCGCTTTTAATTGGTCGCGATACGTCTGTGCCTGGTAGGCATAATCAATTAAGCGTTCATCGTCGAAGTTTACGTTAGTTAACGTGGCAAAAAAGGCTTTAGGCACAAAAGTGTCAATGTCGTTATCTACAATGCCAAACTCACGCGCTTTAACAGCATAAGCCGACACGCCTTGTAGCATATAGATTAATAAATCTTGAATATCAGACGTCGACGCTAGCTTGCCGCACATACCTTGCGAGTAACTACAGCCATTGCCTTCTGGTGTTCTAATGGTTTGCTCACATTGCACACAAAACATAACTCTACTCCTCAAATATTATTTATTCATGTATAAATTTTACATGTTAAGGATGAGTTTACTCTTTACTCTGTAAATCGAAACCCGTTTTTAGGGCCAATGTTGCGTTTTATGAGCCAAATCACCTTAAGCATTTACTGATATAAACCAGAAAAACGACTCGCTGTTATACATTTTTTGATGAGCCATAACCCGTCTTTGTTGATATTTACTGCGGCCACGAACCTTAAATTTGGCTTATAACTCACCTTAAAATATTTTCCTGTTACCCCTTAAATAAACGTAGAATTACCTCATTAACGACTCATAAATCAGGATGAATAGATGAAAACCAAACTTAATGCGATTGCATCAGCCCTCTTCTTATTACTTGCCCCAGCGGCAATGGCTGCCGATGTTGCGGTGATCACCTTAGAAAACGGCACTAATGTCCGCCTAAAAGACGACTTCACCTGGGAATACATTATTACCGAAACCGTGGCGCAACCTGCAGCGGCAATTCAGACACCCACAGTGCCAGTTGCCACTACTGCACTCGCTGCGCAAGCAACCAGTGCGGTGAATACTGCTGATGCTAAAATGGCTGTCGATACCACAAACGCCAAGCCTGCGGTCGTAACGACGGTGACGCCAATGGCTACCACGCGTTTAACCGCCAGTGCGATGGCACAACCTGAATTAATGGGCCGCACGGCAAGAGATGGCATTACAATCACCCTTGCAAACACTCAATGGAAAGATAACGAATTAGGTTTAGTATTTGATTTTGACAGCACCAGTGGCGAACATGTCATCGTGGTGAATGTCGAGGCCAGTTTCTTTAACGATCAGGGTGGTTTAATCAAAACCGAAACCCTAGAAGCCTGGGAAGCCATTGTCCGCATGCCAGAAACGTATTTACGTAAAGGCCAACACCGCCAATCGCCAGTGTTATGGGTAGAAGGAATTAATCAACAACAATGGCAGCAAAAGCTCATCAGCTTAAAAATTGTTGAAATTGAATCGCGCTAAGGCAGTTATTCTGATTAATCAAATCAAGCTTTAAGCGTATCAACCAAAAAAAGCCCAGATGAAATAGTATTTCACCTGGGCTTTTTTAAACATCATCAAGTCATGTTAATTCAATAATTCATGTTCTTTCGGTAACTGCTTACTAATCCACAATATCAATTTATGTTTACGGTTGGGGCCGTCGTCTTTATCTTCGGCAAGCGGTTGTATTAGCTTATCTTGCACTAATAATCGATAAATACATTCCACTTTGTCTTTAGGCGAAATACCTTTACCAAAATCGTCAAAGCCACGTTTTTGTGCGTAACCCATCCCAATCTCCATCGCGAGCTTGAGCAATTGTGTATCATGCTTACCAGCTTTCATCTAACGCCCTCATCATGCTTTTTCTCTCTTTTAAACTACGTGAAAACTCACAAATAGCCACTAGAATTCACCATAAACAGCACTAAAACCCAACAAATATCACCCTTGGTAAGTTTGGTTACAAAAATTAATCTTCGTTAATCGCATTACCCTATGCCTACAGCCGTAGGCTTGGTATTGTATCAAGGTATTTACTTTCGTTTTTATGGTCACTATTTTGCGGTATTTACCACATTTGAAATAGGCATAAAAGCACTACAATCGGGCCGTGCCCAAGGATATATTAATGCGTAAAACTCTTATTACCACTGCCGTAAGTGCGGCATTGATGCTTAGTGCGTGTTCAGAACCAACAGCAGACACCGCAATGACTAGCAAAACCACAGCAGAAGCACCAACAACAACGACCAAAGCACCTGCAACCGCCGAAAACGCGCTGTTAGTCGCAAGCCCATTACAATACATGGCGCCGCAGTTTGACAAATTTAATGCAGCTGACTATCTACCTGCCTTTGAACAAGGTATGAAAGAGCACAAAGCTGAAATCGCAGCCATTACTAACAACGCTGACGCACCAACGTTCGAGAACACCGTTGTGGCACTTGAAAAAACCGGCGCGATATTAGACCGCACTCAGCGCGTGTTTTTTAACCTTACAGGGTTAATTTCAGACGACAACTTCATTAGTGTTGAAGAGCAAGTTGTGCCTCAGTTGACCGCACACATGGACAACATCTACCTCGATGAAAAGCTGTTTGCCCGCATTCAAGCCATTTACAAAAACAAAGCCACATTAACAGGCGAAGACTTACGTTTAGTAGACGTCTATTACGAACGCTTTGTGCGCGCAGGTGCTGAATTGTCAGCAGAAGACAAAGCCCAAATGCGTGAACTAAACGGCGAGCTTGCTAAGCTTGAAACCAGCTTCTCACAAAACGTTTTAAAGTCATTTAAAGATGACGTGATTGTGGTTGAAGACAAAGCCATGCTCGACGGCTTGTCAGACAATGACATCGCATCATTAGCGGCAGCAGCAAAAGCGGCAGGCAAAACCGGTTACATGATTACTCTGGTTAACACCACCACCCAACCGTTACTGTCTAGCCTTAAAAACCGCGACTTACGTAAACAGCTTTGGGAAACTTCAGCTTATCGCGCAATGGACACCAACAGCCCGCTTAACATCAAAATCGCCCAACTGCGTGCACAAAAAGCCAAACTATTAGGTTACCCAACCTGGGCCGCTTACTCTACAGGCGACCAAATGGCGCAAAACCCAGAAGCGGTTTATGGCATTTTAGATGACTTAGCACCTAAAGCTTTAGTTAAAGCCAAAATTGAAGCCGCTGATATTCAAGCCGAAATCGTTAAAGACGGTAAAGACTTTACCCTTGAAGCATGGGACTGGGCTTACTACGCCGAAAAAGTTCGCGCTGCAAAATATGACCTAGACGACAGTCAAGTTAAGCCATACTTTGAAATGAATACCGTACTAAACGACGGCCTATTCTTCGCGATGGAAAAACTGTACGGCATCACCTTTAAGTCGCGTAACGACTTACCTGTATGGCACAAAGACGTTACCGCTTATGAAATATTTAACAAAGACGGCAGCTCACTAGGCTTGTTCTATCTTGATATGTACGCGCGTCAGGGTAAACGTGGCGGTGCATGGATGGATGAATTTGTTAGCCAGTCATTCTTAAAAAACACCAAACCAGTCGTGTATAACGCGCTTAACGTGCCAAAACCTGCTGAAGGTCAGCCAACGCTGTTAACCTTTGACGAAGTGAGCACGTTATTCCACGAGTTTGGCCACGCGATTCACGGCTTATATTCACAAGTTAACTACCCAAGCCTAGCTGGGACCTTAACCGCTCGTGACTTTGTTGAGTTTCCATCACAAGCAAACGAAGACTGGAGTATCGACCCTGCCGTGCTAGCGAACTATGCTAAGCACTACCAAACAGGCGAGCCTATTCCTGCCGAGTTACTGGCTAAAGTATTAAAAGCGCACACCTTTAACCAGGGGTTTGGCACCGTTGAATACTTAGCAGCTGCACTGCTTGATATGGAATGGCACTCAATTCCTGCTGGCACTGAAATTACCGATGTTGCTACCTTTGAAAAACAAGCACTGGCAAAACATGGTTTAGACTACAGCCCAATCGCACCGCGTTATAAAACCACCTACTTTAGCCACAGCTTCGGCGGCGGTTACTCTGCTGGTTACTATGCCTACCTGTGGACCGAAGTGTTTGCCGCAGACGCGTTTGCCCACATGATGGCGAACGGTGGATTAACCCAAGAGAACGGCCAAAAATACCGCGACACCGTATTGTCAAAAGGTAACAGCCAGGATCTAATGCAAAGCTACATCGACTTTGCCGGTAAAAAACCCTCAACAGACGCGCTATTAAAGCGTCGTGGTTTAGTGCACTAAGCACTATATTGTTGTCACAACCTCTACTGCTGAACATATTTGGCAGTAGAGATTGCTAACAAGCACAACGGAACGCAGCAAAGCAAAACGGCGATAGAGACAACACGCTAAAACGCATTGAAAGAATAAAAAGAGCAAAAATCACCCAAACGCAGCCCTTTTTGAGCGATATTGCACATTTGTTGCGCCATCGCACACTTCAAGGCTTTACATTTTCGTGAATACCCTTATTATTCACCGCGTTCGGAGGGATGGCAGAGTGGTCGAATGCACCGGTCTTGAAAACCGGCAACGGTTTATCCCGTTCTAGGGTTCAAATCCCTATCCCTCCGCCACATTCAAATAAAAAGGCTCATCAGAAATGATGAGCCTTTTTATTGGGCGAAAAATAGGACTTTGAGCTCAAGGGATCCTCCTTATTACAAGCAAGCTATCCCTCTTCAAGAATTAAGACCAAATGCAAAATGCCAGATCGACAAACCTAAGGCCTTTTGCTTAGACGAAAAATAGAGATTTAAACCCCGCATTACATGCAAGCTATCCATTCTCAAGATCCAAGACCAATACGAAAAAGTATCATTATAAATTACAGATTAACTATGGGTGTCACGGTTAATACGCCTTAAGGTTTTATTTTACGCATTATTATTAATACAAATATTTGCGATTAAATCCTGTACGAGCAGATGCAAAAAGCCCCATCATTTCTGATGAGGCTTTACTGTTGAATCTTGCGGATAGAAAGCTGATCTAATGTTAACTATGGGGTCTCGCTAAACTTTTCTTAACTACGAATAACCGTTTGAACCATCTCGGTAATCTTTTCTAAATATGAATTCCTATCAGGAACTGACAAGGTAAGCCCTTTTGATGCCATATACATAACGAATGCAAAGCGCTCACCCTCAGCTAAATCAACCACAATACCTTCAATAACCAGTTCTCTGGCAATCAATAATCGTATTTTTTCAGCAACGGTAGGGCCGTCTCCTGCAATATTCCTCGCAACGATAATGCCTAATTCCATAATTTCCGCTGAATGTGGTGAACTGCGCAAGGTATCAACATAGCGGCCCGTCCAGCAATCGAAACCCAATACTATTCGCTCCGTCATCGTCTTTGATCCATCAGCGAGTGCTTGCTTCATTCCAGACAATGCATAAGCATTAATTTCACAGACCAGCCAATCAAGCACTAATTCCTTGCTGCGGAAACGTTTATATAACGCTTGTCTGGAAATGCAAAAGGCGTCCCCAAGCTTGGCCATTGAGGTTTTTTGATATCCATTATGAGCAAAGGTTTTTAACACCTCGATCATTTTATTTTCAGTTTTTATAATCATGTTGTGAATGATCACAGCAAAAACACTATAAGTCAATAATGAAACCGAGCGGTTGACACTTTTGTGATAAACTGTAAACTTATGCTCAATGAATGAATATTCAACAATCAAGGTAGATTTACGATGAAAAAATTTATAACGTACACATTTTCACTCATTCTGCTACTGATAGTGGCAGGTGGTGTGGTGTATACCTTTTTCCCTCAGGTGATGCTGGATGTCACCTATAAACAATTCTCAAGTGCTGCAAACCTTGAAGCTAAAACGATTGACCTCAATGGCTATAAGGTGCATTACTTCGCCAGTAAAACACCTGACAAAGCCGACACTATGGTGCTAGTTCATGGCATGGGAGATGACAAGAATAGCTTCTTGCAGTCTGCCGCAAAGCTGTCCGAACAATACAATCTGATTTTGCCTGATCTGCTAGGCCATGGTGAAAATGAGCGCGACCCTAACCGCAATTATTCAATTGATAGCCAAGCGGATTTCCTGAAAGCTTTCTTAACCAAGCTCGGCCTAGAACGTGTTCACTTAGTTGGTAACTCGATGGGCGGCCATACGGTTGCTGCGTTTGCCATTAAATTTCCGCAAAGCGTTAACTCGTTGGTTTTATTAGATGCAGCAGGCCTTAAGCTTGATGACCACGTCGTTTACACCGGCTTTGGTAAAACGATTGATAGCGATGAAGAGCTTCAAGCCGTTATGGACCGCGTTTTTTATAAAACACCGGCCATTCCCGGATCCGTCAGAAATCTGATGCGCGAACAGATAAATGCTAGCAAAGACTTTGTAGATAATAAGCTAGTCAAAGACATCACCAACGGTGAGTATTTTAACTTAAAGGATCAAGTGCAGTTAATCCAGGCGCCGACCCTTGTTTTGCAAGGTAAGTATGATCAAGTCGTTAAGATGAGTGCAGCCCAGTACTACGCAGACAATATTCCTATGGCAACGCTCAAAATCATTGAAAAAGCAGGCCATTCACCGCAACTTGAAGTACCAGATGAAGTTGCACAATCCATTTTAGAATTTATACAAAGTAGAAAGCCAACATGATCAAATCAACCAAAAACACTCATGCCGCGTTGACGCAGTATTATCGTTGGTATCAGCTATATGAGGGCGAACTCTCTGACATCAGAATCAACAATCAAATGGATATTCTCAGTGATGATGTATTGATTAAATCAGCAGCAGGTGAGATGAAAGGATCTGCTAACTATCCTGATCGTCTTGCGATGTATAAAGGCTGGAAAAATGCCCACCACGTTCAAAACGTCAATGTAACCGAGGTGGCAGATGGCAGGCTAAACCTTGAAGCCGATATCATCTATCAAAACATTCAGCCTAGTGGTGAACAAAGCATCTACTCAGTGCACTACAGCACTTTTTTGGAAAAATCCGAAGGTGAATTATTGCCACTATTCACTGAGTTGAATTTGATACCAACAAGCCAGCTAGAACCAAAACCATTTGAAGCGGCTTATGCCGATAACCGGGTTCTGTCTTTGCTGCATTATTGGTTGCTAAATATGGAACAACTTGATGGCAATGTTTTACCATTCGAGGAGGTATTGGCACCGGAGTTTACACTCGACTTTTCAACGGTTGGCCTGATTGAATCAACCGATCAGCTAGCAATGTGGTTGCAGACTGTTCCAACACAGCTAAAATTAAGTAGCCACTATCCACAAAATTTTTCGGTAAAAGCAATAGGAGACAACCAATTCGAAATGGAAGTTAACCTTGTTTGGCGAGGTGTCACCAAAGATGACAAAGCAATGAAAGCGACTACGCATCATAAATGGTTGATTGTTGATAACCCGAATGAGCGCTTTGCAAGAATAAAAACGGCAAAGATTACGCAAGTAGATGCTTTATCGTTAATTGAATAGTGATTGATAAATCTCAACTTTATTTAAATTTTTGGATTAAATGCAATTGACAACTCCCAGTTTATTACAAAGAGTGCATAGGCACAGATATCAATAGCAAAGATAGTCGTTAATTCAAGAATACGTGAATCAACCCACTCACGACGATGCTCGATGTAGATTTTCAATCCTACATAAAAATGCCTTACACCCCGCGGTGAACCGCAGTGACACCTTTTTATATATTTGGACGAAAGGTAGGACTTTGAACCCACGGGTTCCTCTTTATTACAAACAATCCCTCTGCCACATTTATCGAGAAAGCCTCATCAGAAATGATGAACCTTTCTCGATTTAAAGGATAAAGCCTAAGCACCTTTCTAAGCACTATGACTTGCTCTATTCAACACGACTTGATCCATTTTTGGGTTCAATTTTTCAAGTTTCAATCCGCTAGGCTTCTCATCATATTAAGCACTGCCACATTTTGCATTGGCGTTCCTGTAATCCTCAAAATGGTCTTTTTATTTGTCAGATCAGGCTTGTGTGCATCATTGAGGATATCAGTTAGTAATGACACATTATTGAGAAACCCTGCTTTGTTGGCGGCTTTCATATCTGGCGTAAAACTGCGCGTTAAGTCGTAATCAAACACCACATTGATGTTATCAAGGCCATAGACTTCGCCTGTAATCTCACCGACCTGTGAAGTTGTGCATAGAGAGGCTATTACAGCCCCTTTTTGCACTGTGTCTATATTCGCGCTGTTGATCAAGCATGTTGTAGTATTCGTGGCCATAATGATGGTGTCGTATCCAGCAAGATCTAAAACGGGTTGGTAAGTTGCGCTGATATCTAGCGCATTACATACAGCCTCAAAGGTATCGGCTCGTTGCGTGCGGGCATGGTAGTCGAGCATATTTAAGGTAGGAAAGCTGTGCTTGAGGTATCGAACAGTTTCAGTGGCTAATTTGCCAGCCCCAACCAGTAAGACTTTGGATGGTCGATGATTGATAGTATCAAAAAACAATGCAACCATAGCCGCTGTTCGTTGTTGAATTTGATCTTTTATGTCGCATTCAAAGATTCGTTGGCCGTTTTCATAAATCCGTCCGATTGTCGCATATTCGTTACTGATAACGTCGTAAGGCCCAGAGACTTCATAAACCAGTGGAGACTGTTGGTCGCGTAATAAAAAGCTGGTCTCGAACACATTGTCACCTAAAAAGGCACCTGAGTTATCTGTGAATTCTAATAGTTTTCGCTGATATTTTAACTGCTTGCTGTTAACAAATTGGCCCCGAATATTGGCCATCAATGTGTCTTTATCTAGTATTAATTGGGTCACGATGGTATTCCTCGTCTTTATTATATGTTGAAAGGGGTTAGCTCAACATCGCCAAATTGGCCTGCATAAGCATGGATGGCGGGCGAACCGCCAAGGTGCATTAATAAGATATTGGCATCAGGTTCGAAGCGTTTCGCGGCCGATAAATCGAGCAGGCCACGAATAGCACGTCCTTCGTAAACGGGATCGGCGATTAACCCTTCATGAGTTGCCATTAAGCGGATGCCATCTTTGATGGCTTCATCTGCATAACCATAATCACCATCGTTTGAGGCAATCACTTCAACATCTGCATCTTCAACTGTGGCGGGTAATCCAAGGGTGATTAATGCCTCATTTGCCAACTCACGTACTCTCCGAGATTTAATGGCTGTCTCACCATCATCGGCAACGCCTATGATCCGTGTGGTTATGCCAAGCGCTTTAAAGCCTGCGACTAAACCCGCCTGCGTGCTGCTAGAGCCGGTGGTATGCACTAAATAGTCAAATGTAACGCCAGTTTGTTGCATCTGCGTAGCCAATTCGACTGCACAGTTAATGTATCCCATAGAACCATAGCGATGCTCAGAGCCGCCGCCAGGAATAAGATAGGGGTTATGCCCTTGACGGCGTAAGTGGTCCATAAAAGCGGCCAATGGGCCTTGATCTTCAATAGGTCTAGGGGTTTCGTCGACATATAGCTCGGCCCCCATCATATGGCTGAGTAGAATGTTTCCAACATGACGATAATTCGGCCCTGCATCTTTTGTCCAGGCACAGTGCAATAGTGCGCATTTCATTCCTGCTTTGGCCGCCGCTGCTGCTGTTTGCCTTGTATGATTAGACTGAATAGCACCCACAGTAACCAGCATATCATGGCCATTTTTTAGGGCATCACCGGTTAAGAATTCTAGCTTACGGGATTTATTGCCTCCCCCTTCTAACCCACTTAAATCGTCGCGTTTCATCCAGAGGGTTGGACCACCTAACAAGCGGCCAAAATTGTTTAGTGGCTGCAGTGGTGTCGGCAATTGCAAAAGCGGAAACCTGGGAACGGTTTTGAGACGTTCAACCAAGTCATTCAAAGCAAGATTATCCATATACTGACCTCTTTAGATGGTGATTTTTGGTATTTTTTATATTTTTGATAGGCCAAAATCAGTCGAGTACACGTTGATTTCGGCCTTTTCCTCTACAGACTATATTTGTTTATTCAGACAAATCGAGTTAGTATCTGTCGGAAAATCAGACAGGTTAATTATGTTGAATTTGGATGCGATAAGAGCATTTTTATATGCTGTTGAAGAAGGTTCTTTCTCGGCGGCTGCACGTCGACTCGGTCGTGCGCACTCTTCTATATCGACTGCAATCTCCAATCTGGAAGTGGACTGTGGTGTCAGTCTGTTTGATCGCAGCGGGCGTAATCCGGTGTTAACCCTAGAAGGCAAAGCACTTTTACCTCACGCGCGCGGGATTCTGTTAGGCAATAATGAATTTCTAGCAACTGCAAACGCAATGGCTGAAGGGATCGAAACACAAGTCTGCCTTTGTGTAGAGCAAGGGATCAGCGCCAAGCCTCTAATGCCAATACTGCAACAATTTACAACAAAATTTCCCAGTGTGGCGCTAAAAATCTGTGCCGCCGCCCCTGGCGATTCGGCGGTACAATTGCGCCAAGGAATTACAGACATTGGCTTAATTGCAGAACAGGAAGGCTACCCTATTGGATTTCAATTCCGGGGTGTAGGATACTCAAAAATAATACCTGTTTGTGCACCAAACCACCCATTGGCACAAACCAATCCAGCAAGTTATCGCGATCTGAGGCAACATCGACAAGTGATTCGTCATGCGCAACCGGTAAAGGGTACAACTCAACAATATGAGAAAAAAAGCCCATCTGTTTGGCATGTTGAAGACCCCCATTTGATCCTCGACCTTGTTCGCTTAGGCAACGCCTGGGCTGAACTGTCTGTATCACTTGTGGCAAATGCTATCGAAAATGGCGAGCTTATTCAGCTCAGTTATACGTTTCAACAAAATGATCAGCTTGAGGGCATCGACCTTGTTTGGACAGAACAGCGCACTTTAGGTACTGCGGGGCAATGGCTACGAGATGAAATACTGAAACTGCCTCAAACAATTTGGCAAGAAAAATACTAAGCACATTATGAATTCTAGATGCAGAAGATAAAGCGAAACATTGGTTAGATAACGATATATTATTGTCCACAATATGGGCAAAACCATGTTAATAGTCCCTTGGTAATCGAAGGGGTAACAATGCTTATTATTGACTAATAAATTGGCTGCCTTAATGAATCACGACATATCTTAGAGAGCTGATTTGGATGGAACCTAAATACGAGACCTACAGTTTTGAAGAGCTTCTAGATGTGCGAAAACATATCGACAAAGATGCTTTTCCTGAACGCTCGGAAAAACTAGAGATTGAGATCAAACTTAGGCAATCGATGACAAAGGTTATCAGTACGTTGAATACTATAACTGTTATTGATATTGAAGATACTGGCGTACATTTAAAAATTATTAAAAAAATCTGAAGACTGCTTTCAATTTCACCTATCCATAACTTATAACTTCATCATTTTTTATCAAAAAACATGGTATGAAATAGAGTTTAGTCAATTAGCATTGTTAACCCTCATAAATGATCTGCGTGAAGGTAATCAATCTTGGCATGGAAACAGTGACATTTGGTCTGCTAACAAAATTTTTATAAAAAAGCTCAATCATCCTTTTCACTTTAGGGATGTTCGTTTATACAGACGTTGGTTTATCCTTGGATTTAATATTGTACCCACAAGCTTATCAGGCAATTTGTTAGGTGCACTGTATCGCGCTGAGCTATAAAATCGTTAGCATTATCATGCGGCTGTTAGATTCTGATTCTGGACGACTTAAACGCCATTGCATTAAGCCTCTACCCTTTATGATGCAAGTGTCGATGATATTTAGGTAATGGCCTCAGCAAAAAATAGCTCACCATTTGTAGAGCCAGAACACGGTAAACAATGAAGCTATTAGCTCCCCATACTAAAAACAAAGGCCTTATCAAAAGATAAGGTCTTTTTATTGAGACGAAAGATAGATGTTTTAACCTTAGATTTCTCTTATCACAAGTGGCACATTTCAATCATGCATAACTGCCACGCGAATACCCTCAAATTAAATAAACATGGTATAAACGATGAAATGGCAAAGGGAGAATGCGTTGGCTGTTATTGATACATCATCTTCACCGAAGGATGAATATGTTATTTTACTGCACGGTTTAGCAAGAACGCATCGTTCGATGACGACTCTAGCCTTGGCCTTAAATGCGGCTGGCTATCACACTATTAATTTTTCATACCCGTCAACCCAATATCATATTGCAAAATTAGCTGAAGATGCCATTACTGCCGCGCTTGCACAGTGCCCCAAAGGCAGTAAAGTTCACTTTGTTACCCATTCAATGGGTGGGATTTTAGTTAGGCAGTATCTGCATTTACACACGATTGAAAATTTGGGTCGAGTGGTGATGCTTGGGCCTCCAAATAAAGGAAGCGAAGTCGTAGACCGTTTAAAAACGCTCCCCGGTTTCAAATTCATTAATGGCCCTGCGGGTATGCAGCTTGGCACCCGCTTAGTTGATCAACCTCGCATGCTTGGTGCGGCTAATTTTGATGTTGGGATTATTGCCGGCACTCGCAGTTTTAATTTATTGTTATCAAGTCTTTTGCCAACGCCAAATGATGGCAAAGTCTCAGTGGCCAGCACTCTACTTGATGACATGAGCGATCATATCGCCATCGCTGTGACTCACACGTTTATGATGAAAAATAAAATCGTGATAGCACAAGTGCTGCACTTTTTAATGCATGGAAAGTTTAATCACTAGTTGAAACCTTTATCGATAAAAGCCAGCTTAAAAGGCACCATAAGGACAAATAACTATCTTGAAAAAGCACCGCTATTCGAAAGTGTACAAAAATATAACTACCGTAAAAAAGCAAATGCCTACCGTTCGATATGAGCTCACAAGGAGTGGCACTCAATGCATAAAGTCAGTTTGTTATTAATAACCTTACTCTCAATAGCTTCAGCCCCTATATTGGCAAATGACGCTACACTAACCGATCAAATGAAATCATTGGATACCGCAGTGTTTGATGCCTTTAATCAATGCCAACAACCCGAAGAACTAGAGAGACATGCGAGCTTTTTTGCAGAGGATGTTGAGTTTTATCATGATAATGGTGGAGTGACATGGGATCGCGATAGCATGATTGCCAATACGCAAAATAATGCCTGTGGGCATTTTATTCGCAAACTGGTTGAAGGGACGTTTAATGCCCACGCGATTAAAGATTTTGGCGCTATAACAGAAGGCGTGCATGTATTTTGTCAAAATAAAACCAACAAATGCGAAGGTAAAGCTGACTTTGTAATGATTTGGCGTAAAGTAGATAATAAGTGGGAAATCACTCGAGTATTAAGTTACGGCCACCGTGAAAATAATTAAAGGATAATGATGATGTATAAACAAATAACCATACTGTCACTCAGCATGATGCTATTAATGGGTTGTTCTGGCACTGTGCCAACTCTGGGAGTTAATGATGGCCAATTTATGCCCTGCCCTGATTCACCTAATTGCGTGAACAGCCAACAAGCAACTGCAGATGAAGAGCATTATATTGAACCGATTGAATTTAGCGGCACGTCCCAACAAGCTCAAGTAGGCTTATTGCACGCCTTAAAATCAACAGAGCAAGCCAATATTGTAGTGGTTGAAGATAATTATATTCGGGTTGAATTTACCTCGCAGATTATGCGCTTTGTTGACGATGTTGAGTTTTACTTTCCACCCGCTGAGTCAGGTAAAATCATGATTCAGGTGAGGTCGGCTTCGCGTGTTGGTCACTCAGACTTTGGCGTTAACCGTGAGCGAATTGAATCGATTAGAAATAACGTTAAGCTATAAATCTGCATAAAAATCAATCAGTTCGATGACAAATTAACTGATGTCTGTTCTTTTGGCTAGAAATGAACTCGATGGAAGCTCTCATACCTCAGAAATTGGTCTGGGAGCTTGTATTAAGAGCCCTCATGAGTTGCGTTAGTTTCGCGTTATCTATTACGACATTATTTATTGCGACATTATCTATTGCGACATTATCTATTGCGACATTATCTATTGCGACATTGTCTATTGAACGTCATCAACTGTGGCATTATTAGTGCCGCCTCATTAAAGTCTGGAGTTAGAGTGAACAATAAAATTATTGGAATTGTACTTGTTATTGCGGGTATTTTTTTAGCGTTGTGGGGTTACAATATTTATGATGCTGCGAGCTCTCAAATTACCCGAGCGATAAGTGGTGATACGCCTATTGAAGCCTGGGCGGGAATGGCGGGTGGTATTATTGCGGTTCTAATCGGTATTACAAAGTTGAAATAATGAATTGTGATTAAGCGTTAATGCAAAAATATTCAACCATAATGGCTACCAGCTGATGATTATTGATAGGTAACGTTATTATCTCCCAAACCAAATTATGACACGTAAACCGCAAATGACTATTGGCTGTTACTTTTTAAATTTCAATATTATTGGTATTGGTAAAGGTTGCAGTAAATTATCACTGCAACCTTATGTTAGATGTCACCCAATGAGCCTTACTCGGTCAACTTATCGTTAAGTAATTCGAGTCTATCCTGACCCCAAAATGGCTCGTCTTGATAAACGTAGGTCGGCACACCCAACAAACCTTTTTCAATAGCAGCCGTGGTATTGGCTTCGTATATTGCTTCAATTTCACTCGATGATGCCTGCTCGATAACCTTATCAGCATCAAGCTGCATAGACGCCAGGATCTGTGCAATCAGTGCAACATCGGCAATGTTTTGATCTTTTGACCAGCATGCCGCCAGTACATTGACAACAAACTCACTTGGGTCTTGTCCCATTTGTTGTAGCACAATGGTGCATCTGTCGGCCAAGCTTGGGTCTGCCGGGAAAAAAGCCGGATGAAGGTTAAGCGGTAATTGGCGTTTTTTAGACCAGCGTGCTAACTCGATTAAACGGTAATCTTGCCTGGCTTGCGGGCGTTGCTTTACTGGTAACACGCTTCGCTCTGCAAACAGTTTGCCGAGCTTTATCGGCTTGTAGTCAATGGCGGTGTGATGCTCTGCCGCAATGGCTGTTAACGCATGGTGACCTAAATAAGCATAGGGAGAAAGGCTGGTAAAGTAATACTCAATGGCTGTTTTCATGTTTCGCGTTACCTATTAATGGCAGTATTTGATAGCAAAGATTGATGGCGATAAGTCATGTCAAAAACAACGTCGATAAAATGACATCACAATAAGCGCTGAAATACAGACTCACCGCCAAAAACATAACGTTAGCGTGCAACACCTTACGCAGTCTAGTATTGATTTGTGAGCAAATGTTCTACTTGGAACAGTCTCAATAAACAGTGTAAAAATACTGATATCTTACGTTGATTTTATGCAGTCTCTAAACTGTAAATATGCTGCAGTGATAGCAGTGGCATCTTCTACTTGAGGGTAATGACCGAGTGTCGGTAAGGTGGTTACATTCGCATTGGGGATTAATTGATCATAGCGATCGATCATATGCTGACCCGATATCGGATCTAATGCTCCCGCGATCAGTTTGACTGGTACAGGGCTATCCACTAGAGCACCCACCCAACGTTGACGATGTTGTTTACGTTGCGTCATATAGGTAATGAGTTTGTGCATTATTGCGATACCATCATTATGGGTTAACAATTGCCAAAGCGTATCGACTACCTCTGGCGTTGGTGGGGTTGATGGACCAAATATATGCTGTAAGTTGGCTGCAAATTTTGGCTTGGTGATCCTTTTCGCCACAAACGCCCCAAGCGGCGATAATAATAACTTTTGAATTAATACCGGTTTGTGGGTTTCAGGAAACAAGCCACCATTTAATAAGCACACGCTGTTAATGTGTATTTTGCTATCACCATCAACTTGCCTTGCCAATAACTCTTGTGCAACGGTATCGCCGTAATCATGGGCTAAAATATGATATTCATTCACGCCTAACTTGGCTAAAAGCGCCTGATAAATATCGGCCTGTTGGCTAATCAAATACTCGCTATTTTTAGGTTTATCCGACAAACCAAAACCTAACATATCAAGGGTAATCACATAATATCGTTCAGTGAGTTGTTGCCACATACCTTCCCAATCCCAACTGGCGCTGGGAAAACCATGAATGAGCAATAATGCCGGCGCTGAGGGATCCCCCCCTGTACGAGTGAAGATTTGCTGGCCATTAAATTGCTCAAACTGTCCGTGTTGTTGCCATTCACTCAAGGTTATCATGGTGAAATTATCCTTAACTTATACTCACTGTGTTGCATCATACTGGCGGGGTTTGCTCGTCAGCACAATAGCTAGTAGCGATAATTGATTTGCTATACCTGTGGCGGCAGTGATTGGTATTCCGCTATACATCCGTGCAGAAGCGGTTATTCCGTTAAGTGCTGCATAGCGGCAAAAGGTATGGGGCTGGGTGCGGTTATGGCACTGATCATTAGCAGTGCTGGCGCCAGTTTAACTGAGATAATTTTGCTCAAATCTATTTTTAAAAATACCCTAATCGTGACTTTTCTTGTGGTGATTTTATCAATGGCAGTGTTAGCAGGTTACCTATATGGATTTTTATTTTAGGTCTAAATCAACACTGATGACGAAGCATTATCATTAAATCGATACCGTGCAAACACAACATGTTAATGGTTGCACTTTATTTAACATAAAGTGCAACTCACTTATTTTAATAATATTTTTAATATTTCAACACTCAGGCAACTCCATAAATACTGATTTTTAGGTTAAAAACGCTGCCTGAGTAGTTTTTTTAAACATCCGCAGTATACTTATTGCTTAATCATTCATTGTGACGGTAAAGGTGCTCATGACGACATTGGTAGACCCACAGCTCCTGCATGACCACCTAAAATTGTTATACCGTAGCTCCATTCCTGGTATTGGTATTACCATTATTGCCTCTGCAGGATTAGCATTTGGCTTTGAAGATCAATCTGCTGCCCACCTCAAATTACTCTGGTGGTTATGTTTATCTGGGTTAATGATACTGCGTGCTATCGACGCCTTCCTTTGGGTTGTACGGACGAATAAAGGCGCACTCGGATGCCAACATGACTTATATCGTTTTAGCGCAGGTGTAATATTAACGGCGGTTTTCTGGGCATTTTACTGCCTGTTTTTTTACTCTATATTGAGTATTTACGAATTGTTTTCCGCACTGGTTATCGTCTCTGCCATGGCCGGTGGCGCAGCGACAATACTCTCTGGCAATAAACTCGTATCGCAAATATACGCCTCTTTGTTACTGGCCCCCTTTTCAATCCAAATGATAATATCCGGTAACCCTGAACACCGCATATTGGGTTTTTTGGGCCTTGCTTATACCATTGTGATGTTTTCTATCGCCAAAACGGCGGCTAAATTTACTGCGCATTCTATTAAGCTACGGAATGAACATAATCAATTATTAAAAAGTATGGAGCAAAAGGTCATACTAAGAACCAAAGAGATTATTCAATTAAGCCAACGAGATCCTCTTACTCATTTATTAAATCGACGCGCTTTTGTTGAGGCTGCGAATCAACAGCTCCAACAAGCCGAATCCGATGTTAAGTATGCTATTTTCTTCCTTGATTTAGACGGTTTTAAGCAAGCCAATGATAATTTTGGCCACCGGGTTGGGGACGAAGTATTAACCGAAGTAGCACAACGGATACAACAGACTTGCGAACATGGTGAAATTACCTGTCGTTGGGGAGGTGACGAATTCATTATCATGGCGCACCAAACCAAACATTACCGCTTTGAAGAGCTCGCGATTAGGCTAAAAAGACAAATCAACATGCCTTTTGTAACGACTCAACATGCCCTTAATATGGACTGTTCTATTGGCATAGCCAAATATCCTGAGCATGGCCAATCACTCTCCGATTTAATCAGTTTAGCGGACTTGTCTATGTACAGCCGAAAAAGTGGGGGTTCTGACGATTTTGTTATGTTTAGCGGTGAGTTAGAGCAAAAAATAAAACACGAAATACACCTCAGTAAAGGTATTACTCAAGCGGTTTCTGCGGGGCAGTTAAGGCTAGTGTTTCAACCTATTATCAAGTCAAATACTGGTGAGATTGCATCAGTTGAAGCACTACTCAGATGGGAATTTGAAGGTGCGACTGTATCACCCGATGTGTTTATTCCATTGGCTGAGAAAAATGGCGCCATCAAAGAAATCGGTTATTGGGTAATAGACGAGTCGATGCGCAAATTGTCTGCATTACATAAGCAATATAAGCCCTTGAAAATCTCTGTTAATGTGTCGGTTATACAATTTGAGGATGCCGACTTTGTTAATCAAGTTTATACCATTGTAAGTCAGCATAATGTGTCGCCCAGTGATGTGCATATTGAAATTACCGAATCGGTATTTTCCCAGGATAAACATAAGCTAATTGGCATGGTTAACGACTTTCAAACGCTCGGTTTTTTAATTTCAATTGATGATTTTGGCACCGGTTATTCATCACTTTCGGTCATTCAAAATTTACACATAAACATTGTCAAAATTGATCGCTCGTTTATTGCTAACCTTCACCTTAATGGTATTGATATTGTCAAAGCCGTCATGGTGATGTCGCATGGATTGGGTTATCGCATCGTTGCGGAGGGGGTTGAAAACAGACAACAAGCAAGCACACTCACCACCTTGGGTATCCATTACTTGCAAGGGTATTTGTTTGATAAGCCCCTTGAGTTTGATGTATTAGTTCAACGACTCGCTAGCCACACTACAGAGCAACAATCTCCAGCACTATTACGCTCCGCTAATTCTTAATGGTTAGCGCTTATTATCCCTCGCGAATTGATATCCTTAAATTTGCTTGCTCAATGCCATTCGCTCAGTGCACTATGAACCTCTAAAACATTTAATGACAAGCTCAGTTAATCGACAGAGAGAAACATGTTAACCGATCCAATATTTTGGCTTGTCGCCATACCAGCAGTACTCATTACCGGCATTTCTAAATCAGGCTTTGCAGGTGGCGCAGGCGGCTTAACTGTGCCGTTATTGGCTCTCGCCATTAGCCCAGCTGCGGCGGCAGCGGTCATGCTCCCATTGCTGGTTTACATGGATTTTTTAAGTGTCCGCTCGTGGTGGAATAAACAAAGTAATCAGCAATTATTGATTTTATTACCTGCGGCCATGGTCGGTATTGTGGTGGCTTATTTATTATTTGATCAACTCAATGAGCAGTATCTTCGCGGTATTTTAGGTGTTATTTCGTTAGGCTTTGGCATTTATGGTTTAACGTTTGGTGAGTGGTCTCAGCGTAAACCGTCTGCCCTGATTGGCCGAATATGCGGCACGCTTGCAGGGTTTACCAGCTTTGTCGCCCATGCCGGTGGGCCACCATTAAATGCTTATTTAATCCCGCTGCGCCTAGAGAAAACACAATACCTTGGTACCGCCGTGATGTTTTTTGCCGTTATTAATGCAGTAAAATTGATCCCCTACACCATGCTAGGACAGATTAATCTGAGTAATTTAATGGTTTCAGCCATGCTTGCCCCTATTGCTTGGATTGGAGTAAAACTAGGGCTACGCATTCAAGATAAATTTAATGAAAAACAATTTAAGCAGATCATTCTGAGTTTAATGATCGTAGTAGGTTTACGTTTATTGTGGACCGCATTGATGCCGTCATAAAAAGGGACATGTAATGAGCACTGAAAATCGATTTTTTTATGAGCCGAGTAAAGGCCATGGGCTACCGCATAATCCATTAAATGCGATTATTGGCCCACGCCCTATTGGCTGGATTTCAACGCGTAATGCCCAGGGGCAGCGTAACTTAGCCCCTTACAGCTTTTTTAACTGTTTTAACTACGACCCACCCATTATTGGTTTTGCTAGTACAGGTTGGAAAGACAGTGTGGCTAATATCGTCGAAACGGGCGAGTTTGTGTGGAACTTAACCACTCGCAGCTTAGCCGCGCAAATGAACCAAACCTCGGCGCCATTAGCTCACGGTACTGACGAGTTTGAATTTGCAGAATTAACACCTATAGCCGGTAATATTGTCGCGGCAGATAGGGTCGCCGAAAGCCCAGTCAACTTTGAATGTAAATTAACCCAATGCATTCAGCTCACTGATGCGAATGGCAATAAAATTGATACCTGGTTGGTACTCGGTGAAGTGGTCGCGGTACACATTGAAAAGCACTTACTCAGTGCAGAAGGAATTTACCAAACAGCCTTAGCAGAACCAGTGTTACGTGCTGGCGGACCCTCGGCGTATTATGGTATTTCAGATGATCAGCGTTTCGATTTACATCGTCCTACGCTATAAGCACGAAACAATTAAGGCTACCCGTTGGTAGCCTTAATTTTCTTGATAAACAGCTCGAATAAATTGTTAGAACTGGTAATGTAAACCCAATGCTAATTGCTCAATTTCAGCATCTATATCATCAACATAGCCATACTCATCAATATCAAGATCGCCTTTGCTCATATCGTAACTTAACCGAAGGTTAAGGTTTTCAGTTATTGCTGCGTTTAGACCTATGCCATAAGTTAAACCAAAACCCGAAGCGGTAAAGTCATCATAGTAACCATCAACAACAACCGCCATTGATGCCACACCCACTTTAGCAAAAACCGAAAATGTCTCATTGAAACGCGCAGTAAATGTGGGAGTAAAGGTGAGTGCACCAGCGACCACATCAAGGCCATCTTCACCCACATCAGCGGCAAAAAAGTTACTTTCTAAACCAAACCAGTCGTTAAATTGATAACCACCGTATATCCCAAAACCTGTCGCATCGGCTGAGCCACTGGCATCACCAGAACCAAGTTCTGTTTTATTCACTGCACCACCGATATAAAAACCGCGGTTATCTGATGTTGATGAGAGGGTATCGGTGTTGGCAAAGGCAGGAGCAGCTAAAACAGCACACAAGGTTGTGGCAAGAAGAGACATTTTGTACATCATTGTTCCTTAATGATAGTGAAAAAATCTGGCGAATACTATCACAAAGAATATTAACGCAAACAGTTAATATAACTATATTTTTATCAATAACCCCCGACCATGTACAGCAGCGTTAAACAAGCATCATATAACTAATTTATGTGGCGTGATTAAGGCAGCAAAAAGCCCAGGTGACCGTCTGAATAAGATTGGCACCTGGGCTTTTTTAGCGGGGATAATTAATCTTTAATGGCTTACTTTCACCCTCAAAGATCGACAGCCCTTAGACGTTATATTAAAGATTAACGCCTAATGCTTTTACCGTTTCGATATTGATGTACTTATCGGTTGGTAAGTTATTATCGTTTTGGAATGCATTAACAGCTTTGATGGTATCAACACCCACTACGCCATCAATCTTACCTGGGTTATAGCCTTTTGTTGCTAATGCCTGTTGTAGATCGGTAATGGTTGTACGCGTCATGTTGGTTTCACATAAAATTGGACGCCATTCCATAAAGCCATCTTTATCAATACGGCTCAGTGACACTGTTTCAAACTCTGCAGGCACTTCAGAACGCATCTCTTTCGCAGCAGACACTAATTTAGTCACACTCATGGTTTCATATTTTGCAGCAACATCTACGCGCTGAGTTGATGCAGGGCTTACCACAACACGGCGACTAACCGTTTCAAATTCAGCTGGCGTTTCTGTCAAACAAATCTTGTTGCCAGTGCGAGTTGCTTTTGGGTGTTCGTCGTTATGCACTTCATGCCAAACAAACTCAACATCAGCGACTTTTTGAGTGACCTGAACGTCTTTATACTTAGCAGGCACTTGTGTACGCACTTCTCTTGCTTCGCTCACTAACTCTTGCACGCGAACTGTTTCGTATTCTTCAGGAATATCGACAGTGCGTGATGTTGCAGGAGACACCAATACGCGTTTTGTCAGTGTTTTATAAGTGGCTGGCACTTCAACTAAACACATGATTTCGCCAGTTGCTTCATCAATTTTCTGAATTGGGCCAACGCCTTTTTTCCAGATATTGTGAGCCGGTACGTCTACAACGTCTTCAGTAACCGTTTCATATTGTGCAGCCACTTCTTCCATACGAGTACTGGCTTCTTTAACTAGGATACGCTTTTCAACCCAACGGAATTCTGCAGGAATGGTTTCAACGACATCATATGCTTCGGCAACCAGTACAGACTCACCTTTTTGCTCATAACGTGCAGGCATGTAATGTTCATGGAAACACATTCCAGCCGTGGCATTATTAAGATTAATGCCGTGCTCTGTTGCGGCTTTCAATAATTCAGCACTTGCAGGGGCACTGCCCTTACGTAAGTCGACTAACCACTGCGAACCTGCTGCACGTATTAGTTTTTGCTCAGTCACAACATCGTAAGTTGCAGGTACTGCGACCATGTTAAAGCTAGCAGGTTGTACTTCAATGGTTTCAGTGGCCTGTTGATATTGTGCTGGCACAATACTCACATTTTCACTGGCTTCTTTTACCATGACGGTTTCTGTGTAATTTTCGTAAGTAGGTTCTACCCATACACGCGCATAACATTCACCAGGTTTAGCATTAGGCGGAAGTAACTCACCTTCTGGGCTCGTTTTACCGGCTATAGCATCTTGAGATTGAGCTTCGCGCTTAGCGACCGCTTTTTCTCTTTCTAGCAAGGCATTGTTTCGTTGCGCTAACTCTTCTGCGTTGTATACAGATACACTGGCTGGTTGTGACAAGTTGCTACATGCAGTCAATAAAATAGCAGCAGAAAGTGTGCTCAGTTTGAAAATGGTTGTCCTTGCAGTGGCCATGATTACTCCTGGATCGATTAAGCGGATTTGCTAATATAATGTAACAATATGTAAATCTTTGTTACATTTTGCGCACAGGATACCGTCAAATTACTGACTATTCAACAGCTGAACGTAAAACCGCAAGCCTAATATAAACAATAGCTTGCATTAAACGCGACATTACATCGTCACTTTAACGTCACAATAAATGAAACAATTGTTTCTGAAATAAAACCAATCGATGTTAATAAAGTGTTTTAAAACAAGTGTTAGGTTGCTTATTAAAACATCAGCATGCCCACCGGCATGCACCACGATCAACCGCTTTTTTACGCATAAAAGATACATTAGAAAAAAATTATAAATTTTTACACTCTCACAATAGATCATCATAAATGCGCATTAATACTGAGAGATAAATAAAGGCATTGCAGATAAAATGAACATCGAGGAATAGTTAAGCCTATATTTGAAGTTTGTTACAATAGGGCTTAGCCAATCACGCCGAGACACGCTTACACATGCCAAACCCACCAGTATCAGAGAATATTTTACAACGCATTAGTCATGCTATTGGTGCAAGTCATATCAGCCATGTGGAACTCATACAGCCACTTTGGGGTGGTTATGGCCAGTTATTCAGAGCTTATGTTTGTGCAAAGCCCTATCCGTCTGTCATTGTAAAATACATCCGCTTGCCACAACCGAGTTCGCACCCGCGAGGTTGGAATACGCTTTTGTCTCATCAACGAAAATTACAATCGTACCGCGTTGAAGTAAATTGGTATCAACATTATGCCAACGCACACTTACAACAGCCATTGAGCCCTTTACCTCATTGCATGCATGTAGAACAGCGCGCTGATGAGACCTTACTCGTATTGCAAGACTTAAACACGATTGGGTTTACCCGGGTTAATCCTCATGTGACCCCCTCGGTTGTACGGGCGTGTTTAACCTGGTTAGGTTATTTCCATGCACAATACATGTCAGCCAAACCCAACGGACTTTGGCCAATAGGCACATATTGGCATTTAGACACGCGCCCAGATGAATATGCTGCGTTACCTGATGGCCCGTTAAAGTCAGCTGCGGTTATGATTGACAGTGTATTAAGCCAATGTCCATTTCAAACTCTGGTCCACGGTGATGCAAAGTTAGCTAACTTTTGCTTTAGTGAAGACAACCGAGCTGCGGCAGTCGATTTCCAATACATTGGCCAGGGCTGCGGCATGAAAGATGTCATTATGTTGCTTAGCAGTGTCTTGAATTACCATGAGCCAGAAAGCATGATTGATGCTTATCTTGAGCATTACTTTAGCGAATTGACTCACGGACTAAGTCAGTTTCATCCTCATATTAATCCGCAAGATGTTTTGCACGCTTGGCGGCCGTTATATTGTGTTGCATGGGCTGATTTTCAGCGGTTTGTGAAAGGTTGGAGTGTGGAACACGTTAAAATAAATGCTTATACCGAATCACTAACAGCATTAGCAATAAAGCAACTCACAACATCCACCTAGGCTTACCCTCTTTTGACTTAGTGTCGTGAACCTAATTTATCATTTTTGCTGTTTTATTAACCACACAACTTCTAATTGCCGTTCACCATTGGCTAAGCGCTATATTGCCGTCTACAGTTGATTAACACCTTATTTTTAACAGCTAATTCGTTAATCCGCTCGCGCTTGTTAAGCTGTGTGTTGCCTATACCAACTCAATAAGAAGACGGCATATGGAAAGTCCATTTACGTACATTTTGATCACTTTATTTTTTTCGAGCATTTTGCTGGCGATTATTTTTTTCATGACTTGGCAAACGATGGGGAAACAAAAGTACGCGTTGATGTTTTCATTATCTTTTTTGGCCTCTACAGCCCTTTGGGCCAACACCTTATTTAAAAGCCTATTTCTGTCGCACAATTTGTATTGGATGATAGGTTGCACCCTGTCGATGCTGTCTGTCGTTCTGGGCACCAGGGGGCATTGTTTACGCACTAAAACACCTATTCCAACTTCAGCCTTACTGAGTTTGGGAGGGTTGGGTGTCGCGCTAACTTTTTACTTTACCTATATTGATCCCTTCATTGGCATGCAAATGTCACTGTACTTGTTCATTGATGTGATATTTCTACTCATTACCAGTGTCGTCATCATTAGACATCGAAAAAAATCACGCCCGGCTGAAATCGGCGCTTCTGTGATGCATTTTGTGTTTGCGATAAGTTTGTTTATTGCAGCCAGTATCGCCTTATCACAAGGGCGTAATATGGATGTTGAACTCATAAAACTGTATGCCGTAGTCAATTTTACAGCCTTACCAGCAGCATATGTGGGCATGTCGGTGTTTGTTATTTATATGCTGGCGTCTGATTTAGCAGAAGAAATGAAACGGCTGGCCATGACGGACACGTTAACAAACTGCTTAAATCGGCGGGGGTTTTATGTGCATGCCAAACAACAAATACTGGAGCTGCAACAACAAGCACAACATGTGTGTTTGATTTATTGGGACATCGATAAGTTTAAAGCCATTAACGATCAATATGGTCATGCGGGCGGTGATGAGGTGTTGGTCAGTATTAGCCAAATGATTAAACAGCATGTTAAAAAAGACGATTTGTTGGCCAGAATGGGCGGCGAGGAATTTGTTATTTTAATTGGTCGTACTTGCTATGACGACGCTAAAAATGTCGCTGAGCGATTAAGAGCCATGATAAATAACACACCGATCCCGTTCGGCGAGCAACACATTAATATCACCGCGAGCTTTGGTGTCGTCGAGCTCGGCTCGCAAGACATTAGCGTAGAGCAAGCAATCGACCTTGCCGATAAAGCATTATATCAAGCCAAAAGCAGCGGCCGAAACAAAGTGGTGTTTAGCTAACCTAAACACCATCAAACTTACTTATATACCCAATCAACGACTCTAACTCAGCACTTATGTTATTCGGCAACATCAATACGGATATTGTCACTTAAGGTTTCAAGCTGAGATATCAGTAATCCAACGGTGACGTTCTCAGGTAATCTTAATGTTAATTTAGCACTGTAAACGGTTTTACCTAAACTGGTAACTTGAACGCGGTAACATTCCTGATGATCGACACTGATTTCAAGATCATTTAGAATTTCATTCATGTCATGGGTTAAGCCAGAGCGATCATTACAATCTAATGTGAGCTTGCACTCTGCAGATAAATGAATAGCCTCATGGGCATATTCTGCATAAACAAAAGTCAGTTGGCTAAACTGTTGCTCTAACGCTTGTTTTAACGCCATTTCTTTATCAGCATCAATCATAACCCGCATCATCGCCACAAATTGGCCATCAAGCTTAATGACTTTACTGGTTTCCCAACTCGCACCTATTTCACGGCTAACTTGAGCCAACGATTGCAATAAATTAGGCTTTAATGTGCCCAATACTGTTGTTATAAACTTATGTTGCATAGTGCCTCCGTTGAGAAATAACGCTTACTACAGACTATCTATCACCTTAAACCTCGTCTGTGCACTAGAACACAAATCGCACAAAACCTTCGCATAAAACAAGCAGAGTCGTTCACTGCCTTATATTAATTGGTATAAATTATTGATTTTGCACACACTCACACACTTAGCGTATTTGTGTCGCTTACATCACAAACTTAAGCTGATTACTGCAATCAAAATGACATATTAAGCTGCGCTTAACGTGCTGTTTTTGATTATTGTCACACCAATCAAAACGACTAGCGGTACATCACCCAACAATTAAGCTGCTTTGTATCCAACTGAATTTTAAAGACTTATTAACACAAAATTTGCCCAACCAAATCAACCACAACAAGTTTAGCTGTAAAACCTTGATTTTAAATGTATTTTTATCTTGTAAGTGTTTTTAAGAATACTCATAACGAGTTATTGCTACCTCATTAGGGTTTCTCTAAAATGCGCGCCTTGCCTAATAAGGCTACAGATTAACTTTTTAGCGGCTGCAATGAGCTGTTGAACTTTCCACTAAGGGAACACCATGTCTACAAAATTTGCGAATCCAGCACCATTAGGTTTAATGGGTTTTGGTATGACCACCATACTGCTTAATATTCATAATGCAGGCTATTTTCCAATTGATTCGATGATCCTTGCGATGGGTATTTTTTATGGCGGCATTGGTCAAGTTATTGTCGGTATGATGTGCTTTATGCGTGGTGATACTTTTGGTACCACGGCATTTACTTCATATGGCTTATTTTGGTTAACCTTAGTTGGAATTATTTTAATGCCCAACATGGGTATTGCGGCCAGTCCGGCACACTTTATGGGTTGGTATTTAACATTATGGGGCACATTTACCGCCTTTATGTTTGTCGGATCGTTACGTTACCCGCGCGCCAAACAGTTTGTGTTTGCCTCACTGACGGTATTGTTTTTCTTGCTTGCTGCTCGCGACTTTACCGGTAATGCCTTACTCGGCACCATTGCAGGATTTGAAGGCATTATTTGTGGCGCCAGTGCCATTTACTTTGCCATGGCACAAGTGCTTAACGCTGAATATGGCCGTACTATTTTACCCGTTGGCGAATTAACGCAAGTTAACGTATCAACTAATACTCACCGCCAACCACAAGCAGTTACTGCAGAGCCTGTCGCGTTACACTCAGTTAACGCATAAAAACGGTTGCCATTAAAACAATAAAAAGGCCGGTGCAATCATTGCATCGGCCTTTTTATTTTGTTTTATCATAATTTAATTAATAACTTAGTACACTTAGTGACTTGGCACACTTAATCATTAGTGCGCTTAATCATTAGTGCACTTGAATGACTAGTGCACTTGAATGACTAGTGCACTAGACGGCATCCACACACGGTATTACTCGGTTGAAAGAGTACCACTGCATAATCTTTGGTTTCATCACGTTCAAGTACCTGGACACTCAATGAGTGCATACCGTTTTTGTTTAAGTTGATGCCACTGATATACGATAAATACTCATAATGCTCTGGTGTCGCCTGACCTTTTGCCCCCACGTACTCTTGTTTTGTGGTCACTGAAATATCAAACATTTGTCGTTCAGTATCCACCTTATTCACCTTACCTGTCATCGATAACGTTCCCGCGGAGTTACCCTCTAAATCATAATAGCGATAGTTGATTTGGGCTAAACCATCTTTAGAGACTAAATCGACCAGTAAATAGTGATCACTATCAGCCTTATCCGCTTGATGATTAAATAATTCAGAGCTGCAACTGAGCATAAAATTAGCCGGTTTGGAGGTCAGTGAGTATATTGCTCCTACGCAGCCAAGTAAGCACACAAGTACCACAATATTGATGGCCCATAATCCTTTTCTGGTCATTTACTCACCTCCTCGTGACCGACTTGATAGCGTAATTTGGCCACTTGAAGTGCTGCAAATGTTCAATTGCTCTAACCACTGCGGTGTCACAAATTGCTTTGGCTGGCGCAAATCGCTAATTTTTAAATTACGGATAAGAGACTGACCATAATGATCTCCTCTAAGGGTGATATTGAGCACTTGCTTGTCGTGCGATAAGGATAAAAAAATGCGCGTCCATATCGTTACCGGACAAAATTGTAAACCTTGGATCAATTGCTGGCTTTGCTCTATAAGGAGTTCATTATTGGTTTTAGACGGCGAATATAAAATGATATCAACTTGCTGACCTGAGTTTAAGGTGATGGTTTCTACGCTTAATGGCAAAGCAGGGCCAACTGATTCGCTCGTTTGATTAAACCACCAAAAAACAGCGAGTAACACGCTAACAAGAGCCATAACCACCAGCAACATTTGCAGTGGTTTAATCAAAGTTTTTAACCATGATTTGTCAGAATATTTACGGGCACGATGAGGCCTAAGCAAGTAGCCCTGGCCTTTTACAGTTTCAATCAGCGTTTCATATTGTGGGCCAAGAAATGAGCGTAAGGTAAAAATAGCTCGGGATACCGATGCTGAACTTAGCGGCAAGTTATCTTCGTGCCCAGACTCCAGTAATGGTTTAGCCACGACGTTGCCTTGATACTCCACCAATAATGTCAGTACATGTAATTCTGCTCGAGGAAGATGCCACACCACACCAGTGTCTTGGTTAATCAAATCCCCTTTGCCAATATCGAACCTACAATGGCCCAATTGCATTTTTGACCGCCTCAATAATGACTTAAACGTCGACCAATACAGTGTATGCAAAAAATCTGATGAATTCTGTGATCCTGCTATCTAAGCGTTTTATTCCTTAGTAAAAGTCAGTGTTTAAATTTACAATCTCATCAATCCGTGAGTAATATCACTCTATTTACCAGAATTAAAATGAGTAGATTTGCCATCCAATGAGCATAAATGTGATAAATAAGGCGACTTAAGTCACATTTCATATTCGTTTTATGCGATTTTATCGTCAATTAACTGCTGCAATAATCACACTCTTTGTATTTTGAAAACCTCTACTTTTATCTGCTTTGAATCACACCATTAATAACTCCATCACTTATTGTTACCCCATCAAGTTGTTCAGCAGATTTTGCTAACGACTCTATAGCTCCCAACACCAGCGATTGGGAATAATAAAATAACGATGAGTAAAGGGTGATTATTATGAGCATAAACAGACGTCAAGCATTGACACAGATTATTGGTATTAGCACCGCCGCTGCTGGAGCCACCTTATTAGGTACTTCCGCTTTTGCTGCCACAGACGCAGATGGTAACTACACCCTCGCATTAGGTGAAAAGTTAAAATATATACCACTAGATGCCATGGCAACTGCAAAGCTTGCTTATGAAACAGGCGGCGGCTGTATGCACCAGGTGTTTCACGCCATTATCAACATGTTATCGACATCAGCCAGTGCCGATGCCTCTAAATTTGCCACTATTCCTACTGCGTTAGCAGGTTACGGTTGGGCAGGCGTTGTCGGCCAAGGGACCTTATGTGGCAACCTGAATGCTGCCGGAATGTTGATTAATATTCTCGACGATATTAACGGCCAAAATAGTGCCATTATTGGCGCCTCGTTCCGCTACTACGAAACGACAGATCTGCCATTATCGTCTGCCGAATTTATAGCGGGCATTGGTTCTACCGAAGCTAAATCGCTTGAAGTGGGCGCTACGTCAATTGCTAACAGCCCATTGTGTCACTCATCAATCAGTAACTGGTCTGCGGCGTCAGGTAAAGAATTTGCCTTAAAAGGCGAACGCTGCAAACGCCTCTCTGCCAGCATGGCTTACTATATTGTTGATTTACTTAATCGCGCTTACGGCGGAGAAGATATTTCAGCATTAACCATCGCGAAGCCGTCAGTAGAAGCACAAGCTTGCCAGTCATGCCATGGCGTAAGTTCAACAATGGGCTCTGCTGCCAGCGTGAAAACCGATATGGAATGTACGACTTGTCATACAGGGCATTTCAATTAAGGAGCGCATCATGAAGATCAAATATCTTAGCGCCATTTTAGCCAGTAGCTTGCTAATCATTGGTTGTGGCAGTGATAACGATGACGACGACATCATTACCGTTGAGCCGCCTGTCGTTGTGACACCACCCGTTGTCGTTGTACCACCTGTAGTTGTTGTACCACCCGTGGTTGTCGATCCTGTGAGTGAAGGCGTGACTGTTGATGAAGCCACCGACATATCGATGCAGCTTGACTCATTTGATGCGGCAACAGGGGCATTAACGTTCACATTGACCAATGCCGACGGTAAAGCCATTACCAATGCCAGCGATTATGACATTGTGTATTTTGGCTACCCAGACCCAGCATCACCTTCCATTAAGCCAAAAGCCTGGAAGCGCTGGCATGTAACGCAAAGCTTCAAGTGCGATAAAACCGACAGCGACAATTGTGTTGGCCTACTTCAAGAAACTGATGTTGAAGGAAAGTATACCTTTGATGCAACCGACCTCGACCTAGGCAGTAAAGCCGCTGCTGGCGCTGTAGAAGTGTTTAAAGTTGCGGTTCAAATTCATGGTTCAATTGCCAGCAATGAAATCACCCTTATTGCCGCAGACGAATGATGATTCCCCCCACGTTAGTTAGGAACATAGCCAGTTCACCTAACTAAACTTGGACCTCAGCCGCAGGCTTATAGCTGCGGCTTTTTTTAACTCTCAATGTTAATCTTTACCCCAACAAAAAAGGGCCTCGTTTATACGAGGCCCTTTGTTTTATGAACGTTTACGATACTAAATTCTCAATACTCAACGTTAACGTAGTTGCTGCATTAAATACGCATAAACCATTGAGCTTAACTCGGCTGCTTGAGTATTATCTGCGGCCCCCGCGTGGCCACCTTCAATGTTTTCGTAGTACAACACATCAATGCCCATGCCTTCCATTTTAGCGACCATTTTACGCGCATGCGCTGGGTGTACACGGTCATCACGAGTTGAAGTAGTAAAGAACACTTTAGGGTAATTCACACCTTGCTTTAAGTTATGATAAGGCGAGTAAGTTTTAATGTATTGCCACTCTTCGGCAATATCAGGATTACCGTATTCGCCCATCCAACTGGCACCCGCTAATAGTTTGTTATAACGTTTCATGTCTAATAATGGCACTTGGCACACAACAGCGTTATATAGATCAGGACGACGAGTGAACGCTGCGCCCATTAATAAGCCACCATTACTGCCACCTTGAATACCTAAATGCTGGCTTGTGGTAATGTTACGCGCAACTAAGTCTTCGGCAACGGCCTCAAAGTCTTCATAGGCCTTGTGACGGTTTTCTTTTAAGGCGGCTTGATGCCAAGCAGGACCATACTCACCACCACCACGAATATTAGCTAACACATACACACCGCCCTGCTCTAACCAGTTTTTACCGACTGTGGCTGAGTAAGCGGGTAAGCGTGACACTTCAAAACCGCCATAAGCATAAAGCAACGTTGGATTGCTGCCATCTAGCTTGATATCTTTGGCCATCACAACAAAGTAAGGCACTTTGGTGCCGTCTTTTGACGTCACAAAGTATTGCTTGGTTTCAAATTTATCAGCGGCAAACTGTTGTGGCATGCCTTTAATTTTGTCTGCTTTTAAGGTTGCACCATTAAAACGATATAAGGTTGATGGCTCTAAAAAGCTGGTGTAATCAACGAAAAACTCATCGCTGTCACGTTCAACATCAAACACGCTTAAGGTGCCGTTGACTTCAAATGGTGCGGTCTCACTTTTCCATTCACCTTTGTCGTTTTGCATATAACGCACTAGCTTACTTTTAACATCGTCTAACCAGGTCACAAATATGGCACTTTTACTGAAGCTAATTTGTGAGATAAACGCTGTTGTAGTCGGTGATACAAACTCACTAAACTCAGGCTTTTGCGCAATGAGTTTATCAACTGGCGTCATGACTATAGCGCCCTGTTTAAACGTGCCTTTTGCTGTTACGAGATCGCTTTTTAGCTCGATATACAATTGGCCTTTAAAATAGCCTTTAATGTCTGCATCTTCTGGGAGCGGTAACGGTATCAGTTTGTCATTTTGATATACGTAATGTTTGGCGGTATAAAACGTTAAGCTTTCAGTGATGATATTGAGCGGTGTTTTGTCATCAAACACGACATAACCAGATGAGGCAACCGATGCTTTATCACCTTTAAAGACGGTCTTAGCTTCAGATAATGGAGTGCCGCGCTTCCATAGCTTAACTTGGCTTGGGTAACCAGAGTCGGTCATGCTTTGATCATCGCCAAAGTCAGTCCCAACAAAGACAGTATCTTTATCAATCCAGCTAATCATTGATTTAGCTTCTTTAAGCGCAAACGGTTTCTGCGCTTTATCAACAAAGGCTTTAGTGGTGAGGTCAAACTCACGCACTTCAGCTGCGTCAGCACCGCCACGCGATAACGACACCATGCAACGCTCATTGAGTGGGTATTGGCAGTTCATACCTTTGTATACCCAGTTGACGCCTTCGGCTTTACCTAGCGCATCAATATCGAGCACCGTTTCCCATTTCGGTTCGGCTTTTGCGTACTCAGCTAACGTAGTACGGCGGTAAATTCCGCGAGTGTGAGTTTCGTCTTTCCAAAAATTATAAAAATACTCACCAATGCGGCTGGCATAAGGGATCCGCTCTTTATTATTTAATATCTCAAGGCTGTTAGCCACTAAGGTATCAAAGCCTTTGTAGGCTTTGATATGGGCAGCTGACACATCATTTTGTTGCTTAACCCACGCCATAGGCTTAGCGCCTTCAACGTCTTCTAACCAAATATATTTATCTTCTTCTGCTTGAATAGGTGTTGCCATTGTCATCGCACTCGCTACGCATAAAGGTATGATTCGCTTAAGCATTTAAATGTCCTTTTTGTTATTTGCTTGCGGTTTTTTCAAATGTGTCACTACTTTATAGGATTTACACAGATGTTCAATCGTTAAGCTACTGTAAACTGTAACAAGTTATCGCAGGTAAAATAATGCCCCATAGAGTGGCTAAACAGTTATAATCACCACGACATTTTTATCTCTGGTTTCCCCTCAATACAGGCATCAACATGGCTAAAACGGCAGCGGCATTACATATTTTAGTGAAACACCAAACTCAAGCTGAAGATATTATTAAACAGCTTAATAACGGCGTTAAATTTGATGTATTAGCCAAAAAACACTCTAGTTGCCCTTCTGCCAAAAGTGGCGGCAGTTTAGGTGAATTTAAAAAAGGCCAAATGGTGCCGCAATTCGATAAAGTCTGTTTTAACGGCGAACTCATTACCCCGCATTTAGTTAAAACCAAATTTGGCTGGCATGTAGTCAAGGTGCTTTATCGCACTTAGGGCCTATTGAACATGGCTTTATTAAAAGTCACCGTAGACGAAAAGAGACAGTGGATTACCAATAACGGGCCACTGTCATCAAGACTTATCCATTTGCATATTGCCTTATCACTACTACTTACGCAGCTTGATATATAACTCGCCATCGCGAATTTGAACATCCTCAACACCATCGGCGAAGGTATTCCAAAAGCCTCTATCGCCAAATTCACTGACCAAATTGACGTTTTTCATATTGCCTAACCAGGCATTGGGAATAGGTACGCCCATTAAACTCACACCCACTAATGCCACCACAGGGCGACGATTCGCATCTAAACGAATATCCAAGCCAGTATTTACCCGTAAAATTTCCCCAGGCATAACCGGAAAGTCTTTGGGGATCGGGATCAGCATGGTCGCACTGGCTAAGTTATCAGAAAAATCGATCGCTACGCGCTGGGCAAAATCAGGATTACGGCCAATCATCGCATTCACTTCTTTTTCACTAAACGACACTTGTCGGTCGGCGTCGTATTCACGATAAGCTTGAGGAGTTAGCTCGCCTGTGTCGTTGATGGGGTTTTCATTGGTGTGATGGCTATTGATGGTAGCGCTGTTTTGACTGGCTCTATCACTGTGACCAGAGGCACTGCTTGGCACTTGAGTCCTTGAGTCGAGCGGCCAACCAAGCTGAGTTAGTTTTTGATCTAACTTTTGCTCCTCTTTGGCATTTAAGGTTACTGGAGTCATTGGTGAGGGGAAAATATACGTGCGAATAACAAAAAATGTTAAGCCAACCGTGAGCAATATCGTCGCTAAAATAATCAGCAATAACTTAACGCCCGAGGCCCCTTTTTGTTGTTTGTAGGGCACAGATAAATGAATATATGAAGCTCGCATAGCATGCTTTTCCGTTATTTATTTTGTTCATGGTAATGCGCGCAAAGGCTAAACAGCAAATAAAACACCACCACTATAAAAATAAAAAACTTGCGCCTACACCATTATAAACATTCAAACTAGTTAACAATCGCGCAAAATTTGGGTTACAAACTGGCTGAGTTGTAATAAAATTGTCCATCGAAAGTACGTAAATCAACCAAATAGGTTTGAGATAAATAAAGGATTATTTTAATGCAGTTAATCTCTCGCAGCACCTTAGCGCCCTTCATTATGGGCACTAGCCTTTTACTCACAGCGTGTGGAGGCTCATCAAGTGATGATAACACCTCAGGCTCCACTGCACCGCAATGGGTTTCTGGGACTTTTGCTAATTATTCAAGCCTGGCCAATCAATGTAGCGCACCATTAACCCAAAAGCTGTGGTTACGCTCGTGGAGTAACGACACCTACCTTTGGTATGACGAAATCATTGATCGCGATCCCGCGCCTTATAGCGTTGCCGAATATTTTGACCTATTGAAAACCAATGAGCTATCAGACACCGGGAGTCTAAAAGATAATTTCCACTTTTCGATGTCGACCGAAGAATGGAACCTGCTTAATGGCTCTGGCGCCTCTGTCGGGTATGGTATGGAATTGAGTTTACGTAATGCCTCCGCTGGCGTGAGCAGACAAGTCACAGTTGCTTATAACGAGCCCAATACCCCTGCGAGCAATGCCGGAGTGAGTCGTGGAGCAATTATTGTTTCTGTCGATGGCGTTAATGTTGCTAATGCTAACGATAGCGCCAGTATTGATACGCTTAATGCCGGTTTATTTCCAAGCACCAACGGTAAGCAAACGGTATTTGTAGTGCGAGACTTAAACGCGCAAACCGATCGCAGTGTCACGTTAACGGCTGCGACAGTAGTATCAACGCCGGTACAAAATACCAATACGATTCAAACGGCTAATGGCAAAGTGGGCTATTTACAATTTAACTCACACATCGCAACGGCTGAAAAAGGCTTATATGATGCGATGACCACCCTGAGCAATGCACAAGTTGATGATTTAGTATTAGATATCCGTTACAACGGTGGCGGACTATTAGCTATCGCGAGTCAGCTGGCTTACATGGTTGCCGGCGACGAAGCCACAGCAAACCACGTATTTGAACGTACAAGCTTTAACGACAAATACCCAACCATTGATCCGGTCACTCGTGACGCCTTAACGCCAATGCCGTTTATTCCTGAATCACTTGGTTTTAATACGTCATTACTCAGAAGCGGCATAGCGTTACCGACATTAAATCTTAAACGTGTATTTGTATTAACGACGCCAGGTACCTGTTCGGCAAGTGAAGCATTAATGAATGCATTGCGTGGTATTGATATCGAAGTCATTCAATTAGGCGACACCACTTGTGGTAAACCTTACGGTTTTTACCCAACAGGTAACTGTGATACCACTTACTTTACTATTCAGTTTAAAGGCGTAAATGACAAAGGTTTTGGGGAGTATTCTGACGGATTTGTGCCATCAACAAATCCAACTGTCGACAGTGAAGTACAAGGTTGTATGCTAGATGATGACCTTACTCATGCGTTAGGTGATAGCAACGAAAGACTGCTTAGCGCGGCATTATATTATCGCGACAATAACAGCTGTCCTGCCACTGCAACGGCTGTAGCACGCGCCCCTGTTAAAAATACCTTTATTGACCCAGGCTTTATGTTGCAAGACACTCGCAATCAAAATGTGTTGTTAAACAACCGCATTTTAATGCCACAGGCTTCGGAGCAATAATGCTAAAACCTCTCATAGGGCTCATTGGTATCGTGCTTATAAGCGGTTGTGTGGCAACAGCAAGCGAGGTTAACGCCTCGCCTCAAGCTGCGACAATCACGAATCCAAATGCGCAAACTCACGCCGAGTTACAGCAAGTAATAGCAAGCTTATTAGGGGTCAGTAGCGTAGTGATTAGCGACAGTGCCTTTACGCAATACAGCCAGGAAGTGATTGAGCGCGCACTGCACAAAGATGCCAACGGGTTATTAATTATGGGCCGCAGCACAGAAATACCTGATGCGATTCAGTTATTAACACAAGGTGATAAATGCCTATTGCAACATGTGCAAAGCGGCAACACGGCAAATTTATCGCAAGTACGTTGTAAGCTTGAAGACGCGCAATAGCAGCACATTGAGTGTTTTGATATAAGCGAATAAACCAAAAGGCCAGAGCATATCTTAATATGCTCTGGCCTTTTATTACGCGTTAATGCATTTCACCGCTAATTTATTTCACCGCTAATTTCACTATTAACTCACGACACTGTAAAGCCAAGCTCCGCCTTTTAGCATCATGGCAAAGCCAATACCCATCATAAATAAATAGCTAAACATAAAACCGATAGCACCGTTTGAGCCTTTTGCAGCGTCAGGGCCCTCTAGCTCCATGATAACGCGACTCATGGTCAATAAAATAAAAAAGTTGATGACGATGCTTAACAAAAAATAGTCACCGATCAAAGGCATTACACCACCAGCAACAGATGCAATAAACAGCAGTAAATCACTCAGTTTCTCTTTAAATGAATATTTTCTCTCTAATATAGACACACACAGTACCGCTAACATGAGTACCAGATAATACAGTGAGCTGGTTAATGCGGAGAAGATCCCTTGCGATACCGTGATGGCATTCGGATCTATTGTTGCATTCAGCTCTGTTGTTGCAATAGTGTCTGTTACGCTTGAGTCAGTAAAAAAACTGGCTATCCAATGACCAATGCCAAAGATGATTAACCATGCGACTGCAAATGACACCAGGCCACCATAATCAATCGGATGACTGGCTTTTCGGTTTACAATCAAGGCCAATAACACACCACATAACGCCACGCCAACCAACACGCCTAACGCGTACCAGTATTGGTCTAAATAAAAAAATGCGAAGCTAGGAGATATCACTAAAAAGGATTGGTAAAACTCATTATCTTTAGTGGTTAAGCCAGTATCTTTATAAAAAGCGAAGTAAACAATGAAGGGTTGTAACAGCACAAGCACAGTGCAGAGGGTAATAATATCCATATCAACGTCCGTAAAAATCCATGTAAAAGAGTTATTAAATCAATAAAACAACACGCTAAAACCTGAACAGTATAAACACCAGGGTAGTAAATTCAATCATTTATCGAATGCTGTAACGTATAAATAGTGCTCGGGTCAATCATGTTTAGAGACTCACTAAAATCAAAGCCTATTTAATCTGTTTTTTAGTCCAATTGTGCAACAGCCATCTTGCCCCCAACAGGCTAAAACGTGATAAAATCTCGCCCTACTCACTTCAACCACACAAGGTAACGCAATGAATCCTATTATTGCCATCTTAAAAGAACACAACGTCACTGATGCACAAATTAATGAGTTGTTTCAAACGTTAACGGAAATTCCATTTGCAGCAATGGCAACTATTGGTCAATTAGGTATTCCTGCGGACAAGCTACAACAATTAATGGCCATGGTGATGCAAAACCCAGCCTTAATCAAAGAAGCAGTTGAAGAGCTTGGCCTAGATTTTTCGAAAGTTGAAGCAGCAAAAGCACAGTTACAGCAGTAAGCGTGCCGGCTCATTACATTAGAAAGGCCAGTATCACAAGATTCTGGCCTTTTTTAACACCTCGAAATAATACCAATTCACTCGCCTTCAAAAGCCGTTAACCAGGATTTAAGTAATTGGTTTAATGCGGGCACCTCGCTGGTAGATAAGCTGGCAACGAGTTTGTGCTGCACGAGTACATGTTGTTCTATCATCGCATCAATCACTGTAAGGCCTTTACTGGTTAGCCCAACAGATACGCTACGGCGATCTTCAGTGCTGTGTACCCGCGCTATGAGTCCTTTAGCTTCTAGTTTGTCTAGGCGGTTAGTCATGGCACCCGAGGTTAACATCATTGACGACAGTAGCATTGAGGGCGTAAGCGTATAAGGCTTACCACTTCGTCTTAATGTCGCCAGCACATCAAACTCACCCATGGTTAAGCCAAACTGCTTATGGCAAGCAGAGATGTCGCCTTCAATGTGTTTTTGTAAACGCAAAAAACGCCCTAGCAATGCCATCGGCACGGTATCTAAATGTGGCTTTTCTGTTGCCCATTGCGCGACCACTTTATCGACATCTTCCATGCTTATTTTTACCTTTCATCAATCAGCAATAAAACTTAACGCTAAGATACTTTATATAAAGTAACTTTACAAAAACAACTTATCAGTTCAAAATCGCCAACTATCTTTACGTGAAGATAATTAACACCAAGGTTATTTATGAATATTTTACTTGCCATGATCCCCGCTTTTTTTTGGGGGACAACCTATGCGATGACTCAATATACATTGGCAGACTGGCCGCCCTTATTGCTCAGTGCACTGCGCGCTTTACCTGCGGGATTAATATTATTGGCGATAAAACCCAGTCGTCCAGCGTCTGCTGACTGGTCTATTTTAATCAAGCTTGGGGCCGTTAATATCGCGGTGTTTTTCTGTTTGATTTTTGTCATGGCATTAACACTTCCCTCAGCTATCTCTGGGGTTGGAATGATCTCGGTGCCTGTATTTGCGATGCTATTTCATTGGGTTATGAGCAAAAAACGTCCCAATGCTATACAGGCATTTTGTGGTGCTGTGTTAGTTTTACTCGCGTGGATATTGTTTGACCCAAGTTCAATCACCCTAAACCCAGTCGGGCTCACTGCCATGCTCGCAGCCATAGGTTGCATTATTGTCGGCAGTACAATTACCAAAGCACTTGGTTCGCGGATTCATTGGTGGACTATTTTAACCTGGCAACTGATTATTGGCGGCGTGTTACTCACTCTGGTGTCTGGCGTACAAGCAATGATAACACCAGAGCCTTATTTCAATGTGATAAGCGGGTTTAATTGGGGTAACGCGTTAGGGATAATATGGATATTGTTGCTCAATACTGTATTGGGCTACAGCATGTACGTGTGGTTATTGCAGCGCATGTCTGTTGTCGACTTTACCTTTGGCAGTATCGCGAATCCCATTGCTGGTATTGCCTGTGGCGCCTTGTTACTCAATGAATCATACACAACGCATCAATACACCTTGATGGCCGGAATGATATTAGCCTCAATCGCACCGACATTAATCAATCTATTACGGGTTAAGTTACGCCGCTCTGCGTTGATAAAGTAGCCGATTAGTAACGCTTAAAAATTAAAAAAGGATAAGCCATGGCTTATCCTTTTTTGTTAACCCGTATTAACTTAAAGCACTGGCACTTTATAAGGCATAGCACCTAAATAATCTTTTTTACCGACTTCAACGCCGTTATGACGCAAAATTGCGTAAGCCGTAGTGATATGAAAATAGATATTTGGAACCGCATGCTCAATGGCAAATTCATATCCTGTTAGATACTTACCTTCCCAACGCGGCTGCGACACATGCACCTTGTCAGCATGGCCAAAATCAGCCTCACTAAAACCTTCAAGATACTTTAGCACTGATGCTATACGCTGACGCAATTCTGCTAATGTGGTTTCACTGTCATCGTGCTTTGGCACTGTGTCCATGTTTCCAGTTAAACGAGCTACACCCACTTTTGCCGTGTCGCAAGCAATCTGCACTTGGCGAATAAGGTTAAACTGATCAGGCGCTAGGCGAGAATTTAACAGCACAGCCATGTCGACTTTTTTCAGTGCAGCAAAGGCTTCTGCTTTATCAAGAATATGGTTTAAATTATTCAGCATCTTGCTGAATTGCACTACAGTCAGATCGTAAAGCATGAAAAATCCCTCAATGAAGCTGCAAAAACGGCAGCGTGTAAGTAGTTAGTCTTTAGTATTTAGTAGTTAGTAATGGCGAATCAGTAATAACGAGCTTGATTGCAACAAGATGAACCTATTTTCATGCTCATGCAACACATTACTCCGACGAGTATCGCGAGCTTTTACAGTAATGCCCGCAATGCATTAAGCGCATCAACCGAGAAACCCTGATCATAAAAGTAAATCACTTTACCCTGAGGGTTTAACAGCACAACCCGAGCATTATTTGGCTTATCGTTACCGGTAAAAGCTTGTACTTGCTCACCATCTTGATAAACAGTGACCACGCCTTTCCATAGCGGTTTAGGAATACCCGAGCGCATACCGTTGTTTATCAAAGTGCTAAACATCCTCGGAAATAATCCCTGAATAGTCGGCACTTCGTAAACCGGCACCTGAGTTTGGGTCATGTCGAGCCCAATTAACCAACGATCAATATCAAATTGCGAATCTTGTTTATAGCCAATTAACAGTAATGATGTTGTTCCTTGTAAATCGTCCGGCAGTGTCATCACCTGCTGCTCAAGGGTTTCCCCTGATACAGAAGGGAAAAATTGACCTGTAATCGCCTGGTTTGGATAGCTGGTGCTGCAGGCACTGAGAAGCAATATGGCAGTAATTGTAATTAAAAAACGCATGGTTAAGTCCTTTGATAGCAATAACGATTATTGATATACGCTTACAAGCAATAAAAAGATTGTAGTACCCAAATTCAGTTTAGAAGTGTGATCTTCAACACATTACTTATTATGACTCAAATTAAACTGCTCTTGATATTATGAAGACAATATTAATATTGAATTTTCGGTAATCAGTAACGTTTTTTGTCTAAGTCTATCGACAGTAGCATACCCACATAATTAACTTACATCTTTTATCGTTTACGATTATATTACTGATTTAAAGTATAATTTTTTATTTACGTCATCTCGATTAGGAAAGTATCGCCATGGAAAGAGGCACGTTAGTTCGCTGGAACGATGAAAAAGGCTTTGGGTTTATCAAACCTGAAACGGGTAATGATCAAGATATCTTTATTCATATCTCAGCGTTAAAGCACATGGCCAGAAAGCCCGTGGTTGGTGATGAAATTGTATTTCATCGTGAAAATCAGCCAGACGGAAAAATCAGAGCCATAAAAGCCAGCATCGAAGGCGTTGCCGTTGTTGCGAACACCCTGCACTCATCAACCAATAGCACCGCACGAAACACAAATCGACCCAGCCAAAAACATCACAATCATCGTAACAGCAGCCCAATACTCGGCCGTATGTTTATGATTATTCTGTTTCTTGGGGTCGGGATTTTCGGCTATAAGCAATATGAGAAAATGACGGCTGTCCCGGTGTTAACCAATGCTGATATTGACCAAATGCAATGGCAACCTTCAGTGCCAAATCCAAGCGCTATTAACCAGCAACCACAGTTTAGGTGTGAAACAGGTAAGACCCATTGTAGCCATATGCGCTCATGTGCCGAAGCGACGTTTTATATCAATAACTGCCCTGGCACAAAAATGGATGGAAATAACGATGGTGTGCCATGCGAAATGCAGTTCTGTAATTAACACTTAACGCAGCTTCTTTGTTTGCTTGCGATACTGGCTTGGGGTCATCTGTTTGCAGCGTTTAAAGCTGTGGCTAAAATTGGCCCCATTGCTGTAACCAAGCCTCTCAGCGATTTCATCCAGGTGCATTGGCGTTAATAGTAAAGCCTCTGCAATGCCGACGCGCACATCGTCTCGCACCTTGCGCCAACTGGTTTGTTCCTGCTTAAGTTGCCGATGTAAAGTGCGAGTAGTACGGGCTAAATGGGCGGAAATGTCTTCCATTGATGCTGTTAAACCTAAATGCACTAGGGTGTCTTTTACCAATTTGGCGACGGGTTTCCAGTTTTGTTTTTGCTGTAATAATTGGCTGCATTGCGCTTCGCACAGTCTGGCCGTGGCTTCATTGGCTTTGGTTAATGGTAAATCGAGCAGAGGCGCTAAATGAGCAAAGCCATTGTAATCAGCATTAAATCGAATATTAACCCCGAGGGTTTGCTCAATATCCGCTATTGATAAGTGCGCCGGTGGGACTGCAGTAAACTGCAGTGTTATCGGTAAATCTTTATGTTCAAAGACTTCGCGCTGGATCATCGCCGCGCCAACCATATCTCTTACCAACACCAGTTCGCCTAACTCGCCCGGCACATCACATAAAAATGTCAGCGCAATATCATCATTAATCTGGTTTAAGGTAATTTGCGAAAACACATAGGTTAAATCTAAATAACGTAAGCCCAGTTCAATCGCTTTTCTGGCGGTACTGCTGGCTAAAAGAGCGTAACCCATGATGCCATAACTGGTTAAATGGTATCGACTGCCTAAAGCTACGCCAGCAGTAAACGGCGACGATGTGTGCTGTACTAGATTATTTAATACCTGTAATTCTTGTGTATCTTCAACCAGTTGGTCGTGATCGTGTAATTGCTCGCTTGTCAGCCCTGAGCCATTAAGTAAAACGCCCTCTTCAACACCCTGCTCAATGCCGTAGGCCACAATAATTTGCACACTGGTAATGCTGCGAAATGCCATAAGTGACGACCATGATGTCTTAAAATCACAAATATACGTCCATTTTAAGCGTAGATCAATTAAGCGTAATTTCCTATGCTGGGTAATCGACACAATTTATTAACAATATTTGCATGCGCATGCAGAATAATAAGACTCACAATAATGAGAATAATTGAGGCCCTATGACTCAAACAAAACGCAACCCTTCAGTGGTGATTATTGGCGCCGGTATGACAGGCATTTTAATGACCATTAAACTGCGCGAGGCAGGCATTACCGACATTGTTGTCCTGGAGAAAAAAGAGTCTGTTGGTGGTACCTGGCGAGAAAACACCTACCCAGGCGCAGCTTGCGACGTACCTGCGCACATGTATACCTATTCGTTTGAGCCTAACCCAAACTGGAGTCGTTTTTTTGCCCGCGGACCAGAGATAAAACAATACTTTGAGCACGTGGTCGATAAATACGATGTCGCGCGTGATATACGTTTTAATGAAGCGGTAACCGACGCCAAATATACCGATGGAAAATGGACCGTAAAAACAAACAAAGGGCAAACCTACATTGCCGATTTTATGGTGTGTGCCACCGGCATTTTACATCATCCCCAATTCCCAAATATTGCTGGGCTAGACGAGTTTAAAGGCGCTAAGTTTCATACCGCACAATGGGATCATAGTGTCGAGATATCAGCCAATACTCGTGTTGGAATAATCGGTACGGGGTCAACGGCGGCGCAAGCGATACCTGAATTGATTAAAACTGGCGCGGCCGTGTCGGTATTTCAGCGTACGCCGCAATGGTTAATGCACCTGCCGGATTTTACGTTTTCACACACCATGCGAAAACTCATGACCCGTTTTCCAGTTATTACCAAAATCCATCGCAATACCGGTAAATTCTTTTTAGAGCATTTTTTTACCAAAGCCGTGACCGGCCAGTTTATCCAAAAACATTTGTTGAGTTTTTTGTGTAAAGCAAACTTACGATTAAGTATTAAAGACAAAGTATTACGTGAAAAGCTTCGGCCTAATTATCAAGTCGGTTGCAAGCGAGTCATTATCAACAGCACATTTTATAAAGGCATTCAAAAACCCAACGCACAGCTGATCACCGAAGGCATTGAGCGCATTACTGAAACCGGCATTATCACCAAAGATGGCAAGCACCACGAACTGGATGTATTAGTGTTATCGACCGGATTTAATGCATTTAATTTTATGCGCCCAATGAACCTCATTGGCCGCAATAATGTACACATTGATAAAGCCTGGGCACATAAAATCAAAGCCTACCGTTCAATGCTGCTTAGCGACTATCCAAACTTCTTTTTAATGCTTGGCCCCAATACTCCCATTGGTAATTTTTCGGTTATCGCCATGAGCGAAGTACAAACAGATTACGTGATCAAATTAATTGATAAATGGCGTGCGCATGAATTTGATGAGTTTGAAGCCAAACCACAAGCCATTGATGACTTTACGGCTTATGTCAAAGAGGGTTTAAAAGGCACCAGCTGGATGGGTGGCTGCCAAAGTTGGTATTTAGACGCCGATGGCGACCCTATTTTATGGCCATACACCTGGCAGCGGTGGGTTGATGAAATGAAAGAGCCGCAAATGGAACATATCCATACCACCACGTTTTAATTAACGGTTAACAGAATCATTAAATGGATTTCGTAATGAATAAAAACACCATATTTATTAGCGGCGCGGCTTCAGGTATTGGTCTCGCCACCGCTCAGCACTTTTATAAAAAAGGCTACTGGGTCGCCATGGCCGACATCAATATGGTGCAACTAACACAAGCCACCGAAATATGGGATAGAACGCGAATACGCTTGTTTCAACTGGATGTTGGTGATGTTTCACAAGTACAACATGCTATGGCTAAATTTTGTGCTGAACATAATGATTGTTTGGCGATATTGCTCAATAACGCCGGCATCCTAGAAATTGGCCCGTTTGAAGCCGTCTCGATTGAGCAACATCAGCGCACCCTTAATATTAATGTTAACGGGCTGATGAACTTATGCCATGCGGCCTGGCCCTATTTAAAAAACCATGGCAATAGCACTGTGATTAATATGTCATCGGCCAGCAGTGATTACGGCGTACCAGAATTGGCAAGTTATTCCGCCAGTAAGTTTGCAGTAAAAGCCCTGACCGAAGCGTTAGAACTAGAGTGGGCAAAATATGGCATTAAGGTTTGCGACGTCATGCCGCCCTTTGTGGCAACTAACATGCTTAAATCACAACAAAACAGCGCTAAAGTGCTGCATCGCCTTGGGGTGAATATCACCGTTCAAGATGTGGTTGCTGTCATCGACAAACAAGTTAGACGTCCAAAAACTCACCGAACAGTCAGCGTGTTTTATGGGGTATTACACAGATTAAGTAACGTATCACCGGCGTTTATTAATCGTTTAGTGATGAAATGGTTAAGTCGATAACCCCTTTCAAGAACTACAATAAACATTAAAAAGGCCATAAAAATGGACAACAATAATAAGCCTCAACCATCATCTGACAACACAATATTACACACTGCTAAACTCGAATCGTCACAGTTAAGCGCCGCTAAAATGTTGTCACTACTGCCTTTATATAAACTCCCCGTAGCACTGTTTAGGGTTATCTATGCTGCAATGGATAAGCTGGTTGGGCTGAATAAAATTGCCATGGATAAGGTGACAGATTTAACGATTCCAATCAGCACAGATCTTGGCGACACAAATACCATTAACCTGCGGATTTACCACCCCAGCAGTAACATCCCTAAAAAGTCCTTAGTGTATTTTCACGGTGGTGGTGGCGTGATTGGCAGTATTAACACTCATGACCGTTTTTGCCGGTTTTTGGCTAAGCACGGCAACATGAATATCATCTCAGTGGGGTATCGTTTAGCCCCTGAGCATAAATTCCCTAGCGCCATTTGTGACAGCATCGAAGCCTGGAACTACATTAACGACAACCATCAACAGCTTAATATCAATCCAGAACATATCGGTGTTGGCGGCGACAGCGCAGGCGCTTATTTAGCCTGCATTATTGGTTTACCGTCATTACACACAACGCTGCCAGTACAAGTCAAAGCAAAACCTAACTTTCAATTTTTAATTTACCCCATGGTCGATTTACAAGGGCTCAGCGAGTCTTACCGTTGTTTCAATAAGCAGTTATTGGTAACACGCGATTTAATGGATTTTTTTAGAGGCCACTATGTCAATTCACTCGACGAAGTCACCCTGCCCTTAGTCAGCCCACTTCAGGCCGTCGATATAAGCGATTCGCCTAGCACTTACTTATTAACACTTGGGTTTGATCCATTAAGGGATGACGGTATTGCCTATGGTAATCGATTAAAAGGTGCCGGCGTTAACATCCACCACGAGCACTATGACGATTGCATGCACGGGTTTATCTCCATCACCACACTCAGCAAACGCGCCAAACAGGCTTGTCATGATATTGCTGCAGCATTGAAGCGCTTTAATGATTAAATGGCAGATATGAAATAGTTTGATCGCTTATCCCTGCATTCAGATTAGTTAACAAACCAACTTATGCTAAAATGCGCGCTCAGCTTTATGAATGTGCAACCTAACTCATTTGTTTGACTGAACCATCGCCCCAAACAGTAATAACAAATGAGGATATATCATGAGTAAGCTAAATGCAGAAGAGCGCAAAGCGCGCGATAACCAACGTTTTTCACAACGTGTTGATGAACGCAGAGTAAAAGGCGAAGATGTGGTCGGCTATGCACTGGCCAACGAGAAAGCGTTTAAATTTCTGACCAAGACAGAAAAACACAGCTTTAAAGAACGACAAGCCACGCTTGCAGAAGAAGCAAAATTGAAAAAGCTACAACAATTTGAGCTTAAAACACAGCAAGAACTAGAAAAAGCTGAAGCGGAATTTACTGATACTAATCAGTAACCGAAGTGTAAACACCAGCCATTAGTCACCATAATGGCTGGCTTGATTTAAGTAAGAAACCTGAGCCCTGGTTAGAGCCCTAGTTAAGTAGACAATCTATTTAGCAACATTATTTACAGGCTCAAAATCCTACCCATTAATGTGTGCAGAATAATAGCTAAAAATTCATTAGCGAACAGATCTTTTGCACAACAGCCCAAACGCCCACTCAAGCCTTAACTTTTAAATATCCCGTTTAGTACACACAAACAAGGCATTGCCTGAGGCTAAATCCCACGGGATGATTCTATCGTAATCGTGTTCAAATATTTGCACATCAAAATAGGGGCTTAACAACGATTCCAACTCAGTAAAGCTTGTGGCGACCATGGAATGAGAGTCTTGCCACATCTGTGTGGCGTCAAACTGAGTTTTGGCAATACTCAAATTAAGAGTCTGCATCTCACCTGCACCGCTGTAATGCCAACCCGACTCAAAAATAAATCGGCTGTCTTCAAAATCAGCACTGTGACGCACTAAGGCATTATTATTAATCTTGTGCTTATCGACAGAATTAAAACAAAATAAACCGCCAGAATTTAACGCCTTATGCACACTGGCAATACAGGCTTTAAGCGCCTCGGTACCTTGTGAATAATGAATGGAATACAAAAAGCAGGTAATTAAATCGAGCTTCTCTTCAACATAAAACTCAGTCATGTTTTGCAAACTAAACAGTGCTTCAGGGCAACGACGCATAGCAATGTCGAGCATAGGCTGATTAATATCAAGCCCGCTGCTTTGAAAGCCTAAGTCGATAAAGTGCCTAACATGCGGCCCAGTGCCACAAGCTAAATCTAAATGTTGTTTACCATTATTGCCCAAAATCTGATGCAAACGAGCTACGCTATTGCTTTGCTGTTGGTAGTTAATATCACAACACATTAAATCGTAATAACCGGACAAATCGGTATAAAGGGCATTGGTAGACATAAAATAGAATCGAAGACAGGCTAAATTTAAGGTGGCGCATCATATATCAATTAGCCTGATTGAGAAATCATTAAAACCAGCCAATCCATCAACAATATTGACGCGCTAAACTTTCGCTCCAGTAAATTTGAACGATGCTGGCTACAAACCCTTATTACGGCCGATTTACTCCGTTGATTACCTGCTTAACGATGAGCTAACTCACAGTTAGCGCAACGAATACAAACCACCATTTGTAATACAATATGATTGTTGTATTCTGGTGTTCTGTTTTAGTCATGGTTTTGAGGAACAATCCAATGAGAAAGATCCAACTGAGTTTGTTAACCGCCAGTTTACTTGCCGGTTCTGCAGTCGCTTCAATTGAACTTGATACAGCCAAACAATTTAATCTTGACCCCACCCATGCTCCGGCACAAAACTTCGATCTATCTAAATGGAAAATAACCTTACCGGAACTCTCTACTGAAAAATCAGCCAAGGCGTTAGAAATAGACAAGCAACAGCTTAGCGACACCCAAACGCCTTATTCTCATCCGCAGTGGTTTTATACTGATAAAAACACCGGCGCATTAGTGTTTGTTGCGCCAAATGAAGCACCAACCACCCCCAATAGTAAAAACACTCGCAGCGAACTTCGCGCCATGTTGGCCGATAAATACAATGAGCCTAAAAACAATTTTGTCGTGGCATCACACCCTAATGCCAGCGAATACGGCGCGATTGGCGGGCAACTAAAAGCAACGCTATCAGTCGATAAAGTCAGCAGTAGCGGTAATGACAAAAAGAATGGTGCATATGCTGTGGTTATTGGTCAAATTCATGGCTCAGATAACGAACCGCTTAAAATTGTTTACCGTCAATTGCCAGAGCATGATTATGGCTCTTTAGCCTGGAGTTACGAGCTTAACCCAGAGCCAAAGCTACAAGATGCTGTCGACAGTAATGGTAAAAAACTTCGCCAAGATATTCGTCATAATGTGTTTGGCAAATACAACCTGCGCCAGGGTGCTAGCGATCCAAAAGATGGCATTAAATTAGGTGAGATATTCGCGTACGAAGTGAATGTTGAAGGCGATACTATGAAGCTGACATTTACCAAAAATCCAGGCAGCGACAAACCTATCGTAAAGACCTTCGAAGTTAACCTGGCTCAGGGGAATTACCAGGGCAATAAGGTCGACCTAGGTTATAAAAATGATTGGATGTATTACAAAGCGGGCGTTTATAACCAATGCAACACCAATAAAAGCAGTTCAGATTGCCAATGGCGCGGCATGGAAGCAGGCGACTACGCCCAGGCGAGCTTTTATCAACTTGAGTTGAAGCAGTAATTACTCTTGTAAACCGTGTAAATAAAAAGCCTGCTGACAATCAGCAGGCTTTTTATGTTTAAGCAAGGTTAAGTTATTTTACGATGTTTATACCTCCCCCCAAAAACACCTACCGTACCAAACGCATCAGTTCATTAGCATCTAACACCGCAGGCTTTCTTTTAATGAGTACACCTTGAGAGTCAAACAGAAAGACTTCAGTCAATCCAGCATTATGCTTAGCAATAAATGCTTCCCCCTCTGGCGTTGCCGTTCTGGCAAGTAAAAAGAACACATTATCACCAAGATGATCACGGGCTTCATTCATTTGCTCAGTTTGGGTGATACTCGACACAAGGTTAGGATCGTAAACAAACACAATTGCAGGTTTACCCGTGCCTATCTGTTCAAGATCTGAGGTAAATCCCTTAGGCATTTGCGTAACGAGTAGGCTAAACAGCAGCACGATTAACGCAATGATACCAATTGCAATCCAGGGCATTTTTCGCTTGGTGTTTGAATTCGCTTTATCCATAATGATAGATCCCTCTTATTGCTGATGAAATATAACTAGGGCCTGTTGATCTTTGCAGGTTAAATTTTGTTCGAGTTAAAAACGTTTTAATCGAGGCGAATGGATTGATGCCTAGTCATCTAAGCAAAATTCATTCAACAAAGAGTAAAACGTTTTTAGCCGAACCCTTCGGGCAGCGTTTGTTGGCCATTTTTACTGCGTTATCGACTTTTTATGTAGAATAACTACACCTCTAAGTCTCTGCCGCGCAGTTGTATATGTGAGTAATGGCCAACAATTCGCTGCAAAAACAACCTTGAAAGATCAACAGGCCCTAATGATTTTAGTTTAATGGGTCAACCTGAGCACTAGATTAAAATAGACTAAATAAATATACACGTCAGCAGGTTATCTTTTAGTCTGCCCTAACAATTCCTTTTATCCTACTAATTAACCTTAACTCTGGATAAATAAGATACGCCACAAAAAGTCTAGCCTGTTACCCTATTGACTTACTGAGGTATTAACAAGCTGTTAGCGCTATTTTCATGAAAAATTTAAGCTGCTACCCAATGCTGTTTTCAATATTTTAGAGTCAGTAATAGGTTTATTGACTACCACTAAATCTTAGATAAAGCATCACCAGACTTGCCATAATATGTCAGCGCAGTTACAGTTCACTATCCCATTGTTTTACAGCAAATGGCTCGATTGATTTTTAGCGTATTTATTTGAAGGGTTACTATTTTTATGGAACAAATATTTGAAAAATTGATGTATGCATCCCGCTGGATCATGGCGCCGATTTATTTGGGATTAAGCTTAGTCTTACTCGCCTTAGGCATAAAGTTCTTTCAAGAGATCTTTCACATCATTCCGATTATTTTCACCATTGCAGAAGTGGATCTCGTGCTCGTTACCCTGTCACTCATCGACATCACCTTAGTCGGTGGTCTGCTGATTATGGTAATGTTTTCAGGTTATGAAAACTTCGTATCACAACTTGATGTCGGCGAAAACAGTGAAAAACTCAGCTGGCTAGGCAAGATGGATTCCGGTTCACTTAAAAACAAAGTGGCCGCATCGATTGTCGCCATTTCATCAATTCATTTACTCAAAGTCTTTATGAATGCCGAAAACATCGAGAACGACAAAATAATGTGGTATTTGCTCATCCATATCACCTTCGTATTATCGGCCTTCGCCATGGGATATCTGGATAAGATTACCCGTAAGTAACCAGTCATATCCAAATAAAAAGCCCAAACAAAAAGCCCTGATACATCGCTGCATCAGGGCTTTTCTTTTTCTATCGATTAGTACCACACTTTAGGATCAGCCTTATCATTCTGCGCAGTGTCGACTAATTAGTATCTAATTTCTGAACCTTTTCTATAGGAGAATCTAGTTCGGATTCAGTATTTATATACTCACATAGTGCAGTCGTATTATTAGATAATTCCTCGGTTAAAATATGTTTAGAAAATACCTCACCACTTTCTCTGTCAACAACATAAAATGAACTAATTGATTTTAAGGCATTAAATCCAGAAGTGATTTTTTCAAATACAAAATATTCGATATGTTCTGAATTCGACTCTGCATTATCAACATACCTTTGAATCACTGGAATAATATATTTTTTATCAAGGCAACTAACTAAAAACTCACCTTTTAAGCTAAGTTCATTTGCTCCTTGCATCTCAACAATAACATTATAATTTAAAGAGTTAGGGGTTTTTAACGTGTATTGATGATCAGATAAAGGCTCGATAGAAAACATGTTTGCGTGAGCGTTTGGAAATGAAAGTAACAGGATAAAAAACACTTTTAAAAAATTAGAAAACATCACTAAAAACCTGCCTATTCATAATCATTATTTTACTCTGTTTCTAAACAGCCCACACTAAATCGATTGATCAGGTTGGTGAATTTATCGAGGCAAACGGCTTTTTGCCAGCAACTGCATAAGCCTATCTCGAGTAGCTAGAAGTTCAGTTCTTTTCGATTTCAAAAGTTCTTCAGTCATCCCCTCTTTACCTTCAAAAAATAAACGTCTAAAGTCTTTCAGTTCCTCCCCATAAGTTCTTACCAACTCTGAAGATTCAACAAAGCCAAACAGAGCCAGTTTTGATTCAGCAACGGTTAGCTCTTTAAATACAGCAAAAAGTTCAAGCTTTGATGTATTAAACATAGCTTGTCTTTCTTCCGACATCTTTGTTGTATTTGTTTTATGTCTTGTATGCTCAACTAAGTAAGCCCAATAAACCAGTCATGAATGAGTAACCTCGACGATATTTAATGCAACTGATTCAAGAATTTCATCAATACGCTTATTCCGCTCAACGCTCTCTTCATGCTTGTTCTTCCTATTGGTAACAGTTACTGTCCCAATAACTGCGATAATGCCACCTAAACCTATTTTCACCGCATTATCAATAATCTGTAATACTGTTAAATCTGCCATGCCAATTCCTTTTGCTCAAAAGACTGAACTATTCCAAAGATCTATCAACATCACTAATAACAAAAAGCCCCGATACTATAAGTATCGGGGCTTTTTAAATTCTTTTACAAGAAATTTAGCTTTAGACTTTAGACTTTAGACTTTAGACCAGCATACAATTCATCTAGCGCAGGAAAAATCAGCTTAGAGCAAGGCTTTTTGTCACGAAGCGTAGTGTTTTTCTACGTGAGTGGCAAAGTAACGCCGCTATAACTGATTTTAACCAGTTAGATTACATCATGCCGCCCATACCACCCATTCCGCCCATATCTGGCGAAGAATCTTGTGGTACTTCAGCTATCATCGCTTCAGTGGTAATCATCAAGCCAGCAATCGATGCTGCGAACTGTAATGCACTACGCGTCACTTTAGTTGGGTCTAGGATACCCATTTCTAACATGTCGCCGTAAGTGTCGTTGCCAGCGTTGTAACCGAAGTTACCTTCGCCGTTTTTAACAGTGTTAGCCACAACTGATGCTTCTTGACCTGCGTTAGTTGCGATTTGACGTAAAGGTGCTTCCATAGCACGTAGTGCGATTACCACACCGTGCTTTTGGTCTTCGTTCAATACTTCAACATCTTTAATTTTGCTTGCTACGCGAACAAGGGCTACACCGCCGCCTGCTACTACGCCTTCTTCTACCGCTGCGCGAGTTGCATGTAATGCATCTTCTACGCGGGCTTTTTTCTCTTTCATTTCAACTTCAGTTGCTGCGCCAACTTTGATTACTGCAACACCGCCAGCTAACTTAGCCATACGCTCTTGAAGTTTTTCTTTGTCGTAGTCAGATGTTGACTCTTCAACTTGTTGTTTAATTTGAGAAACGCGTGCTGCAATTTGCACTTGGTCGCCGTTACCATCAATGATGGTGGTGTTATCTTTAGTAATGATAACGCGCTTAGCTGTACCTAAATCTTCTAGTGTGGCTTTTTCAAGTTCTAGGCCGATTTCTTCAGCGATAACAGTACCGCCAGTTAGAATTGCCACGTCTTGTAACATTGCTTTACGACGGTCGCCAAAACCAGGTGCTTTAACAGCAGCCACTTTAACGATGCCGCGCATGTTGTTTACAACTAGCGTTGCTAATGCTTCGCCTTCAACGTCTTCTGCAACCATAAGCAATGGCTTACCGGTTTTCGCTAGACCTTCAAGGATTGGCAATAATTCACGAATGTTAGACACTTTTTTGTCGACTAACAAAATGAATGGGCTGTCTAGTTCAACGCTGCCAGTTTCTGGCTTGTTGATGAAGTATGGTGATAAGTAACCACGGTCAAACTGCATACCTTCAACAACGTCTAATTCGTTTTCAAGCGCTTGGCCTTCTTCAACGGTGATAACGCCTTCTTTACCGACTTTTTCCATTGCGGTAGCAATGATGTCGCCGATTGATTCGTCAGAGTTAGCAGAAATAGTACCCACTTGAGCAATGGCTTTAGTGTCTGAACATTCTTGAGAAAGTAGCTTAAGTTCAGCAACAGCTGCGATAACCGCTTTGTCGATACCGCGCTTAAGATCCATTGGGTTCATACCCGCAGCAACTGCTTTTAGGCCTTCAACAACAATAGCTTGTGCTAATACTGTTGCAGTAGTGGTACCGTCACCGGCTGCATCATTGGCTTTAGAAGCAACTTCTTTCACCATTTGTGCGCCCATGTTTTCGAACTTGTCTGTTAATTCGATTTCTTTTGCCACTGACACACCATCTTTGGTGATCATTGGCGAGCCAAAGCTTTTATCTAAAACAACGTTACGACCTTTAGGGCCTAAGGTTACTTTAACTGCGTTGGCTAGGATGTTAACGCCTGCAAGCATTTTTACGCGTGCGTCGTTACCAAATAAGACTTCTTTTGCTGCCATTTTTTGATGTTCCTTTAAATTTAATGATTAATTGGAAAGTCGATTGATGCGTGAGGCTTAGCCTACTACTGCCATCAGGTCAGCTTCTGACAGGATCAAGACTTCTTCACCGTCAATTTTTTCTTTCTTAACGCCGTAACCTTCATTGAAGATCACAACGTCGCCCACTTTAACGTCAAGTGGAGTAACTGTGCCGTTTTCTGAAATGCGACCATTGCCTACAGCAAGGATTTTACCGCGAGTTGATTTTTCTGCTGCGCTGCCTGTAAGCACGATGCCGCCTGCAGATTTTGATTCAACTTCTAAACGTTTAACGATAACGCGGTCATGTAATGGACGAATATTCATCTATGAACTCTCCTAATGATGTGATGCCCAAAAAACGAGGCTATTAACTAACAAAAAAGGGTTTTCCCCTTGATGCATGTGATATGGGGGTGATTGATCACAGATCCAAGGGGAATTTTAAAAAAAACTACACTTTTTTTAAGTCTGTTTTATTAAAGCCCGATTAATCCTGATAGAATTCGACACCTTTAAAATCCCAAACGATAGAGAATAGATGAAAGACAGACACGGGTTGCTCAGCGCACCTATTGGCCGTGTACTATTTAATATGAGCTTGCCTAACCTGATTGGAATTATGACCATTCTGGGAGGCAGTCTTGTAGACATCTTTTTTATCAGCCAGTTGGGGACCGAAGCATTAGCGGCGGTGAGCTTTACCTTTCCGGTTACCTTAGTGATTTCAAGCATTGGCATTGGTATTGGCGCTGGAGTGTCGACTAACCTTGGGCGTTTAATTGGCTCTGGCCATGCGCCAGAATCTAAGGTGTTTTTGTTTGACGCCTTGTGCATGACTTTATTGATTATTTGGGGTTTATCGATACTCGGCTGTGTGTTTATTGAACCCATCTTTAGCCTGCTAGGTGCCAACGAAGCCAGCTTACCGTTAATTAATGACTATATGTGGTACTGGTATTTAGGCGCGCCAGCACTGGTGTTGTTGATGGTGGGTAATCAAGGATTGCGTGCCACGGGCGACACTCGCTCCCCGGCAAAAATTATGATGTTGGCTGCAGTAGTGAATTTAATTCTTGACCCTCTGCTTATTTTTGGTATTGGACCATTTCCGCGCTTAGAAATACAAGGTGCCGCCATTGCAACCACGCTGTCATGGGTTGTGGCAATGTCGTTAGCCGGTTATTTGATTGTGTTCAAACGTAAACTGGTTGAGTTTGTCAGTTTTGATATTGGCCGCTTTATTTTGCACTGGAAAGCCCTTGCACACATTGCTCGCCCTGCCGCGTTAATGAATGTGATTAACCCTATTGCCAACGGTATCATTATGGCCATGCTAGCGCGCATTGATCATGCTGGTGTCGCTGCATTTGGAGCAGGTATTCGTCTGGAGTCGGTGTTATTAATTGTGGTGATGGCTTTATCATCAAGCTTAATGCCGTTTATCGCGCAAAATTTAGGAGCCGATCAACCAGAGCGTGCCAAAAAAGCCTTATTGATGTCGCTACAATTTGTGTTTGTGTTTCAAACCCTGTTATTTATTCCGCTGTATTTTAACGCCACAGCCATTGCCCAACTGTTTAGTAGCGACCCGTTAGTGATCGATTGGTTGAGTTTTTATGTCATGGTGTTGCCCGCAGCCTATGGCCCGTTAGGCATTGTGATTATTTTTGCGACCAGTTTAAATGCTTATCATAGACCACTGAGTTCACTGGTGATTAACCTATGTCGATTAATGTTAATCATGCTGCCATTAGCGGCGCTAGGCGCTTATATTGGTGGTGTTAAAGGTATATTACTGGCATTACCTATTACTAACACCTTAATGGGCATTGCTTGTTATTATCTGGCCACTCAAATTAGCGAACCCGAGCACATTAAGCACAGTGTACCGTGCGGCGATAAAACCAATGGGGCCAATAATGGTCAGCGTTATGATAACGACCACGACAGTAAATCTGAGCGTAATAAAGAACTGTTGCGCACTAATACTAATCCCTCAGATTAATTCGACATTAACCTTATGCCCAACGCTTGCCTTTAGCGGGCGTCAGTGAGTTAATATCATTCATTATTCTCCTTAACATTCAGCCGTATTATCATGAAAAAATCCCTCTATGCCGCATTATTGTCGGCCATTATATGCCCTGGCAGTGGTCAGGTTTGGTTAGGTAAAAAATGGTTGGGCTGGGGGTTTATTAGCGTCAGTTTGCTGTGCGTGATGGTGTTAATGAAGCACATTATTGGCCGGGCGCAAGTGATTGCCGATCAGATTTTGGCCGGCAATATTGGCAACGATTTAAGTGCCATTTACGCCGAGGTGTCTAAAGCGGCAATCGACACACAATCGGCTGACTTGTCTGCCATCACCTGGTTGTTTATTGCTAACTGGGTGCTCAGTATTGCCAGCGCATTTTGGTTAGGTGCCAAACAAGATAAGCAGCGACAAACAAAAACAGCCGACTAAATCATAGGTAGTCGGCTGTTTTCGTTGGTTGGGTATAGACTCATTGAGTTACTTTTTGTCGTCTTTTGGATCTATTGGCTCAACATCAATAATGTCGTCGTCAGATTGTTTTTGCTCTATATGATGGCTGCGAGGCTGCTCGTCTTTACGCTCAAAATCGCCATCAAACGTATTGCCGTTTTGGTCATCGGGGTTTTGTCCGCCAAATGGACCCGGTTGACCAAATGGGTTTTGTCCTGCACTGAATCCGCCTTTAAAACCCCCATTAGCAACCACGCGTAATTGCATACGTTTATACAAAAACGCCGCGATGGGTGCTCGGGTTAATGGGGTTAATAAAATTAAGCCGATAAAGTCAGTCACAAAACCTGGGATAAGTAATAACACGCCTGCTGCGGCTAACATCATGCCTTCAACAATTTCTTGCCCTGGCGCTTCGCCACGCGCAAGCTTTTGCTGCACGCTCATTAAGGTGCTTAACCCCTGGCTACGTACAAGCGACACTCCGACAACGGCAGTAAATAACACTAAGCCCACCGTGGTCCAGGAGCCAATGGAGCTGGCCACTTCAATCAACACATTGAGCTCTACAACCGGAATAAGTACAAATACTAACAATAAAATAAAAAACATATTGGCCTCTAATCATCGCTTTTTGTTACAGTTGGCGACTGGGTAAATAATAAAGTAGCGACGTATAATTATACGCTAGCGACCTAAAAAATAATGCCGATGAAACTTAAATGGGGGTTATCGGGTCTGTTTTCAAGACAGGTCACGATTATCATCTGTGTTTAGTGAAAATTCCGCGAAATAAGCGTAATGTGATGACGCTTTTAGTATAACGCCTTTAACTTAAGTAAACTTTAAGACTATATATGTATAAACCCAAGCAACTCGTGATTTTAACCACGTGTCCAGATGCCGAAACAGCAAAAACTATTGCCACGGCACTCGTTGAAAACCAATTGGCTGCTTGTGTGCAAATAGGCCAAGCCATAGAGTCTGTTTACTGTTGGAACAATGAAATTTGCCAGTCACAAGAAGTGCCATTGCAAATAAAATGCATGGCAGAACAGTATAATGCCATTGAGCAACTTGTGATCCAAATGCACCCTTATGAAGTACCTGAATTCATTGCCACTCCGATTATCGGTGGTTTTGGCCCTTATCTACAATGGATAAAAGACAACTCATTATCATGAAAAAAATCGTCGTATTCTGCCTCACATCATTGCTATTGATGTCATCAATCATCCTCTCGCCAACGGTACACAGTGCCAATAGCACGAGTAACACATTTAGCTTTTTAAGCAATGAACCCAAGCTGATGCCAGTGAAAGAGGCATTTGCGTTTGATTATGAGCAACAAGGTAATCAACTCAAAATCAGCTTTGTGATTGCCGACGGTTACTACTTATATCGCGATAAGTTGCAGTTTTCTGCGAATGGCGCGGTGATTGGAGATATTGAATTACCTCGCGGTAAAAACCATCACGATGAATATTTTGGCGACCAGGAAGTCTATTACTCGTTTGTAGAGATCCCAGTTGCGCTTAAGCAAGCTGACGCTGACGCGCTATTACAGGTGACGTTTATGGGTTGTGCTGAGGGCACATTATGCTATCCGCCAACCAAAAACGACGTCAAATTAACGGCTGTTGCTGATAACGACGGTAACATCGCCACCAAAAAAGTCATTGGTGCGCCAGAAGCAACGCAATCAGTTGCTGACACCGAAACGACAAAAGCACCCATTACTCAACAAGACACGCTTAACCAGATGCTGCAAAACGACAGCCTGCTATGGACCTTAGTGATCTTCTTTGGTTTAGGTATCGGTTTAGCGCTTACACCTTGTGTGTTTCCTATGTACCCAATTTTGTCGGGCATTATTGTTGGCCAAGGTAAAAAGCTGTCTACCGCTAAAGCCTTCACCTTATCAATGGCCTATGTGCAAGGCATGGCAATTACCTATTCTTTATTAGGATTAGTGGTTGCCTCAGCTGGGCTTAAGTTTCAAGCGGCGCTGCAGCACCCTGCCATTTTGATTTTCTTGGCAGTGATGTTTGTATTATTGAGCTTGTCGATGTTTGGCATGTACGATTTGAAACTGCCATCCAAGTGGCAAGAAAAAATGAATTCGATGTCGAACAACCAAAAAGGGGGCAACCTGATTGGCGTGTTCATGATGGGGGTGATTTCAGGCCTTGTCGCGTCACCTTGTACTACCGCGCCATTGTCTGGCGTGTTGATTTATGTGGCGCAGTCTGGCGACTTGCTGCAAGGCTTTTTAGCATTGTACGTTCTCAGTATGGGCATGGGCTTGCCGTTATTAGTGATTGGTACTTCTGGTGGTAAAATCTTACCGCGTGCAGGTGCCTGGATGGACATCATTAAAACCATATTCGGTTTCTTACTGATTTCGGTCTCTATTGTGATGGTGGGTCGTATTTGGCCTGGCCTAGTATCAGACTTATTGTGGTCGATATGGGGCGTGGCGCTAACCGGCTACTTAATGCACCAAAACAAACTCAGTGAATTTAACTGGAAACAAACCACCCGTGGCGTATTACTGTTGCTGACATTGTTAGCCAGTTTCTCGTATGGTTTCCAGGCGCTGATGACAGGTTTTGGCCACGAGACACCAAGCATTACTCAAGCGGGTATTGAGGGCAAAGGTAAAACCGAAGCCAATCACTTTATTCGCATTAAGTCGCTGGCTGATTTAAACCTCGAGCTCGATAAAGCCAGTATTAGCGGTAAAACCGTGATGTTAGATTTATACGCAGACTGGTGTGTTGCCTGTAAAGAGTTTGAGGCCATTACTTTTAAAGACAAAGAAGTGGCTAAACGTTTGGATCAAATGATTTTACTGCAAGCCGACGTTACCGCCAGTGATGACATTGATATTGAATTACTGGAACATTATGGCGTGCTGGGCTTACCCACGTTATTGATGTTTAACCAAGACGGCGAGCAACGTGAAGACTTACGCGTAACCGGGTTTATGGGCCCAAAAGACTTTGCCGCTCATCTTGATCTGTTATTAGCTAAATAAATTTTAAAATTAGCTAAATAGAATTTAAAAACTAATTAAAAACAGCATCTTTAATGACTAAAGATGCTGTTTTTTGTATTTACGACATTAAAGTCATCGAAAGTTACACTTTTTCTTATACAATGTGGTTTTGTATTCTTCATCCAAGGAGTTTTATGGAACCCGCTATTCTTATTATCACCTTATTGTGCGGCATGTTGGTGAGTCGAGTCGGTTTACCGCCACTCATTGGATATCTTGCCGCGGGCTTCGTATTATTCACTTTCGGCATAGAAGACAGCAGCTTACCTATTTTACAGCAACTCGCTGATTTGGGTGTCACCTTACTATTATTTTCGATTGGTCTTAAGCTCGATCTCAAAAGCCTGTTTAAAGCAGAAGTCTGGGCGGGCTCAAGCCTGCATTTAATCGGTTCTATCCTGTTTTTTGTGCCAATACTCAAACTATTGGGCTTTTTAGGCATAGAACAACTCGACGGATTTTCGATAAATCAACTGATGCTAGTGTCATTCGCACTGAGTTTTTCAAGTACCGTATTTGCGGTAAAAGTGCTTGAAGACAGCGGTGATATGCAGTCGCTTTATGGCCGTGTCGCAATTGGTATCTTGATTATGCAAGATATCTTTGCGGTGATATTTTTAACCATTTCTAAAGGTAATATCCCGTCAGTTTGGGCCTTTGGCTTATTGTTATTGCCTCTTGCTCGCCCGTTAATTTATAAAGTTTTCGACCGAGTTGGTCACGGTGAAATGCTGGTGCTCTTTGGCTTAGTCATGGCATTAGTTGTGGGTGCTTGGTTGTTTGAAGCCGTCGGTTTAAAACCCGATTTAGGCGCGCTTATTATCGGAATTTTACTGGCTGGACATGCTAAATCATCAGAGTTAGCCAAGTCGATTTACTTCTTTAAAGAACTATTCTTAGTCGCCTTCTTCTTAACCATTGGTTTAAATGGCCTCCCAACCTTAGCCGATATTGGTTTAGCGGCTATTTTAGTTGCGCTAGTGCCCGTTAAAATTGTGATGTTTTTATACTTACTCACTCGCTTTAAGTTACGTTCGCGCACCTCGTTGCTGGCCTCGTTTAACTTAGGTAACTACAGTGAGTTTGGCTTAATTGTCGCGGCAGTGGCGGCACATAAAGGTTGGTTACCACCAGAATGGCTGATCATTATTGCGGTGGCATTGAGTATTAGCTTTTTATTTGCTGCGCCACTTAATAATAGCGTCAGCAACATTTACCAACGTTATCAAGCCAGACTTAGCAAGCTTGAACGCCACCCATTACACCCAGAAGACCGACAAATCCGCATTGGCAACCCACGTTTTTTGATTTTGGGTATGGGCCGAATTGGTTCGGGTGCATACGATGAGTTACGCGCTAAATATACCGGTGAAATTTTAGGGATTGAGCACAAGCAAGAATTGGTGGATTTTCATCGCAACGAAGGGCGTAACGTCGTGCAAGGCGACGCCAGCGACACCGACTTTTGGGAAAAGCTTGAACGCGCGCCGCATTTAGAATTGGTACTACTGGCAATGCCGCATCATGTGGGTAATTTATTTGCAGTAGAACAACTACAAAAAATGAACTACGAAGGTAAGATTAGTGCCATTGTGCAATATGCTGAAGATGGCAACGCGCTCAAAGAATTGGGTGTGCACACAGTGTACAATTTATATGAGGCTGCGGGCGCCGGTTTTGTCGACCATGTGATCCATGAGCTATTGGATTCACCGCCAGAAATTGTGCCAGAATATGCCGCGGCTAATGTGGGCGAAAATGCAGTCGATAATGTAGATGAAAATGTGGCTGAAAATACAGCCGCAACAGATGATGCAGAGATTGAAGCGCAACAGATTAAGTCGCCATCATAAAACTAATCAACCTCAGCTCGGAATAATAAACGCCTACAAATTATTGTAGGCGTTTTTTGTTTGCGACACAGTATTTTCATTTTTGCTTCAGATAAGAAAATCTAAGTTACAGACACCGTAAAGTCATGCTATAACTCAAGGGTTCTTGTCACTTTTTGTTGGATTTTTTGAAGTATGTCAAACCCTGCTCAACGCGCGACTAAATTATTTGTTCAAACATTCGGCACCAAGCCTGACGAGTTATATCAAGCGCCTGGGCGAGTGAATATTATGGGTGAGCATACCGATTATAATGAAGGGCTTGCGCTGCCCGCGGCCATTAACTTTCATACTGTAATTGCGGTTAAACACCGCGACGACAATTTATTCCGCGCCGTCACCACAGCCTTTCCTGGGCAAATTGAACAATGGCATTTTGGTGAAGAAGGCCCTGTTGCTGCCGCGGATGATTGGACACATTACTTAAAAAGTGTCACGGCAGCCATGAATCAATCAGGCTTACAAGCCAAAGGGCTAGACCTAGCCATTGTCGGCGATGTACCACTTGGCGCTGGGTTGTCGTCGTCTGCGGCGTTAGAGATTGCTTTTGGCACAGCCATTAGTTATGCCAGTCAATTGCATTTATCGCCGTTAGCCATTGCCCAATTAGCCCAGCGCGGCGAAAGCCAATTTATGTGTTTAGACTGCGGCATGATGGACCAAATGATCAGCGCCCTGGCCGAACCCGACCACGCACTATTAATTGATTGCTTAGAACTTGAGAGCGAGCCGGTGTTATTACCCGAAGAGCTCAGTATGATTATTATCGACCTTAAACAAGGCCGACAAGCATTTGTCCAACAATTTGAACAACGTAAAAAAGAGTGTAGCCACATTACTCAATTGCTAGGGCTCGATTCGTTACGCGACTCTTCATTAAGTTTATTGAGCCAAAGTAAAGATCTGCTCAGCGAGGAACAATTCCGCCGAGCGCGTCATATCATTACTGAAAATCAACGCACCAGTAATGCCGCTCGCGCTTTACAACAAAACAATATTGCTCGCTTTAGCCAGTTGATGGCGCAGTCTCAAGCATCAATGCGTGATGACTTTGAGATTATCACTCCCGAAATAGACGCCTTAGTTACCCTGATTTCTACCTTAATAGGTGAACAAGGCGGTGTGCGCATGAGTGATGGCTGTGTACTGGCATTAGTGAACCATGACTTAAGCGACGATGTGATTAATTTAGTTGAGAATCAATTCTTTACTCAAACAGGAATTGAAGCAACCATTCACTTATGTTCAGCCAGTGGCGGTGCAGGACGCATCCGCTAAATTAACCAAAAGAGAGAGGCGTAAATGGTACGTTTTAGTGTGCTTGAACCTTGGCAAGATCCCCGTGGTGGAGAGATTGAACGGGTTAGAATTGATAATGGCATCATCGCACTTGAAGTATTAAGTCTAGGCGGCATCATTCGATCATTATGGACACCCGATCGAAATGGCGAACGTAAAAATATTGTTTTAGGCTGCGATAGCGCTGAAGACTATTTAGCCCAACAAGTCCATTTAGGCGCTGTTGCTGGGCGTTACAGTAATCGCATTGCTAATGGTGCAATGGAATATCAAGGCCAGCGCTACTCGTTGAGCGTCAATCAAGCCACCAACTGTTTACACGGTGGCGCTGAAGGCTTTAACCGTAAATTGTGGCAATTAGGCACCTTAAGTGACGGAGTGCGGTTAACCTTAAAAAGCCCAGACGGCGACATGGGGTTCCCGGGCAATTGCACTGTACAGCTAGACTACCGCTTAGTAGGCAATAACTTATATGTAGAAATGCTTGCTAGCACAGACAAAGCTTGCCCAATTAGCTTAACCCAACACAGTTACTTTAATTTAGACGGCAACCGCAGTGACACTAATACCGAGCACACTTTGCAAGTTGATGCTAAAACCTACCTCACCATGAATGATGTTGGCGTGCCGACCGCAATAGAATCTACTCAGGGCAGTGACTTAGACATGACTGTCGCCACGCCGATGTCAGTGCAAACTCAGCGTGCTGCTTTAGCCGCTACAAAAGGGTTTGATCACTGTTATGTTCTCGATAACCCAGGTGCTGATCTGCAACGCTTTGGCTGTTTAGCCAGCCCAAACAGCGGCCGGAGCATGACGGTTTACACTAACCAACCTGGGGTACAAGTGTACGGCGCTAACTTTTTACAAGGCACTGTTGCGAAAAAGCAGCGGGTATTAGCCGATCATCAAGCAGTATGTATTGAACCACAAATGCTGCCAGACTCGCCTAATCAACCACATTTACCGGGTGCTAGCAATGTGTGGATTACGCCAGAGAGCGTCTATCATCACATTACTCGTTATCAGTTCGATGCCAAGTAATCCGCCGGCAAAGCCCACCTTTAACACCGAAGATATTGGCCAAATTGCAGTCGGGGCTTTTGCCCTGTCTGTGCCCATTGCGTTTTCGGAAGAAGCGTGGCGACTATCGGCGAGTTTACCAACGTTAAACTTAGTGCTTGTGGTGTTTTTGTCGTTGGCGTTTATCACTCTATTTGCTTATCAGAGTGTGTTTCAAGGCAATATCATTACACGCAGGCGGGCTTTCTTTTTACGGGTGGTCGCAGCCTATTTATTGACATTAATCGTGGTCGCGATTGTGTTGTTAGCATTAAATAAACTGCCGCTATTAACAGAGCCTATCTTAGCGTTAAAGCGGATTATTTTAATCGCGATGCCCGCGTCAATGGGCGCGATCATTGTCGACAGTTTTGATAAAGAATAACCTACGCCTAAGTCTTAATGATTTAATGTAAACGCTTTAGTCTAGGCGCTTAAGTTTAGGGGCTTAGCCCAAAAAGAAACGGCATAAAGAATTAACATTCTTTATGCCGTTTTCATCAATGGGTATCGCAAGCTGATAAATCACTACTACACAATATGCTGCTATCAATAACAGCATATTATCCACGCGATTAATCGTCTACATTATCACCCATGTCATCAAAATCATCACTATCGTCGTCATCAGAGTCATCAAAATCTGGAATATCATCATCTGAATCTACAACTTCATCTGGCTCAACCACAGGTTTTGCTTTGCGAGGTGGTGCCGTATCTGGCACTTTTGACAAGTCTATCCGTGATTGGTGCTTTAACATAAACTCAGCACGTGCAGCTTTCCAAGCATCCCCAAACTCAGCCATAGCGGCTTTTGCTTGTTCGTCATCTAAGTCGTGTAAGTTAACTTTAACGATGTCTTCTACGAATTCAACAATCGTATTGCGCGTAGTATGAAACATATAAACGCGCCCAGGTGACGCTTGTGGTAGTTGATTATCATGAACCACGACAGTATTACCTTTCGATGTTCTTAATTCACCAAACCAAAGTTGTTTTTTTGCTGTGTTATACATATATGCTAACGCCCTTAAATCAACACATATACTCAAAATGATGCAAGGTAATGAGTTAAAACACCCTCATTCTGCACCACGATTATCTCTTCTGTATTTACGTGGGTATTTAAACAGAATATTTCTGAGAATCAATGCCTAAAACGATGAATTTTTCGCGCAACCGCATAAAAATGCCAATATTGGAAAAATTTGCCCAGATAAAGACCATTACCATTACTAAAAAAATGGTCTTTAAGCTACCTAACGATACGATTGAATTGCTACCGTTAGTTCACAACCCCAATTGAATTTTGCTCAACTGACTCACTACAATGTGACGTTGTGGGCTGCATTAGACCCTCTTAATAAACATTGATAACAGGACAATAGCTGAAATCAAACAGCCTTCAAGTTTTTTATCTAAAAAACCTTGTCAATATCGCATTATCTTTATCACGCTTTTATTCATCTCAATTCAGCACTTGCCCTAAGATATTACGACCTGGCCAAATTGAGATACGTAAATTTACGCCAATAAATCTAATACTATCTTACCTTTATGCTTACCCGACTCCATTAACTCATGTGCTTTTACTACCTGCGAAAACGGAAATACACTGTCGATTGGAATGTTCATTTTGCCGGCGTTTAATAACGGCCATACATGTTCAGCTAAGCCTTGGGCAATTTGTGCTTTATTTTCTACGCTTTGCGGGCGTAATGTCGACCCAGTCCACACCACTCGTTTAGCCATAATACGAAAAATATCTACAGTTGCCTGTGGGCCACGTTGCATGGCAACTGACACCATACGGCCGTCTGTCGCAATGGCTTTGAGGTTTTCATTGATAAAGTCACCTCCGGCAATGTCCATAATGACATTAACGCCAACACCCTCTGTAGCCGCTAATATCGGCTCAACAAATTGTTGTTCATTATAATTAATCGCAGCACTGGCACCTTGATCTAAACAATATTGGCATTTTTCATCGCTGCCAGAAGTTGCAAAGACTTTTGCGCCTAAACGACTTGCCATTTGAATTGCAGTAGTACCGATACCGCCAGAACCGCCGTGGATCAATACCGTTTCACCCGCTTTAAGTCCGCCGCGAATAAACAAGTTACCCCACACAGTAAAAAAGGTTTCTGGTAATGCGGCTGCCTGCACATAACTGTAACCCGTCGGAATAGGTAAACAATGTGCTGCGTATGTATTCACTAACTCGGCATAGCCGCCACCTGGCACTAACGCACACACTTTGTCGCCCACTTGCCACTGAGTAACATCGTCTGCCACGGCAACAATTTCACCGGCGACTTCTAACCCTATAATCGGGCTGGCATCTGCTGGCGGTGGATAAGCACCAACGCGCTGTTTAATGTCAGGGCCATTGACTCCAGCAGCATGCACCTTAATCGTCACCTGGCCTTTTGTTGGCATGGCAAGCGTTGATTGGGTCATGGTCATCACACTGGGTTCGCCAGGCTGCTCAACCATTACATGGGTAAATTGTCTATTTACTGTCGCCATAAAAATATCACCTTGGTTAATTGTTACCAAAAGGTAACTTTGATTAATAGTCTGTTACTGGTACTGGTTGCCTGTTCACAAAATAGGCATATTTGTTAGCAAAACATAAAGTAGTATCTTTTTTAATCAAAAAAGATTGCCTATACACTTTAAACCATTACTATACCCGCCCGTTCAAGTCATGGAGCACAATAGTTGTTTAAGTACCTGTTGATACTACTGTCGCTAATCAGTATTCACGCCCATGCAACGCCAATCCGTATTGCGTCGGATATTTGGTGCCCTTATATCTGTGAAAATGAAACGGGTTATGTTGTTGAGCTAACAAAACGCGCCTTTGAAATTCAAGGACAAACAACTGTATTTGTGACTATTCCTTATAAACGTGCCCTTATTGAGCTGCAACGACACAATATTGATGCGGTACTGGCATTAACGCCTAGTGCCATTGCCAACAATCAACTCATCGACGCGAATGTTATTATCGGCTATAACAGCAATGACTTTTATACCCTCATTGGTAAAGACGAGTCGTTTGAAACCATTGCCGATCTGAACCAAACTTCACAAGCAGCGGCAGTCAGTGGCTACGACTATGGCGTTGAACTTGATGCCTGGCTAAACGCTCATCCAAATACCTACTTTGCCTCGGGTAACGATCCGTTAGCGATGAATATTATTCGATTAGTAAAGGGTCGGCACTCGGTTATTGTCGACAACAAAAATGTCATTGAGTACACCGCAAGTCAATTAAACTTAAGTCAACACTTGCGCTATGCTGGCACCATTGGCCAGCCAGTGCCGTTACATGTGGGCTTTAGTCAGCAAAACCAGGCCAATGCGACCCTTTTTGCTAACGGCATTGAAATGCTAAAAGCAAATGGTGAGTATCAAGAAATAATTAACAAATACAAAATCTTACCTGGTATTACAGCGAATAAAGCGCGACATAAGCGCTTACGAAAATTTCTGCCTGCCATAAATCAGTGATACTCCCTGTTTATTGGGCACACAAAAATCCGCTTTAAAAGTGCAAACTTTCGTAACATTATTTCTCTGTATATTCACTTCAACTTAGTTACACTCTGGCCACAAAAAATACAATAAATCATCATTTTGGCAATATTGGCACTGGCTCGCTGGCGTCAAAGGAGTGTTTATGCGCGTGTATCGTCAACTGCTCGTCTTGGCACTGACCAGTTCAGCAATGTTTACCAGTTCGGCTTCAGAAATCGTCCAAAGTAAGGGCCACTTTGTCGATAAATTTCGCCAACTTGAAGAAAGCCTCCCTACCCCAAATGATTACCGCAATGCAGCAGGCGAACCAGGTAAAGAGTATTGGCAACAGCAAGTTGACTACAAAATTAATGTCACATTAGATGAAGAAAAGCGTCGTATTGAAGGTGAACAAGTGATTACTTATCACAATAACTCTCCGTATACGCTTAAATATCTATGGTTACAGCTAGAGCAAAACCGCTTTAAATCAGATTCAATTGCTGAGCGAAGCAGTGCTTTTTATGGGGTTGATGGTAGCGTAAGTGCCACCAACACTTATGGTGATAATGCATTTGCAAAAATCAGCCTGCAAGACTTACGACGCCAACAGTTTTTAGCCGATAACAACTTGGGCTATCAGATTGCTGCTGTGACCGACGCCAACAAAAAACCGCTCAAGTACACCATCGTCGGTGCTCAAATGCGAGTCGACTTACCCACGGCATTACGTCAAAACCAATCAACTCAATTGCGCATTAACTACGGCTACAATATTTTGGAAGAAGACGCTGTTGGGGCTCGTTCGGGTTATGAACACTTTCCTGACGATGACCGCAAAGGTGGCAACGACATTTTCTTGTTAGCACAGTGGTTTCCGCGAGTAGCCAGTTATTCAGATTACGAAGCGTGGCACAACAAAGAGTTTTTAGGCAGCGGTGAATTTACTCTCGAGTTTGGTAATTACGATGTGAGTATGACCGTGCCGAGTGACCATATCGTCACAGCCACAGGCGTATTACAAAATAGCAAAAAAGTGTTGTCTTCAGAGCAACTTAAACGTTTAGAAAAAGCTAAAACCGCTGAAAAGCCAGTGTTTATAGTATCGGCAGATGAAGCTCTCGCCAATGAGTCGAGCGCGGCTACAGGCAGTAAAACCTGGCACTTTACAGCCGACAATGTTCGCGATTTTGCATGGGCATCATCGCGTAAATTTATATGGGACGCTCAAGGTTATCAGCAAAAAGACAGTAATAATCCGCACGTAATGGCAATGTCGTTTTACCCAAAAGAAGGTGGCGAACTGTGGCAGCGCTATTCAACAGCGTCAGTGATTCACACCCTTAAGGTCTATTCGCGCTTTACCTTCGACTATCCCTACCCTGCAGCCATTAGCGTTAATGGTCCTGTCGGCGGCATGGAATATCCAATGATCAGCTTTAATGGTCCTCGTACCATTTGGCACGACGATGACAGCCGTACTTATACCTTGTCGGAAAAACAATTCTTAATCGGCGTGGTGATCCACGAAGTCGGTCATAACTATTTTCCGATGATTGTGAATTCAGACGAGCGCCAATGGACCTGGATGGATGAAGGCATCAACAGCTTTTTAGACGGTATTGCGACTCGCGAATGGGACCCTAAACTGTCTTGGGGACGTGAGCCAAGTGATGTGATTGAATACATGAAGTCTAACGTGCAAGTGCCGATTATGACGCAGTCAGACAGTGTGTTGCAACTTGGCCCTAATGCCTATATTAAACCTGCTGTTGCGCTCAATATTTTGCGTGAAGTGATATTAGGCCGTGAATTATTTGATTTCGCCTTTCAAGAATACAGCCAGCGTTGGATGAACAAACGCCCAACACCAAGCGACTTTTTCCGTACCATGGAAGAAGCCTCTGGGGTTGATTTAGATTGGTTTTTCCGAGGTTGGTTTTACAGCACCGATCATGTTGATATTTCGTTAGACCGCATTTATAAACTGCGTTTAGACAGCAACAATCCAGACATTGATTTTGAGCGCCGCCGCCAAGATTATCAAGGTAAACCCATGCCTTATTCGGTAGAACGTAATCAACAAAGTGGTCAAAAAAGCTGGGTTGAACTGAACTCAGACAACCTTGATTATCATGACCAAAATGATCAATTTAGCGTCACCAATAAAGAACGCAACAAGTACAACAAAAAACACGCCGAACTCGACGAATGGGAACAACAAGTACTCGCTCGAGCCATTAAAGAAGATAAAAACTATTACGTCTTTAACTTTGCTAATCTCGGCGGCCTCGTGATGCCCATTTTACTCGAGCTAACCTTTGAGAATGGCAACACAGAATCATTGGTTTTACCTGCTGAAATTTGGCGCCGCTCCCCCTTTGAAGTCAGTAAACTCATTGTGACCGACAAAGACAATGTTTTAGTGTCGGCGGTGGTCGATCGTCGCGGTGAAACGGCCGATGTCGATATTGAAAATAACTATTATCCACGCCAAATTATCCCTTCACGTATCGAAGCCTTTAAAGAAGAAGAGCGTAAGGGCAATCAGTATCGCGATATTATGCATGACAACAAAGAAGCGCTTAAAGAACCCGAGATTAAGGTGAAAAAGAAGTGATACGTCAATTAACCTTACTATTAATCAGTATTGTGAGTTTGGGTTTCTTTACAGGAGAAGCTCTTGCCCACCAGCAAAAAGAAGCTTACACCAGTATTGTGTTCAATCAGCGCAGTGGCATGCTTGAAATCCAACATCGATTTTATTTACACGATGCTGAGCATGCCGCCCAGCAAGTGATCGATAAAAACACGGATTTGATCAGCGATCCGGTTGGTCGTGATGCCTTTGCTTATTACGCTATTTCGACCTTTTCAATGCAAGACCAAAAACAGCAACCGCTCACGCTGACTTATGTTGGCACCGAGTTAGAAGGTAAGTATTTGTGGGTGTATCAAGAAACCCCGATAACTGTAGATATGGATGGGTTTTACCTAAAAATGACTGCGCTACAAGAACTGTGGTCAGAACAAACTAACCACATTAATGTAGAGCGCAATAAACGTGTCACTTCAGCAAGGCTGCATATTGCTGATTCGTGGCATTATATTGAAGTCGTTAAACCTGCCAAATAACTAAATCTATTCAATAGATAGCACTTCTGCGCTGTGGATCGTTATAACGGCTCCTGTAAGTTTACTTATAGGGGCTGTTAAGTTTACTTATAGGGGCTGTTAAGTTTTCACTACATCATCGAGTGCATCGGTGAGTGTTGAATACGTCACACAATGTACGCCATCGGGTTTAAAGCCGGCTTTTGCCAAGGTTTTAAGTGGCTGAAATTGAAAATCAGCTAACAGTACCCGGGTATTATCGTGCTTACATTTAGCGATATATTTGTATAACGCCGCTACACCACCCGAATCTAAAATAGACACCCCGTCAAAATACAACACCACACCATCTTGTTCAGCACTTAAATGTACCAACTCACCAAATACCCCATCAGCAGCGGCAAAAAATAATGGTCCGTTGATTTTAAATACTTTCCAGCGCGGCGGTAGTTCTACATGAACATGCTTTTTCTGCTCGCTAATGTCTTGTACCTTGGTCATGTCGGCCACTTGTTTCATAAACAATAACGATGCCAAAATAATCCCAGCGCTGATCGCTATCACCATGTCGAAAAAGATGGTCAATAATAAACACACCATTAATACCAGCACTTCACTGGCAGGGGCTTTTTTGATTAAGTGAATAATCTTGGGCGCTTCGCTCATGTTCCACGCCACCATGATAAGCAATGCAGACATCCCCGCCATTGGGATATACGCCAAAATGGTACTCAACGATAATAAAGACACCAATACCACCAGCGCGTGGATCATTGCGGCAATGGGGCTCACTGCACCGGATTTATAATTGGCTGCCGACCGAGCGATCGCTGCAGTGGCCGTAATCCCGCCAAAAAATGGGGCAATAATATTGCCGATACCCTGGCCTAATAACTCACTATTGGCACTGTGCTTTTTACCTGACATACCATCTAGCACCACAGCGCACAGTAACGATTCAATGGCCCCTAACATGGCAATAGCAAATGCGGCAGACAATAAGTCACTGACCAGTTGCCAAGTGAATACCAGCGGCGTTTCGCCCATTTGTGCCCGCAGCCAAGGCCACTCAAAATCGGGCAGCATTGACGGTATACCGGCACCGATAGAGCCGTCGGCTAAGGTAAAACTGAAGGTTGAGCCTATCGTCGACACATGAAACCCTAACAGGTTTAACATCAAAGCCACCACACTCGCCGCCACCACTGCGGGCAAATGAGCGGGTATGTTTATCTTGAGTTTAGGCCACAAAATAAACACCACTAAGGTGCTTATCCCCACCAGCATCGTCGGCCCGGAAAACCCAGGAATTTCTTGTATTAACGTGGCAACTTTACCCACAAAGCTCTCTGGCATGTCAGTAATGTTTAAACCAAAGAAGTCTTTAACTTGCAATACCGCGATAACCACCGCTATACCACCAGTAAAACCTAACGTGACTGACTCCGGAATATATTGAATAAAGCGTCCTAAGCGAAATAACGCCATAACGATTAACATCAACCCTGACAAAATGCTGGCAAGCAGTAATCCAGACAAACCATATTGATGCACGATAGGATAGAGGATCACCACAAATGCGGCTGTCGGCCCAGACACGCTATAACGCGAGCCACCGGTGAGCGGAATAACAAACCCGGCAATAATGGCGGTATATAAGCCGTACTGCGGTGCCACGCCAATAGCGATCGCCAGCGCCATGGCTAACGGGATAGCAATAATACCGACGGTAAGGCCAGCTAATAAATCTTTAGACAATGCAGTAACACTGTAGGGATTGTCTTTTAGTGATTCTCGGAGCGCGTGCCCGATACGGAGAGAAAATAAATGTGTGCGGTATTTCATTGCAGCGATCCCATAACCTAGTACGGCGTCAAGATACCCCTCATTATAGACCGATTGTTTCACAGCACAATCGAATTAAGTTAACACTTGATGATAATTTAATTATCATCACATTATAATAAAAAATCCTATAATCCGATGTACTAGTCCTCCGCATAGAGACAATAAAAAAGCCACTGAAGTGGCTTTAGGAAATCATGCTGTAAAACAAGTGGCGACCAACTTAATAACGGCCACTTTTATGACAAAAATCAACGGATACTTTACGGCCCCGATTGGTTTCAATGTTTTGATATGGCCAATCATATTGAGTGATCAAACGCGTGGTGAGCTCAAGCCCTAAACCAAAGCCTAAATCTTCACTGCTGTTGGCGTGCGATTCACACTGATTGATAATACTCACCGATGCAGCTGACTGCTCAATAGTGACCGACCCTTCTAACGTATGTTGAAACGCATTACGAATAAGATTGGTCATGATAATCCGGCATAACGTGCTTGGGAGTTGTTGCGCTGACTCATCTGTATTGATGTGAATTTCAATATTTTTGCCATGGGTTAAATACGTTAAATCTTGCACTAATTGACGGATCAGTAGCCCTAGGTGAACCTCATTTAGCGGTAAGCTTTTACCTTCACGCCGATTTAGCCACAATAACGTTTCAGTTAAATCTGTCATTGTGATGCCAGCACGTTCAATCCGCTCAACGACCAGTGCTTGTTTTTCAGCACTCGCGCCTTTGCTTATTAATTTTTGCAGTAGCTCGGTATTGGTACGAATAACCGCTATAGGCGTGCGCAACTCATGGCTGGCATAACTTAAAAACTGTTGCTCGCGCGCTAAGCTGTCTTGCACCGTGCTTAAACTGGTTTTAATGATGGAGGCTAAGGTATTAAGCTCGCTGTAGTGAAAGTCTGGCGTAGACAACTCAAGCTGTTGAGTATTGAGGCCTTTGGCCCAATTTTTGAGCCTTTCTATTGGCAACGTAACACGGCGCATCACCAAAATCAGCACTACAGCAAAGGCAATAATGCCTAATATTGCCGTTAGCAAAATGATTAAAAAATATGGCGGACCATTTCGCTTAAAGGCACCTATTTTACTGCGTTCAAATACCGTTGACACAAAACGTATTTCATTATCGTGTTGAACTTTCATTACAAAATAACCGGCATCAGGTGGGGTGATTAAGTTACCGCCGACAATAGCCTTATTCAGTACATTTAATTCTGTTGGTGGCTCAAGCATAATTTGGCGCACTTTTTCGGGTAGATCTTGCCAACGACTGGCGACTGTAAATGATTCAAACTGATAGGGCTTTGCGTCTGATACATTTTGTTGCTGGCCCTGGGCATACATTGATACTCGCAAAGACGCATCCATGCCCGAGATAAAATAGTGCAGGCTTAATGCAGACAAAATCAAAATGGTACTGATACCCGTAATCAACATTGCCAATAATATATAAAGCCGAATGCTAGGGATTATTTTCATTATGAATGGCTTTCCTTTATCGCAAAACCGTAACCGCTGATGGTGTGCAATAACTTGTGCTCATGCTCGGCATCGACTTGCTTACGCAAATTAAAAATGTGTACTTTTAAGCTGTTACTGTCGGGTTGTTCATCGCCCCATACCGTTTGCATTAACTTTTCCCGCGACACAGGGTTCGGGCTGGCTCGCATGAGTACGGTTAAAATTTTCAATGCGGTCGGCGACAGTTTTAATTCGATATTGTTACGAAAAGCCTGTTTTTGCTGTACATCAACGGTTAAATCGGCCAGCGCTAAACGCTGCACCTGGCCACTGCGCCGACGGGCTAATACCTTAACTCTGACAATGAGCTCTTCCATGGCAAAGGGTTTCACTAAGTAATCATCTGTACCATTGGCGAAACCGCTGAGTTTATCGTCTAGCGTGTCACGCGCCGTTAGCATTAATACCGGAACATCAATACCTTGAGCGCGTAATGACTCACACACCTGCAAACCGTTCATTTTAGGTAAATTTAAATCCAGAATCACCGCGTCATAATGATTCTGTTGAATTAAATGAAGTCCTGCCAGGCCATTTGCACTGTGATCACACAAAATGTCTTCTAGCTCAAAATACTCAATAACCGCTGTAGCGAGGTCAAGATCGTCTTCGACCAGTAACAATTGCAACTTATCCATTGTCATCAAGCGGGCTCCTTAGTGTTATGCTGGCGCAGTTTCGTCATTATTAGGGCGTAACTTATTCATTATACGAGTGATAAAGTCTTTTGTTTCACACTGAATCAACAACAGTGACGGGGTTAAAATCAAGGTGATCACTGTGGCAAACAAAATACCATAACCCAGCGCCGCTGCCGCAGGAATTAAGAACTGCGCTTGCAATGAGGTTTCACCTAATAATGGAGCTAACCCCGCAAACGTGGTAACCGATGTTAGCAACACGGCACGAAGTCGTCCGGTGCATGACTCAACAATGGCATCGTGTACCGACAAGCCTTCTTCTTTAATCAATTCATTAAAGCGTGACACCAATAATAGGCTGTCGTTGACCACCACACCACTGAGCGCCAATATACCATTTAACGATAAAATACTGATGGTTAAGTCGTTCCACCAATGACCTAAAATCGCCCCAACAATACCAAATGGAATCGCGGTCATGATAATAACAGGTTGCACATATGACCTAAGCGGCACGGCCAGCAAAGCATAGATAGCGATTAACGCGAGCACAAACATAGACTCAATAGAGCTCGTGGTTTCTGCCTGTTGTTCTGCTTCACCAGCAAAGTTAAAGCTTACCCCTGGATATTGCACTTCAAGCTGCGGGACTAACGACTGCTTTAATTGACTCACTAACTCATTGGAAGCAATTTTATCTTTGTCTAACACCGCACTGATATACACGGCGCGTTGGCTGTCTATGCGGGTAATATTCGAGGGTTGATAATCATTAATGATTGTTGCCACATTGCTTAATGGCACTATGGTTCCGTCGCTGGTACGCACATTAGCAAGCTTAATATCACCGATGGTTTGGCGGTCTTCATCAGGATAACGAACACGGACTTTAACCTCGTCTTTACCACGTTGAAAACGCTGAACGACACCACCGCCAAACGACTGCAGTATTTGAGCCGATAAGCTTTCGGTATCAAATCCTAGGGCGCGACCTTGTGAAGTTAATTCAAAACGATATTGTGGCTCACCTAGGTCTAGGTTGTTATCAATACCACTGACGCCGTCCATGGTTTCAATTGCCGCTTTTAACGCTTGGCCGGCAGCAAAAACTGATTCGGTATCGCTGGCCTTAATCTCAACTTTAAAATTATCGAGCATTTCTTTTTTCGCTAATACTTTAAGCTTTTTGACTCCTTCCATTTGGCCAACGGCCTCAGTCCATTTAAGGGTAAATGCTTTTAGCGTATATGGGCTATTAGGGGCTAACTCAACTTGCACCTGGCCTGAGCTACTGCTGCTGGCCAACACATGTAGGCTTGTTAAATAACTGTCCTTACCCTCACTATCACTCGATTCGGTAGATGATTGCGCTGAAAGCTGTGCATCAACATCTTTTGCCGCGCGCTCTAAGGTGGTTAAATTTTTATAGGTTTGACCAAAACTGGCATCATTTTGCATTGAAAAATCAGCCACGGCAGTATCACCGGTAATATCAGGGAAGAATGCCACTCTCACGCTGCCAGTTATCGGCATGCCGGCCACCATAATAAACATCGCGATAAACACCATAAGAACGGCATAGCGAAAACGCAGGGCAAACTCAATTAATGGCTGGTAAATCACTCGGCTAAACCACTTTAAACTGCTGTCTGCTGCATGTTGAAGATGGTTAAACCATGATTTCTTGGCGCGCTTTTTAGTATCGATATGAGCTAAATGTGACGGCAGAATAAACTTAGACTCTACCAGCGATAACATTAAGCAAATCGCCACTACCGTACCAAACTGGGCATAAATCTGCCCTAAACGCCCTTCCACATTGGCTAATGCCACAAACGCCACCACAGTGGTTAACACACCAAAAATAGTTGGCGTCGCGACTTTTAACGTACCTTTAATGGTGTTATCGATGTTGTCGCCGTATTTTTGTCTGGTGCTATACACGCTCTCACCGACCACTACCGCGTCATCCACCACGATCCCCAGGGCCATAATAAAACCAAAGGTGGTCATTTCGTTCAGGGTTAAGCCGGCAAAATTGTTGGTCATGAAAAACAAGGTGCCAAAGAACACAAACGGCAAACCTGCTGCCACCCAAAATGCCACGCGAAGGTTTAAAAATAACGCCAAAATAATAAACACTAACGCAATACCGCTTAGGGCGTTTTTAACTAATAGGCTTAAACGTTCGGTGATCATGGTGCTTTTGTCATACCACGAGGCAATACTGACATTCTCGGGCAATGCACTCGAGTTACGCCACTTTTCAACCACCTGTTTAGCTTGCTCAACAATATCAACGATGTCGCCGCTCTCATCCATAACAATCTGAATCGCGCTTGAGTTGGCATTGTTATAACGCGACAACACAAAGGTGTCGTCGGCAAAACCGTCTTTTACCGTGGCGATATCGCCTAAGGTTATTAACGAACCCTGGCTGTTTGTAATGATTGGCAAAGCCATAAAGTCTTGTTGTTGATATGCCTGATCTGACACTTTTAAACGCACGGTTTTATCGTCGTTGTATAAGCTGGTCGAAATGGATGTCGCCGATTCAGCATTAATCGCGCTGGCCACTGTGGCAAGCGTTAACCCATAGGCTTGTAACTTAGCTTCATCAACTTCAATCGAAATCATGGGCTCAGCTTTGGCTTTAATCTCAAGGTCATGAATCGCATCCTGGCTGAGTAAATCTGACTTTAATTGCTCGGCTAATGCCTGCAATGTTGCGCGGTCAGCATCGCCATAAATCTCAATCCACAATGCATGGTCTTGCATGCGCATTTTATCGATAACGGGATTTTCAGCTTCGCTTGGAAAGTTATAAATTGCGTCGACATTGGTTTTAATGTCGGTGAGTAAGGTGTCTAAATCATACGAGCTGGTTTTCTCAATCATCACACTACTGCCATTGGCATTAGAGGTTGAGGTGATGCGCTTAATGCCTGGTACGGTTTCTAGGGCATCTTCAATTTTGATTGCGATACCTTCTTCGGCTAATACCGGATCGCCACTGTCGTATGTGACAGACACGGTGACATTATCTGGCTCTAAACTCGGAAAAGCCTCTTTACGCAGGCTATTAAGCGAGAACAAACCCACGATAATCATGCTAATAAGCAATAAGTTAGCGGCCACTGAATTTCTGGCAAACCAGGCAATTGCCCCTGTGTGTGTTGATTGAGGAACAGACATGACTATACCTCTTCCTTAGCAAGCACTTTGGTGCCGACTTTAAAGTGACTTAACGGGCGTTTTACAATTTGCATTGTGGCTGGCATACCCTGTTTCGTGGTTAAAGGCATCACGTATACGAAACCGGCTTTTTCAAAGGCAATCGTGACAGCTGACTTAGCGAGTAGGCTATGTTCGTCAACAAACCAAATGTCGCCTTGTTGCGAAATAGCCGATGAAGGTAATTGCCATAAATTCTCTAATGACTTGCCGTTTATCTGCGCTTTAACAAAGGTACCTGGATACAAATCAGTTTGCTGTGCCAGCGGGTTGTCGACCACCACCACTAATGAACGTTGACGACTCGCTTGGGTTAAATGCTGCTCTACCCGCTCAATATAACCTTGCCATTGATTTAGACCATCGGTGCTTTGTAACGTCACACTCCAGGGAGTTTTGGCTAACTGGTCGTTATCAAATGCAGGTAAGTTTTTCCATTGCTGCTCAGACAAAGGGACGTTGATTTCAACTTCAGCCACACTGTATAAGGTGCCAAGTTGGGTGCCCGTTTGCACATAACTGCCAGGTTGAATATCACGGCTAATAATCAGCGCATCAAATGGGGCGGTAATTTGGGTATAAGCCACATCTTGTTGGGCTTTTTTGAGCCCAAGTTTGGCATTATCCAATGCGGCTTTGGCCTGGGCTAATTGCGGGGTACGCAATACCAGCGGTGATGCTGGCTCGCCAGATAAACCTGAGCGCAACCACTCCGCCTTAGCTTGCTCGCCTTGGCGTTGCTCTTCTAATAAATCGAGTTCAGCTTGCGCTAGGTCGGTTTGCGCTTGAGTTAATGCTTGCTGATAACTGGTGTCATTGATTTGGCCCAGTACCGTGCCTTTTTCGATCACCTGGCCTGACTCAAATTGACGATTTAGCTCAATCACCTTACCGTTCACTTCAGCACTTAAGGTGAGCTCAAAGCGTGGTCTTGCTTCACCAAAACCTATCACTTCTGCCTGGTATTCCTGGCCATTAACGGACACTACTCCTACTTGAGGTAATAGCGTTGCTGGTGCACTTTTTTCAAGGGGCTTAGCCGGAGTTTCCGCTGTGGGTGCTTTTTGATTAGGCCCTGGCGGCATTTTAGAGGCGGTATAACCTAATGCTGCAAAAATGCTGCCCACAGATAAAACAGTGACAATAACGTTCATACGGTTAAGTTTCATGCGGATACCCCTAGACCTAATGCCAGGCCTAAATCAATGCGGTTAACAAGACGGTTATAAATAGTGGTGGCAAGCTGCGCTTCAATATCATAGGTTTGCTGCTGCACTGTGAGTAGGTCAAAAATATCAACCAAACCCTGACGATACTTTTCTTCGTAACTCACAAAACTACGCTGAGCACTCATTTGTGCCTCGGTTAAATATTGTTGTTGTTTGGCAAGGGAATACTCTTGACCAACGGTGTTTTCAACTTCGTTTACGGCGTTGAGTAAGGTGTCTTGATAAACCCAGTAACGCTGCTCCGTGGTTAAGCGAGCCAATTCGGCTTGCGATTTCAATTTTCCACCTTGAAATAACGGTGCAGATAACTGCCCAAGCACACTCCATAGCGGGCCGGTGAGTAATGCATCACTTGGCGACTCTGCCATGTCGGTTAAGCTGGCAGATAAACTGATCGACGGTAACATCGCTTTATAAGCAGCGTCGGTGCGTAATGATTCTGCTTCAATATTATAAAATGCCGTTTTAATGTCTGGGCGGCGGCCAAGATTTTGCTCACCAAGTACACTAATTGGATTGATCACTGCCGGAAATTTCGCTGCAACATCTGCCGCTAAATCCTTGCCAGTCCACTGCCCGGTTAATAAAGTTAAATCACGTTTACTTTGCGCAAGTTGCTCCTGGTAGCTCACCAATGTTGCACGAGTGCTAGCTGCGCTGGTATTGGCGTTATCAAGGTCTTCTAAACTGCCTAAGCCCACCCGATAGCGCGCCATAATCAATGCCTGGTTGTTTTCGAGTACCGCTAAACGTTGCGTTTCAATCGCCACTAATTGTTGCTGTAGGCTAATGTCTAACCAACTGCGCATCACATTGGCAACCACTAAATCTTTGGCACTTTGTAAACTGGCTTGTGAACTGGCAATGTCTTTTAGCGCAGCATTACTGCTGTCGGCGATTTTTTGCCATAAATCCAGTTCCCAACTGACGGTAATGTCAGTGGTGTAGCTGTCGTCACTGTCTTCTGTTTTTGAGCCGCTAAAGCCCGCATCTACCGATGGTAAACGGCTTGCAGAGGTAATACCGTGCTGGGCATACGCCATATTTAACGCCACAACGCTTTGTTGCAAACTGGGATTATTTTGCAGTGCTGCCGTGATAAAACGCTGTAATTCAGGCACATTGACCAGATCGGTCAAATTCGCCACTGCAACGACTGAGGATGTAGAGGTATCATCAGCCTTTGATTCAGCCAATAACTGCGCCAATAAACGTTGGCTAACATCGGCCTCCGTTTTGCTCGCTTGGTCACTATAATTGGCATAGTCAACGCTGCTGCAACCCAAAAGGCTCGACACCATCAGCGCAAGCATGACATTACGTACCGCAGGTTTTACCATCATCAACCGCCTCTCCAAAACATGTGTATGACACAATAATGGAACAAGTGTACTGATGAGCTGGTTAAGGAGGGGTTAAGATGGATGTTGTCGCTCATCTCTGATCGAGTTTTTTCGAGTTAAAACATGTTAACTGAAGCGAATTGATTACGGCCTATTAACCAAAGCAATGATTGATTCGCGGAGTCACATTTAACCATTTGTATGTAGGTCTGAGCGATGAAAGTTAGAGGTGCTATATCTATTTACTGAAAGACAAATTGTCACTCACAATTTTAAACCTTTCATTGTAATATTTATTATATTGGATTTTTAACCTATTCTATTAAAACAGATTATCAATGCCCTCAACCATTAGGTTAATTAGATGGTTGTTCCCAAGGAAGACGTCGTATGGCGATAGCGCAAAATCAAACTATTACTAGCAGTATGGGGCGTTGGATGCTTTACGCCATGGCTGCACTGTTGATATTTGTGGGTGTCTGCTTTCTGTGGATTTCGAGCCATTTAATCAATTCACGCTTCGATAATTTTGACGCTAAATTTTACGAGCAACAACTGATGCGGGTTAACGGTGTATTTGAACAAAACAACCAGGCATTTGAATCAAGCTTAATTGATTACGCCCACTGGAATGACACCGAACAATTTGTACTCGGTAATAACCCGACTTATATCGAAGATAACTATACTTCTGAAGCACTGGATAATATCCAAGTAAATGGCTTTATCATTACTCATTTAGATGGCAGCGTAGTGTCTGCGCCATTAGTGACACAAGCAGAAAACTTAGTACCAATGCCTGAAATTTTATGGGCAATACTGCAACCTGTTATACCGTCGCTTATGTCACCCACACAAACAACAGTAACCAGCAAAATCATTTGGCACAATAACGTCGGAATTATGATATCTGGCGTTGCGATTACCAACACGTTCAAAAATACTCCATCAAGCGGTTATTTATTTTTTATCCGAATTCTTAATGAGTCGTTTTTGAATGGTTTGCGAGAGTTAACCCTTGTGCCTTTTAAGTTAATCAAAAGTTCATCAAGCCCGCAGTCGATATCTTCAGTCGTACGGCAAAATAATGATGGAGATAATCAATGGTTAGCGACTAAATCGTTAATCGGCTTAGCGGCAAAAACACAAGTACAAGGTGGTACACACCTTCAGGCTGAACGAGATCTCACCTTTAATTTATTATTATTTAGTGTGCTGGGTTTAACACTGATTTCACTTATTGGTAATTATTGGATTGTACATTTTAAGGTATTAAACCGACTGCGTATATTTTCAAGACTTGCTGACCAATATAGACAAGAGTCGCATTCAACCATTCGCTGGCTGGTAAAAGGCCATGATGAATTAGATAACCTCGCACAATCTCTTAATGAATTTATTGCAGAGGTAGAAGTACGACATGAAGATTTACATCACCTTGCTCACCATGACCCACTAACCGGTATTGGCAATCGACGTCTATTACAGGCAAAGCTAGACATTTACATGCATCAACATGAGCTCACGCCCCATTTTTCCAGTACGTTGCTGTTACTCGATCTTGATGGCTTTAAACTGCTTAATGATGGTTTAGGGCACTCTGCTGGAGATCATATTCTTAAGTTAATAGCCCAAAGAATGACTTCTCAAGTACGAATAGATGACACTGTAGTGCGTTTAGGCGGTGATGAATTTGCTATTTTATTAGAAGGTACCGATCCCGATGGTGCTCACCTATTTGCGGAACACTTACTCAAACATATTGCAGAACCTTTTGAGTATGAGGGTCATAAACTAAACCTACAGGCATCAATCGGACTCGCTCCGCTCAAATATGCGCTATCTAAAGAAGATGTTATTCGCAATGCCGATCTCGCCATGTATGAAGCGAAACGCAGAGGAAAAAACCAAGCTGTCGTCTTTAAAATTAACTTCCTTGATATCGTCTCTCGCCGTATGCAGCTTGAACAAGCATTGCGAGAAGCATTAAATGAACAAGAGTTAGACATTTGGTATCAGCCTATCATTGATGCAAGGAACGGCGGTATTATCGGCCTAGAAGCGTTATCTCGTTGGAAATTATGCAGCGAATTTATCCCGCCCGATGAATTTATTAGTATTGCAGAAACATCAGGGATGATTACAAAACTAGGACAGCAAGTATTTGATAAGGTTGGCGCTGAGCTGCAAGCACTGCGTATTGATTACCCGGAACTGCAATGTAATGTCAATTTATCACTGAGGCAGTTTAGGGATTCAGATCTAACAAAAGATATTATGCAATGCATTGAGAAGTACCATTTACCGCCTTCTGCACTGCATTTAGAGCTGACTGAAAGTATGATTGCTGAATCAGAAACCGAAATATTGCCCACCATGCAAAATTTAGTAAAGCATGGGTTTAAATTTCATTTAGATGACTTCGGCAAAGGATACTCGTCACTTGAACGCCTAAAAAGCTTGCCTTTTGACACCTTAAAAATTGATCGTAGCTTTGTTGTCCCTCTTGGGCAAAATGATCACGTTATGGTGAAAAATATTATTAATATCGGCCATGAATTAGGCATGAACTTAATTGCTGAAGGTGTAGAAACAGAAGTTGAAGTTAACAAACTCCTGCAACTAGGTTGTCATCAAATTCAAGGTTATTATTTTGCTCGTCCTATGCCTCTAGATGACTTAAAAGTCTGGCTGGTAGACAACAAAATACAGCAACTGTCTGCACACACATCAATAAAAGAGGATTAAAAAGATAGTGCTAGTCATAACAAGTACAGAAGCACTAATGCCCTTTTAGTCGCCGACTCAAAGCGCTTTGGCTGATCCCCAATATTTGCGCTGCGGCGGTTTGGTTATTGGCTGTGCGACTCATGGCTTCATCGAGTAATGCTTGGTTCATTTGGGCGATGGTCGGCAATGACTTCGGAAAGATAATTCTATCCGCTGGCGCAGCTATTAATGACTTATGTTCATTTATAGCCTCCATAAACGGACTGGTATTAAGGGCTATACCGTCACTTCTGCTTACGGCATCAAATACCATTCCCTTCAGCTCATGTAAATTACCGGGAAAATCATAACTTGCTAACTGAGAGGCCAATTCTGCGGGTTGTATGGGTGCGGGTAAATTCATTTCAGTTGCGGCTAGGGTGATAAAATGATTGATCAACATCGAGATATCTAACTGACGCTCAACCAGTGGCGGTAATTTAATTTTATGCGCGCGCAATCGATATAAAAGATCGCTTCTAAACTCGCCAGCGTGATGAAGCTTAAGTAAATCATCTTGAGTCGATACCACGAATTTACATTTTACTGGGTATGCGGTGTCACTGCCTAAAGGATAATATTGCTTGTTTTCAAGCAGGGCTAATAATTTCACTTGTGCATCAAGTGGCAGTGCGCCAATTTCGTTAAGATAAAGTACGCCGCTGCCGACTTGATGCAATAGACCTGCAACCGCTTCAAGTTCACCATTATGGTGATGATACAACTGACCACACATTTTTTGTTCAAAGTATTCACTGCTAATGCCCGCAAGATTAATGCAGATAAAAGGTTCATTTGGGCTATAAAGCGCATGGCAAGATTTTGCGAACTCACTCTTACCGGTACCGCTCGCACCAGAGATTAACAGCGGTTCAGGGCTACACGATACCGCTTCAAGGTAGCGAAATTGATCTAATAACAACGGCTCACAGGTTAAAATATTATTAAATGCTTGTGGGTTATCTAAGGTGCGACTTAAAAACCTCTCTTTAATGTATAAATAGTTACGCTCAAGCCCAACCACTTCAAGTGCTCGTCGCACTGTCCGTGCAAGGTCGTCGACATTATCTGTTTTAATAAAATAGTCATAAGCGCCATTTTTAATACACCGTACTGCGGTATCCACTTCATTTACCCCAGTAACAATAATGACCCGAGTATTAGGAAAGTCACTGCGGATCATCGCTAACAGCTCTTCACCTGAATGAAATGGCATCGTAAGGTCAACCAATACCAGTGCATAGTCACCCACCTGCAAACGACTTTGAACCTGACGACTGTCAATACAGGTGTCAATAACAGCTTCGGGAACCAGGCGGTTTAATGTCACGGCCAGTGTGCGTAACCATGCGGCTTCATCGTCGATTAACAGAATATTTCGAGCTAACTTCATTGGTTAAATCCTAGTTTAATGCGCTAAAGCAAACGTTAAGCAAATCCGAGTACCTTGGCCTAACGTTGATAATATCTGCATTTCGCCTTGGTGCTCTTTAATAATTTTACTGCATACCGACAACCCTAGCCCACTGCCACCTTCGTTGCGTCTGGTGGTAAAAAAAGGTTCGGTAATTCTTTTTAATGTTGCGCTATTCATGCCGCAGCCATTATCGACAATACTTAACATTGCCTTATCGTCTTGTACGTTGGTTTCTATGACTATCTCAGCTTGTTGAGCAGTGCAGGCGTTACAGGCATTTTGAATAAGGTTAATTAATACTTGATGCAGTTGCTGAGCATCACCTTTAATACAAGGTGAAAGCTCAGATAATATGATACTGACTTGATGTGTTTTAGTTTGATTTGCCGTTAACCGCTGCGCGACTTGAACAACATCATTTAAACACACGCGGGTATATTCATCGGCTATATGCGGCATGGCATAACGTTTTAAATCATTGACGATTCGGCTAATACGTTTAGCGCCCTCTTCAATGGCGCCGCAACTGTATTGCAACTCGTTGATGGCGACGTCGGGATTAAGCCCCGCAATAAGCCAAAAAGGATTTTGTTTTTGGTAATAGCTAGCCGCAGGCGCTAAGTCTTTCATCGCCGCACTAAATAACGACACTGCATGGACAATTAATCCAGTGGGATTATTAATTTCATGGGCTATACCGGCAGATAATTCCCCCAGTGATGCTAAGCGACTGGCCTCTTCATTGGCCTGGCGTAAACGATGCTGCTCGGTTGACTCTTCAAGTAAAATAACCACCTGGTCTTGAGCTATGGGGTGGATTTGTAACTGCCAAAACTGTTGTTGGTAATGCATATCTGCGATAAGCGATTTTTGACTGGATAACACATTAAGCACCGCGGTCTTAAGCACAAAAACGTCGTTGTCTATGTAGTAAAATGCATCTGAGTCTAACAAATGAATATTGTTATCGTTACTCCATAAATGCTGTAAGGCGTGATTAACGATGGTCACGCCATTGGGAATGCCATCGAGCACAGATTGAAACTGTTGTGACAGTTCGGATATCTCGGCTTCAATCAGTTTACGTTGCATCAATTGGGCATTTAGCGCTTTAGCGTGACGGCGTAAACTCGCACTAATAAATCCGGTGTAGACCAACCCTGCTGCAGAAATGATGGCAACCACAATCGCAAGTGCGAACAGGCGCTTTTCGGTAAAGGTTAAATCGACTTTTTCGCGGCCGGTGCCAAACCATTTATTGACCAGTAAATCATATTCACCCGACAACTTTAATTGCCTTAATGCATCATTAATTTGCTTCATCTGCCTGGCTTTAGTGGCATTGGCGACAAAATTAAACGCGCCGTAAATTAATGCATCACTAGAGCTTCGTACCGACGGATACAAGGGCTGTAGACGCCGAGCAACAAAGCTTTCGGCAATCACCACGTCGACCTGATTTTTAATCAGCAACTGAAAGCCTGTTTCATAAAGATCAACATCAACCCGATCAAACTTTTGCAGTTTGTCGGACAAAAATACATCAACAAAAGCGCCTTTTTTAATGGCGACACGCTTACCGGTTAAATCTGCCCAGTTATTGATTAACGCTTTACCCTGCAAGGTATAGGCTTTGGCGTGGGTGGCATAAATAGGGTCCGATTGCGCTAACTGACGGTTCATATTTATTGGGCTCACTACCGCAATCACATCAATGTCGCTGTTGGGGTTATGCACATCGTTTAACAGTTGCTGAAAACTCTTGCGCCGAACAACAATCCGCGTGCGGGTTAACTGGCCAATTCGGTTCATCAGCTCAATATTGAAGCCTTGATCGACACCATTATTGCGCCATTCAAGCGGCGCTGTATTTGAGTGCACGCCAAATACAATGCTGTCTTGCGCCAGCACTGGCAGGGTAAAGAATATAAGGCAAAGCAATATCAATCTCATCCGCTAATGTTACTCATTTAGCCTATTTGAAACTGTGCAGCATTCCGCATATGAGTAAATCATTATGTAATAAACGCGCTTAGTCTAAATTCATCAGCATTTCACTCAATGTGATCTCGCTCAACATCCGCTATGCAAAATTGCATATACCTCTTTGTAGCTATGCATGTTTGCATAGTGAGTTTTAGAGCTTGTGATTAAGCAGTCATTTATCTCTACATAATCACCTATCACATTGTTGATTTTACGATCATGGGTAAAACTAAGTGTGAGCAAATAAATAACCAGGTCGGGATAATCAATTCGACCCACATTTAGCCGTATTTGTAGCGTGGAGTGATGATCACTTCTGCCTTGATAAAACAAAAATAAGACTTCTATCATTAATTGGCTTATCGCCGTTAAGGCATAGAAGGGGGAATCAACATGAAAAAGATGAAAATTGCAGTCTGTCTAGCCACGTTAATGGGTACCGCAGGCCTAATGGGTAATGCCGTAGCCGCTGACAACTTAGCCGACTTCCATGTACAAAACCAAGAATGTGATAGCTGCCATACAGCAGATGGTGAACTCTCAAATGACAGCTTAACTTATGAAAATGCGCAATGTGTATCGTGCCACGGCACATTAGCAGAAGTGGCAGAAACTACAAAACATGAACACTACAATGCCCACGCCTCTCACTTTCCTGGCGAAGTGGCTTGTACTTCATGCCACAGCGCTCACGAAAAATCGATGGTCTATTGTGACTCTTGCCACAGCTTCGACTTTAACATGCCATATGCTAAAAAATGGCAACGTGACGAACCGACTATTGCAGAATTAGCCAAAGACAAAGCAGAACGCCAAGCAGCACTAGCAAGTGCACCACGCGACACAGTTGATGTGGTTATTGTCGGTTCGGGTGGTGCAGGTTTCTCTGCTGCGGTAGCAGCACATGACAGCGGCGCTAAAGTAATTTTGATTGAAAAAGAACCCGTGATTGGTGGTAATGCTAAGTTAGCAGCCGGCGGCATGAATGCAGCCTGGACTGACCAACAAAAAGCCAAAAACATAACTGACAGCCCAGAGTTAATGTACAAAGACACCATGAAAGGTGGCCAAAACATTAACGACCCAGCTTTAGTTAAGATTCTAAGCTCACATTCTAAAGACTCTGTTGATTGGATGACAAAAATGGGTGCCGACTTAACCGACGTTGGCATGATGGGCGGCGCATCAGTTAACCGTTCACACCGCCCAACCGGTGGTGCTGGTGTAGGTGCTCATGTGGTACAGGTACTTTACGATAATGCGGTTAAACGTAACATTGACTTACGCATGAACACTCGCGGCATTGAAGTGCTTAAAGATGATAAAGGCAGTGTAAAAGGTATCCTCGTTAAAGGGATGTATAAAGGTTACTACTGGGTTAAAGCTGACGCGGTTATTTTAGCAACGGGTGGTTTCGCTAAAAATAATGAACGTGTTGCTAAGCTAGATCCTTCTTTAAAAGGCTTTATTTCAACTAACCAACCTGGTGCTGTAGGTGATGGTTTAGATGTCGCTGAAAATGCCGGTGGCGCGTTAAAAGATATGCAATATATCCAGGCGCATCCAACACTGTCTGTTAAAGGTGGTGTGATGATTACCGAAGCGGTACGTGGTAATGGTGCGATTTTAGTTAACCGTGAAGGGAAGCGTTTCGTTAACGAAATCACGACTCGTGATAAAGCCTCTGCAGCCATCTTAGAACAAACAGGTAAAACAGCTTATTTGATTTTTGATGACTCTGTACGTAAGTCTCTGTCCAAAATTAACCAATATGTCGGTTTAGGTGTGGCTCCATCGGCTGACAGCTTAGCGAAATTGGGCAAAATGGAAGGTATTGACGGTAAAGCATTAACTGAAACTGTCGCGCGCTACAATAGTTTAGTCACCAGCGGTAAAGACACTGATTTTGAACGTGCAGACTTACCACGCGCACTAAACGAAGGTAACTACTACGCAATCGAAATCACACCCGGTGTACACCACACCATGGGTGGCGTGATGATCGATACTAAAGCCGAAGTGATGGATGCTAAAAAACAGGTTATTCCTGGTTTATACGGCGCGGGTGAAGTAACCGGTGGTGTTCATGGCGCTAACCGCTTAGGGGGCAATGCGATTTCAGACATCATTACCTTCGGTCGCTTAGCAGGTGAAGAAGCAGCAAAATACGCTAAAAAGAACTAAGCAATTAAGAATTAACTGATTTGCTAGTATCAGTGAAGCCACAGCTCAATGCTGTGGCTTTTTTTATGTTTATACCTATTACATTGGTCGTATCGAGCTAAACACTCATGCTTAGTTTTTGTTGCTGGCGCCAATGAGACTGCATGATGGGTATGGTAAAGCCATAGCATAAGACCACGATTAATGGTTGAATTTGGAAGCTTAATTCTGGCCAAAGTTGAAAGGCTACAACACAGGCAATAGTGCGAACAATAGCGTGAACTATGGCGACTTTTTGCGCGGCAATCACGCCATGGACTAACCACATCAATCCCGTCTGAATCGCTAATACAAAAGGTAATGCGAGATAATTTTCCATAAAAAATGGAATGCTGATGCCAAAGGTTAAAAAGCTCATCCCTACCGCAGCCAGAAATACATTTTCAAACCAATTACGGTTAGCTTTTTTCTTAAACGAGATATTCTCACCTGTTAGTCGAGACACTCCCATAGCCAAATACACAATAGAACCGGTGCCAATAAAAACCGCTAACACTAACTGCGATGTCGGTAATATAAAACTGAGCACAAACAATACACTCCAAACAATCATGCCAGATAATGGCATCGCTAACGCGCGTAGTTGACGGTACTCAATTAACTGCTGGTCCAATGATTTATGTTGCATGATAAAGCCTCCTTGTTGGTATGGATTTATTATCAGCAAAACGCTCATCGAGCAGTAGTGTGCTTTGTCAGCAATACGCCATGACAAATGTCATCTGTTGCAGCTGTCTTAAAGGCAGGATTTTTAGCCATAAAAAAGAGCACCTAGGTGCTTAATGTCGATCAGTTAAGAAATGAAATTAAAAAAATATATCGCTCTATTTACCTATCTTTCAGCCTGCCAAAATCTGGTAATCTTCATTATCGGATTTTTTATGGAACTTTCAGAAGCACTTGATCGCTCTTCAATTAAACCGCTTGACCGAATTCTCATGCTTTTCTGATTTCATTGACCCCGATATTATTCAATCTTGTCTAGACTCCAACGGCATTACAATATTAAGATGCCGAAAACTCCCCATGGATGCTATGGTCTTGGCTGTTATTGGTATGTCTTTATTTCGCAATGAATTCGTTCGTCAATGAATTAACAAGCTTCACATTTTACTACCAGATAAGTGGTTGATGATGTCGCTAGAAGTGCTGTAACGCAGGTCAGAAAAAAGTCATAACATCATTGTGATGACTTTTAGTACATAATTAGTAAAGGTTAAATGGCATATATCATTGAAAATTGTCCATAAAATGAGTTTTTATCTTCATGTTCCAACTCGTAATTTCCCACTTCAAAACCAACTGAAAGTTCTGGTGTTAAATTTTCAAACAAGTTAACAGCCCACTGACTAATTTCAGTATCGCTATTATCACCTTTGATATAACCATATATGAAAGTAGATCGCATCGTGTCAGTCCAGAAATGACGATATGCCACATTATAAGCAGTAGACTCTTCAACGTCGTCTCCTACCAGATCTTTTACTGCGGCAGTTCCTACATAACGACCCAGTTCACCGGTGTGGAATTGAAAACGGAGATCATCGTGACCAAATGTATTCACTTTACCCGCAAAACCACCACCAATAGTCGTTTCTGTATTTCCTTCTAACGTATTTAATTGACGGCCAAGAGCAGAAAATGAAACATTACCCCAGTCACCTTGAAAAGTATATTTAGCAATAACATCTGGCACATTATCATTGGCTGTATCACCACCATAACTTTCTGGATTTTCTAAGGAGAATTGGAAGCCTCCATTTGTATATCTAATCTGTCCTTGACGAACAAATGAAATCCCCATTAATGTACTACCAAAATCAGCAGTTTCAGCAATAGCACTTGGATTCATGAATGTTGTCCAAGTCTGTCCTGCGAGAATATTTTTATAACTTATATATGCATGTCTAACTCTAGGATTATAAGAGTTTGAAACGATTTCATTTCCTGAACCACCATATAAATCCATTTCAATAAAACCTGTGACATCACCGTGTTCATACTTTGTATTAAAACGTGTTTCGTTTGCGAAAATTTTAAACTGAGAAGCATTTTCATCTAACCCTACACCACCACCTTTCCAATTATCTTGATAGGCAACATCACCATCAACATAACGGGCATCAACTTTAATATAACCACCAAAAGTTATTTTATTATCATCGTTAATTTCAAATTCATATGCAGCAAAAGAAGATGAAGAGATACAGCTTAATGCTATTGCTAGAGCAATAGTATTTAATTTAGAGTTCATAATTTATTCCTATAGACGTAACTCTCCCTACGTAGGGGGAGTTACGTAATTTAATTAATACAATGAGTTAAATTATTAGATATTAAAATATTAATTTAATATTTTTAATAAAATAAATTACATAGCTTTTTTCATATGATCAGTTAATTGCTGATATCTTGCTTCAGCTTTATGTAAACGTTCTACTTGTGTGTCATCGAATTTACCAGGTTGTGGGAATTCCGATTGATGGCAACTAGAACAAGCGTTTGGTAGTACATCAAAATCTGTACAGTAGTGTACATTTTTTGGATGCTTCACACTGTCATAGCAAGAACCGAAGTCTTTGTTTATTTTCCCCCAAGATTGAGTCAATTTAGCTTCAGGATCTGCATCAGGAAGTGTAAATTGTTTGAGATAATTAAACTGTGCTAATGATTCTGTCGGAGTAATTGCTTTGAAAACATGCAGTCTGCCATCATAGCGGGTAGAGCGAAGAAAACTAATCATGCCATATGGCATATGACAATCAACACAGTTAACATCCGCTTGCATATGAGAATTCCCCTGATGTTTAGCTGTACCTTTGTCTTTATTATGACAACTTAGACATAAATCATTAGCAGGTAATCGGGTTTTCTGTGTATGTGGATCATGACAGGTTTTGCAATTCATACCGTTTTGAAAATGCTTGGTACTTTCTATTTGCATGGTATAAGACTTTCCTTGTTGGAAATAATCCGTACCAGCCCATTTTTTACGAACATTATCAACGTAAAACTCATCCAGTTTATCGCCAACATTATAATGTTGACCTTGGCCTAGAGGATTTTTTTCATCGAATTTAATCGGAAGTTCGCTCCAAAAACCATTGTCATAATTAATAGCATGGCCAGACTGATGACACTGATCGCACTCTTCACTTCCCGTCTTACTGTCTAAGTTTTCTGGGTTTACAATATCTTTTTTATCTCGACTTTTGGCATGTGCGCCCCCTGGGCCATGACATTTTTCACACCCAATAGCAAATTCAGTTGTTGTCCAAATATTAGTTTTATCTGCTGAACGCCCTAACTTACCTGCATCTGTCCATGTTTCAGCATTAAACCCAGTTAGATGGCATTCTGCACAACGGTTTTCGTAATTATGAAATTGTTCGAATGTAGCGAGTTTCTCATCTGATGAGATAGAACCATCATCGTTAAACCAAAATAAGTCAAAAGCATTTCCCCAACGCTCTTGTTTTTCTTCATTATTCCAGTAATTAAATGGTAAAACAATTAAAGAATCTGATTCTTCTGCATAGGAAAAAAACATCGTTTGAGAAGTATAACCAACCGCATCGACTTGATAAGAAAGTTCACGATTAGGATCTTTTTTATCATGAATGGTGACCCAATATTTTTTCCCTTTCATAAACAAAGTAAATTTTCGGTCTTTATTACTGGTTGTAATAACTTTAGGCTCTTTTTCTGTACCCCACGGCGCACTGATGGAATTATTGTCTTTTGTATATAACTTTCTCATCACGTTTGCATGACGAGTTCCCTGCCATTCTTTATAAACATCTTGATGACATGTTTTACATTTTTGGGAGCCGACGAAATCGCCTCTTGGATTCACATCTTGATTCGCAAACGATGGGTTAAAGCTACTAAAGAATATTATTAGAAAAAACAACGGCATGTTTTTCCCAATGGATTTTAAAGCGTTCATATTTATCACCTCTCATAATTATTATTTTTTGAAAAGTTTAATTAACTATCATCACTTCATAAAAAAAAGACAAAGTCACCCTATAAGAAAGCATTATATTAATAATGAAAACTCACAATAATTAAACTTAAATAGTATATTTACCTAATGTAAAAAATTCAGTAAACCTCCTTTTTATGTAACATCTTTTATCAACATAATGAATATAGCCCATTTTTGACCGATTGGTCATTAATTAAGTATTTTTATATACCCAATTAGTGATACAGGTCGACTTTTATTATTAATGGTGAAATATACCTATATGGGAGTGTGAGGTGACGTTAAATAATTATCATATAATTAAACCATACCTAATAAAGTGATTGATTTTATAATTGTGCTCTTATTTAGGCTGCACTAATTCTAATTATTTGACTTAGGGCACAACTAACTACCCCTAAAAATGATATATAATTGGAAGGTGTCTACATTGAAATAGAGCAATAATATACTATTGACGAGGTTATATGGCTGCTGGAAGAAAAAAGGAGTTTGACGAAGACAAAGTTCTTGTTTCTGCTATGAAGGTATTTTGGCAGAAAGGATACGTAGGGACTTCTATGAGTGATCTCACAGAGCAAATGGGTATCAAAAAACAAAGCCTTTACAGTGCTTTTGGTAATAAAGAGCAGCTTTTTATCAAAGCAACTGATTTATACCTTAGCAATAGAGAAGCACATAACTTCAGCCTCCTAAAGCAAGAAGACACCTCTTTGAGTGAAAGAGTGATGAACTGTATGATGTCTATTTTGGTACGCCAGTGCGATTCGAGTGACCACAAGGGCTGCTTTGTCACATTATGCCAGTCGGACTTAGATAGTGAAGCCATGCCGGCTGAAGCAACTCAGAAATTAGTAGATTCAGACAATGACATTATAAAAATGTGGCTAGACTTATTTTCAACCGATCCGGAATCTATAGCATTAGGCCTTGATAAACGCGCTGAAGAATGCGCTATATGCATTTTTACAACACTAAAAGGTACTGCTTGTATGTCTAGAATCAATATGACTTCAAATAGCCTAACCTGTGTCATAACCAACTGCCTGAAAAATATAGGCTTACATTAGAATACTTACACATAAGTGTCCTTTTTAAAGCCTTTTGACAGTATATTTTTTATTATTCGACTTTAATCTATCATCAAAAAACCTCTATTATTCAGTGAATTTATGGCTAAACTCTTGAATACGCTTTGCATTTACACCCGCATCGCCAATGCCGATACGTGACACACTGCGTAAATCAATGCGACTACCCTGCTCTGAACTCGTCACAACGACAACAATATCGTCAGCAAAATTGAAAAATGGCGTTCTCGCTGTAGCTTCAAAACGCAGTGTTTGCGGTTGTTGCTCCACAATAATCCAGTCCATTTCGTTGGCGATACTGAGTGCTTTTTTAAACGCCGCATCGGAACTTAACTCCGACATAATAGGCTTGATATAAGGAAAGGCTTTTAGCTGCTGCGCAGCAATTTCAGCCCCGCCGTAAACTAAAGTATTTTTAGCGCCTATTCGGCTGTCGGTTAAAAACACAAATTGCGGCGGTGCATCAGTATTTGTCGTAATATCATGAATAGGAGGGTACTTTACTGGCTCGATAATAAGCCCCTTCAACATGGGCGACAACATCGCAATCCCCAATACTAATGCTACGACTGACTTTGCAGTGCCTCGCGCTTTAGGGCTGTCAGTCTTAATCATCATACCGCTGACTAAACTGATTAGCGCCAATGCCACCACAATATATCCAAGCACATTGTGGTATTTACGGCTCGCAATAAAGCCCGTTATTGGGTCCCATAGTCCCATCGACGAACCAAAAATCATCACACCAGCCGCGATGACCGCAACCAATGCAACTACCAACGCAATATGACTAATAACATTTTTTTGCATTACATCCATCCTGTAAAAGAAACTTATGATTTATAACTATATTGACCTGCATTTTTGAGAAATAATTTCTGCTCTCACATAAAAAGGTAAAAAATGGTACTGTTACGACTCTATATAACAAATATCAGCACATTGATTATTCAGTAATACTCATCTGCTATTCAAATTTGTATCCACCGTATTGTTAGCGTTATCTTAAATTTTTCTTATTTTTTTCATACAAATAGGTACCAACGATGATAAAGCAGGCTTCTAAACAATCTGGCTTCACACTCATTGAACTCGTCGTAGTCATTATTATTTTAGGCATTCTTGCTGTCACTGCGGCACCTCGCTTTCTAAGTTTAAGCTCCGATGCAAATAAGGCGGCACTTCAATCAATGGGAGGTGCTATCAAATCAGCAGCCAATTTAGTGTACGCTAAATCTGTCATTCAAGGATTACAAAACAATGCTAAAACAACGATAGATATCGATGCAGATGGGATTGATGATTTAGAAATTTCATACGGATACCCAAGTGCTAATAGAAATAATAGTATTTCAAAAATTATGGGAAGTGGCTTCGACAATGATTGGACTTGGTCAACAACCTACGGTGATACTCGTTTTTGGTTAACCACTGCATCATTAGGTGGACGTTCTGGCGTTTACGTAAATCAAACAGCGGTATTAAACAGTGGATGCTACATACTTTATGATCCGGTGACCACAATAGGTTCAAGTCCAAAAATATCTTACGTTACAACTGATTGCTAATAAAATAATATGACTAATTTAAACCTCAATATCTTTGTTTTCGATATTGAGGTTATCTGCTGCAAAGTAAAAACGCCTCCTACCAACCAGAAATAAATACATATCAAAACCTTACAAAAAAAGTAAGATTTACCTACAAAAAACACCTCTCTATATACCTACTTCAACGCCATCCCAAACAAGCATAAAATTAATATATTCAACACAACAACCAAACTAGTTGACATAATCAACAACATTGAATATAGTTGACTAAATCAACCTAGTCCATTTCCATTTTAATCACTTGAGAAACAAAATGCATGCACAACCCGTTATGCCATTAACCCAAGTAGGCCCAACGAAAACCCCGATCATTTATAAAGTGCTAGTGGTGTTTGCGATGATGACCTTCATGGGCGGTTCACTCATTGGTTTAATGACCTATATCAACATCGGATATAGCGAGATGTTTTTCAATGATTGGTTAACATCATTCCTATTTGCGGCAGTAACCGTGATGCCTGCGGGATTTATCTTAATGGCTTTGTTAACTCAAATTGTTGAACAGTGGCTACCTGATACCAGCGAGAAAAAGCGCAACATTATTGTAGGGCTGTTTATGGCACTGACGATGGAGTCTGCAATGGCCTTATCGACTTCGATTAATAATATTGGCTTTAACAGTTATTCTGCACTGTTTAGCCACTGGCTTGATGCGCTACTCGCCGCGCTGCCTTTAGGCTTAACGTTAATGGTCATTACATCATTAACCATCAAACCTAAAATTGAACGATTTTTAAAAAGTTAACTTATTTACCCATAAACTTATTGAGGAATTCACCATGAGCAAAGAAAACCAATATCGAATTACCGTCGAGCAAATTAATCCAGATAACGAAGCCGCTCAACCATTACAGTTTGAATTCCAAGACCGAGAAGATCTGTTTAAACTCGTTGAGAACCTTAAAAAAGGCAGTGGACTCCCGGAGTCAGAAGCCACTATCTTAAGTGTTGGTTTACGTTTGTTAGGCCCATTAATGATGCAAAACCGTAAACACCCGCTGTTTATCGATTTTATGCCGCACTTTAAAACCTTTATGCAAAACTTAAAAACCACCATTAAAAGTGCACTGAGTTAATCGTTCATTATTTATTGCTAAATACCCAGTATTGAACACTATACCCCACGGGTTTATACCAACATAAACCCTGCATTGGGGTCTATATCCAAACGGCGCATGGTACGAATGAGGTTGCTTCGGTCAAGTTTTAACGTTCTGGCTACCGCTGCCAAATTACCGCGTTCTTTAACTAATATCGCTTGAATAATTTGGCGCTGATACTCATCGGTTGCATCGCGTAACCCGTAAATTTCGGCATCTGCTAATACAATTGATGAAGGATGATCAACGCTGTGCGTTATAACTAACTCTGATGTAACTTCTGGTTGATGTGCAGCAAACTCCATCCCAAGATGCGCACAATTAATGCTAATAATGCTGGCAAGACGACCTTGCTCGCTTATTGCCCTTAATGCTGCCCGACTCAACAGATGCTCTAACTCACGTACATTTCCAGGCCAATCATATTGCATAAGCTGTTCGATTGCCGTTTGCTGTAATCTCAGTTTGGCGACGCCCAATTGATGCTGACTTTTTTCTAAGAAATATCCAGCCAGTAAAATAACGTCTTTACCGCGTTCGCGTAAGGGCGGCACAGGCAAAGGATAAACACTCAAACGATGATACAAATCAGCCCTAAAGCGTCCTTCTTTCACTTCTTGCTGTAAATGGCGATTGGTTGCCGCAACAATCCTAACATCGACCACAATAATCTTGTCGCTGCCAACACGTTGGATCTCGCCATTTTGCAGCGCCCGCAATAACTTCGCTTGTACGGCTAACGGCAACTCTCCCACTTCATCTAAAAATAACGTGCCACCATCGGCCAGTTCAAAACGGCCACAGCGATCATTCACCGCCCCAGAAAACGCCCCTTTTACATGACCAAATAATTCACTTTCTACAATGCTTTCAGGTAATGCGGCGCAATTAATTTGCACTAAAGGCTGTAAATTACGTCGTGATTGTTGGTGAATACTCTTCGCGACTAACTCTTTACCCACGCCGGTTTCACCGGTAATCAACACCGACAAATCACTGCTGGCGACAGTATCGATGTCGGCTTGTAATGCGTTTATAGCCGCACTCTTACCAATAATCGTTGAGGGGCCAAGGGTTGCCTGAGCAACTTGATGGCTTTGCTCAATTTTGGCCTCAAGTGCTTCAATATATTCGCTGGTTTTAATCGCCGCGGCCACCCCAGCAATATACGCTCGGGTTTCTGTAGGATTAAGTGCATCAAAACTGCCCGCCTGCATCGCATCGAGGGTGAGTACGCCCCACACTTTGCCATCAACATAAATAGTGCTACCCATACAGTCATGTACGTGTAACTGCTCACTGCCGTCGTCCACCAAACCGTCATAAGGATCGGCTAGGCTAGAGTCGGCATCAAAACGCGTAATGTGTGGGCTGGCGAGTATTTGTTGTAATCGCGGATGATGATGAATAGAAAACTGCCGAGCAAGCGCTTCTTGTTTGAGCCCAACCACCGCGACTGGCACCAAATAATCTTGCTTGAGTTTTAATAACGCCACGGCATCACAAGGAATAGCGCGTTGAATCGCTTTAATAAGTCGTAAATAACGTTCCGATTTAGCCAGATCGCGATTTAAATCTTCTACAATATCAATGAAAGGAGAAATATTCATAGTAAGTCAAATTAACTTAATTTAGGTTAATTTGACACATTTAATGATCTAGGTCAATTTAACCTTTAACTATATTATCGTATATAAAACAATTAGATAAATATTGGCACGTTATGTGTAATACGAGAGTATCGCAGATAAACAATTGAAGTTTATCGCAATTTAATCCCAGAAGGACTCATCAATGTTAGACACTGCAACCGTACAAATTATTAAAGCCACAGTGCCAGCACTGCAAATTTACGCTAATGACATCACTAGCCATTTTTATCCTTTATTGTTTGCTCAGCATCCTGAAGTGCTGCCGTTTTTTAATCAAACTAACCAAGGTAAAGGAACCCAGCCTAAAGCATTAGCGAACGCAGTAATTGCCTATGGCGCCAATATTGATGAACTCGGTAACCTAAGCGACGCTGTGAGCAAAATTGTACAAAAACATGTGGCATTAGGTATTTTACCTGAGCAATACGACGCAGTGGGCAGCTGCTTATTACAAGCCATTAAAGCCGTATTAGGTGATGCCGCCACAGATGAAGTGATTGATGCATGGGCCAAAGCATACGGCCAATTAGCCAATATCTTGATTGCTGCAGAAGAGTCTATTTACACGGCCAACGAGCAAAAAGAAGGTAGCTGGCGCGGCGAGCGTGAGTTCATTTTAGTGAAACGTGAAGATGAAAGTTCACTGATCACCTCATTTTACTTTCAGCCTTTTGATAACCAAGGCTTACCCGATTTTGAAGCAGGACAATTTTTAACCATCGTATTTGACGACATTGATGGTATTTCAATGCGTCGTAATTACAGCTTGTCTGATGCAGCAGGCAAAGATTACCTCAGAATTAGCGTGAAACGAGAGCCAAATGGCATAGTATCCAGCCATTTACATAATAATATTCAACTTGGTGATAAAGTGAAGTTACGCGCACCAAGCGGTGACTTTACCTTACGTAAAAATGCAAAACCATTAGTGTTGCTCACTGGGGGCGTCGGTATTACGCCCGCCATCAGCATGCTCAATACTGCTGCAGGTTCTGGCCGTGATATTCGCTTTATTCATGCCGCGATTAACAGCGACGTGCACGCCTTTAAGCAGCATGTAGATACTCTTGCCGCTACCAATAGCAACATTACACCACTATACATTTACAGCCAGCCACAAGCGCATTGCCAACCGCATGCCACTGGGTTTATTGACGCCTCAATCATTGAAGCGCAATTACCGGCAGACCGCGATGTTGAGTTTTATTTACTCGGCCCTGTTGGGTTTATGAAAGCCGCTTTAGTTATCGCCACCAGCCTAGGTGTACCAGCAAGCCAAATTCATTATGAATTCTTTGGCCCAGCGGAATCATTAACCGCTTAACTGAGCCACAGCATCAAAACTTGAGCTGAGCGACGAGAGATCAAAAAAGCCCTGACATGACTGTCAGGGCTTTTTGTTAATTCGTTGTTCTAAATTGAATTAAAAAGGAATATCGTCATCCCAACCTTCATCCAAATCTGGAGTAAAGTTTTGTGCAGGCTGTGGCGCTGGGCGTTGAGCCGGTGCATTTTGTGGTTGGAAGTTACCTTGTGGAGCCGCTGCAGGCTTAGGCGCATAAGCAGGCGCTTGTTGCGCTGGAGCTGGCTGCTGATATCCACCTTGTTGGCCCGCATTTGACTGGCCCTGGTAAGTGTTGGTATTGCCAGCCGGTGCAGCTTGGTTATACTGCGGACGTGGAGCAGGTGCTGCGCCTGGAGCTGCTGGAGCTGGACGAGATTGCTGACCCATGCTTTGCTGACCTTGGCTTGGGTTTTGGTTGTACTGACTTTGACCTTGACCCTGGCTTTGATTGTACTGACCTTGACCACCAGCGTTATCGCCACCCGCATTGCGACCGTCTAGCATTTGCATTTCCATCGCATTGATTTCGGTTTTGTAACGGTCTTGACCGGTTGCTTGGTCTTGCCACTTACTGGTCTGCAATTTACCTTCTAGGTAAACCTTAGAGCCTTTCTTTAAATACTCACCCGCAATTTCAGCAAGACGACGGTACATAACAATATTGTGCCATTCAGTGCGCTCTTGCACTTGACCTTGTTGGTCTTTCCACGACTCACTTGTCGCTATTGTAAAGTTGGCTACGGCATTGCCGTTTGGCATGTAACGAACCTCAGGATCTTTACCTAAGTTACCGACCAAAATCACTTTATTCACACCACGACTAGCCATCGAAATCTCCTGAGATTTTTATCTGTTTACTTTATCTGAATTTATTTTATCTGAATTCTAACGAAATGATCTACACGACCTGTTGCACAGAGCCTAACACAGCTCGGGCTTCGCTTAAATTGAATTTATCATCGGCCTTTAAATAAGCGACCTTCTCTTCAAGCACCACAATGGCTTCAACTACACCTGCCAATTGCGATAATTCGGTGGCCATAATTTGAGCATCATTTTTATCTTTTATATTAGCTTCAAGGGTATAGCTTTTTAATAACACCGGTTTTTGCATACCAATCGTTAATAACAGCCACACAAACATCAGCCCTAATGCGACAAAAAACACCCCAGAAGCACCCACTAATTGATAAGCACCACCGCCTAACATACCACCACAAAATGCACCTAAAAATTGGCTGGTTGAATACACGCCCATCGCTGAGCCTTTTTCACCGACAGGGCAAAATTTTGCAATTAAACTCGGTAACGAGGCTTCTAGATAATTGAAGCCAGTAAAAAACAACACAATTGCCGCACTTAACATCCAAATGTTATCAGCAAAAACACCCATAATGGCCAATGAAAGCATCATAATCACTAATGATAACTGGAACATCGTTTTAGTGTTGTTACGCTTAACGCCAATGATGATTAACGGCACCATTAAAAAGAATGCGCCGACAAATGCAGGGAAATACAGCATCCAATGTTTTTCTTTGACCAAACCGGCATCCACTAAATCTAGCGGTAACGCAACAAACACCGCGGTTAATACCAAATGCAGAATGAAAATACCGGCGTCTAAACGAAACAGCTGCGGGTCTAGCAACATACGTTTTAATTTAGTTGGTGTGGCAACAGTGTCACCTTTTGGCGCTTGAGTAATTGGGTTAGGTACAAAAAACTGCACGATTAACATGCCTAATACTGCCAACACGGCGGTTAGAAAAAACAACCCCGTTAAACCCATATATTGCGCCACAATTGGCCCAACTAATAACGACAGCGCAAACGAGAATCCGATACACATGCCTATTACGGCCATGACTTTCGTGCGTTGTTCATCGCGGGTTAAGTCGGCGGCTAAGGCTAATACGGCGGCGGCAATCGCGCCCATACCTTGTACTGCGCGGCCAAATACCACACCGTAAATATGATCAGATGAGGCAGCAATCAAACTACCAATGGCAAATAACACCAAACCGCCTAAAATAATTGGTTTGCGACCATACTTGTCTGACAAAATCCCCATTGGAATTTGCAACACTGCCTGAGTCAGTCCATAAGCACCAATAGCAATACCCACCCATAACGGTGAAAAGCCCTCTAGGTGCTGACCATACAAGGCGAAGACAGGCATGATCATAAACAGCCCCATCATTCGTAAACCAAACACACTGGCTAACGAAAAAGCGACCTTTTTTTCCATACCCGACAGTCCATTACTGGCCATGCAATTGCCCTTCGAAAAATGATTCAATAAAATGATTAGCTGCGCATATTATCACAGCGTCATAAATTAGCTCAAAAGGAAATCGTAGTTTGCGACCTATGCTTCATTTAGTTCATCATTTACTAATCTTAATCTTCGTTTACTGCGTATTTAAAACATCATTCATAACAAAATTGATCAACAGCCACTTAGTAATGTATGCGATACTGATCATCGTTTTGTTTACACCAGTCATAGAGCGAATAGATGGATAAAATTGAAATACGCGGTGCCCGAACCCACAATCTAAAAAACATCAATCTAACAATTCCACGTGACAAACTTATTGTTATTACTGGATTATCTGGTTCTGGAAAATCATCATTAGCCTTCGATACCTTGTATGCAGAAGGCCAGCGTCGTTACGTCGAATCCTTGTCGGCTTATGCGCGTCAGTTCTTGAGTATGATGGAAAAACCCGATGTCGATCATATCGAAGGCTTAAGCCCAGCGATTTCAATTGAGCAAAAATCGACTTCGCACAATCCACGCTCTACCGTGGGCACGATTACCGAAATCTACGATTATTTACGCCTATTATTTGCCCGCGTGGGTGAGCCTCGCTGCCCAACGCATAATTTACCCTTGTCGGCACAAACGGTCAGCCAGATGGTCGATAAAGTCTTAGCCATGCCGCAAGACAGTCGTCAAATGTTACTGGCGCCAGTAGTCAACGACCGTAAAGGTGAGCACGTTAAACTGCTTGAAAGTTTGTCGGCCCAAGGTTACATCCGCGCCCGAATTGACGGCGAAGTGTGTGACTTAACCGATCCACCAACCTTAGATTTACACATAAAACACACGATTGAAGTGGTTGTTGACCGCTTTAAAGTGCGTGATGACATTAAACAGCGTTTAGCTGAATCGTTCGAAACCGCATTAGAACTCTCTGGCGGCATAGCCAAAATCGCTAGCATGGAAGACTCAAGTACCGAAGAGTTAGTCTTTTCGGCTAACTTTGCTTGCCCGCACTGTGGCTATTCAATGGCCGAGCTTGAACCACGCATTTTCTCGTTCAACAATCCAGCTGGTGCGTGCCAAACCTGTGATGGCCTAGGCGTACAACAATTTTTTGACCCAGACCGCGTAATCACCAACGATGAATTATCATTAGCTGGCGGTGCCGTTAGAGGCTGGGACAGACGCAATTTCTACTATTTTCAAATGCTCAGTTCATTGGCAGAACATTACAAGTTTGATGTTGAAAAGCCGTTTGCCGAACTCAGTGATAAAGTGAAAAAGATTGTCTTGTACGGCTCAGGCAAACAGAATATCGCCTTTAAGTACATTAACGATCGCGGTGATGTGGTGGTGCGTAACCACCCATTTGAAGGCATTTTAAATAACATGGACCGCCGCTACCGTGAAACCGAAAGTAATTCGGTACGCGACGAGTTGTCTAAGTTTATTAATATGCAGCCTTGTAATAGCTGTGGCGGATCACGCCTTCGTGAAGAAGCACGCAATGTATTTATTGGCGAACTTAATTTACCGCAATTAACCACCTGGTCGATTGGCGAAACTAAAGAGTATTTTGATACTGTTGAATTTGAAGGCCAACGCGCACAAATTGCTGAAAAAATCTTAAAAGAAATTAGTCAACGCCTGGGCTTCTTAGTCAATGTCGGACTTAACTATTTAAGCTTGTCACGTTCTGCCGAAACCCTGTCTGGTGGAGAAGCTCAGCGTATTCGCTTAGCCAGCCAAATTGGTGCAGGGCTTGTGGGCGTGATGTACGTGTTAGATGAACCTTCTATTGGTTTACATCAACGCGACAACGAACGCTTACTGCAAACCCTTATCCACCTTCGAGATTTAGGCAATACCGTCATTGTGGTCGAACACGATGAAGATGCTATTCGCCTCGCCGACCATGTTATCGATATCGGTCCTGGTGCTGGCGTGCATGGCGGCGAAGTGATTTGTGACGGCACATTGGAAGACATTCTTAACTGTGAAGAGTCAGTGACGGGTCAATATATTTCCGGCAAAAAGCAAATTCACATCAGTGACGAACGCACCCCAATCGACCCTAAAAAAGTTATTGAACTATTTGGTGCCTCAGGCAACAACTTAAGAGATGTCGACTTAACCATTCCGATTGGTCTATTTACGTGTGTTACTGGCGTATCAGGCTCAGGCAAATCGACCTTAATTAACGACACCTTCTTTAAAATTGCCCATCGCATGCTCAACGGTGCCACGGTAGATGAACCCGCACCGTATAAAAGCATTAAAGGCATGGAGCAATGTGACAAGGTTGTCGACATCGACCAAAGCCCTATCGGCCGCACCCCACGCTCAAACCCAGCCACTTATACTGGCATTTTCACACCTATACGTGAGTTATTTGCCGGCACGCAAGAATCACGCACTCGTGGCTACCTTGTGGGACGTTTCTCGTTTAACGTTAAAGGCGGTCGTTGTGAAGCCTGCCAAGGTGATGGCTTAATTAAAGTGGAAATGCACTTTTTACCTGACGTGTATGTCCCTTGTGATTCATGTAAAGGAAAGCGCTATAACCGCGAAACCTTAGAAGTGAAATACAAAGGTAAAAACATTCACGAAGTGCTGCAAATGACGGTTGAAGATGCGCGTAGTTATTTTGATGCCATCCCCTCCATCGCACGTAAGTTACAAACCTTAATCGACGTGGGTTTGTCTTACATTCGTTTGGGACAAAGTGCGACAACCTTATCTGGCGGTGAAGCGCAGCGGGTTAAACTGGCTAAAGAGTTATCTAAACGCGATACGGGTAAAACCTTGTACATTTTAGATGAACCTACCACAGGCCTTCACTTTGCAGACATTCAGCTATTGTTAGATGTATTGCATCGCTTAAAGTCGCATGGCAATACCGTTGTGGTGATTGAGCATAATTTAGATGTGATTAAAACCGCAGACTGGATTATCGACTTAGGCCCAGAGGGCGGCGCTGGCGGCGGTATGATTTTGGCGGCTGGCAGCCCTGAAGATGTCGCCGAGCACCCAGAGTCACATACCGCTCGATTCTTAAAGCCAATGCTTGCTATTCATAAGCAGCGTGCAAAGAAAGCCCAAGCGAAAAAGTAACGCCATAAACGGCAACCTAGCCACTTAATCACTCAGAGGAGAATACAAATATGTTGCAATCTCTTATGTGTTATCGAGTGGCGAGGTTATTGTTATTGACCAGTTTTATAGGCGGCTGCAGCGCAAGCTTGCCCGAATGTTCATCTGAGCTAATCTCTTCATGGCCTGAAGCAAAACAACAAATCAACCAAGATATAATCCAGCTGACCTCAGCCGAATTTCAAGGGCGCAAAACGGCCACCGCAGGCTCAAAAGTCGCGCAAACATTTTTGATATCACGCTTTAATCAACTTGGGCTTAAGCCTTGGCAAGCCGAGTTTGCGATACCTTTTACTTTTGATTATCAATTCTCAACCATGACCGGCACTAATTTAGTCGCCACCATTCCCGCAAAAGTACCATCACGTCGCTGGCGCATCATTACCGCCCATTACGATCATTTAGGCCAAAAAGGCGGTGAGTTTTTTCCGGGTGCAGATGATAACGCTTCAGGGGTGGCGGGTATGCTCGCAATTGCCCAACGCTGGCAACAATATGCACCAGTAGATGATATTAACTTGATGTTGGTCGCAACCGATGCTGAAGAACCCGGATTGTTTGGCAGTGATGCGTTAGTGAAGTTATTGCAACACGACCCCACTATAGAAGTGGAGTTAAGCGTTAATCTTGACATGATTGGCCACCCAGACCGACGTCGAGCCATATACATGGAAGGCGAAAAGAATCTCGCTCAGTTTTCACAAGTCCAACAGCAATTAATGCAACAAACACAATTGTGCATTCGTACACATCGCAGAAATTTACTCAGCGGGCGGTTAAATAAAACAGATTGGTTACGAGCCTCAGATCATTATCCGTTTCACAAAGCAGGCTATAAATGGGTGTATTTTGGCGTGCCACCACATGTGCAATACCACACCATAAATGACACGGCTGATACCCTTGATATCGACTTTATTGTTGCTGTGGCCGAAACCGTGTATCAGATGTTAAGCATTGATAAATTGACTGTGATCCCATAAAACACATCATAAACCGCAACAAGTGTTCACTTTTCAATCGATTAGCAAGTACCATAAATCAAGAATCAGGCCAATCTTGACTATTAATAGCCAAATTAAGGTTTATTTTCAGTTTTTACGTGGTCAAATCGCATACTTGCTGCTATAATACGCCCCCTTATCGGCGCGGGAAATCGACACGGGGTTGATTTTCTGTCTGTGAAACTTTAGCACGAGCTTCCGAACTTCGTGCGCATCCACAAGGCTACAACTCAATGTCATCCAATGAAAGAACTTTCCGCGAACTCGGCCTGTCTGAGTATTTGTTGCGTTCACTTGACGAGCTTGGTTATGAAAAACCAACGCCAATTCAGTCTGCTAGTATCGACCCGCTTATGGCTGGTAAAGATATTATCGGTCAAGCGCAAACCGGTACCGGTAAAACAGGTGCTTTTGCCCTGCCTTTACTAAACAAAATCGACATGAAAATCAATGCTCCACAGATTTTAGTGTTGGCTCCAACTCGTGAACTAGCCGTTCAGGTTGCTGAAGCTTTTGGTAGCTATGCAAAACACATGAAAGGCTTCCACGTACTGCCGATTTACGGTGGTCAAAGCATGCAACAACAGTTAAACGCCCTTAAACGTGGCCCACAAGTGATTGTTGGTACACCAGGTCGTGTAATGGATCACATGCGTCGTGGCACACTTAAATTAGACTCATTAAAAGCATTAGTGCTTGATGAAGCTGATGAAATGTTAAAAATGGGCTTCATCGACGATATCGAATGGGTATTAGAGCACAAGCCTGCTGACAGCCAACTTGCATTATTCTCGGCAACTATGCCAGAGCAAATCAAGCGTGTAGCAGCTAAGCATTTGAACGACCCTATTAACATCAGCATTGCTGCCAGCCACACAACGGTAGAGTCAATTGACCAACGTTATGTGCAAGTATCACAACACAACAAACTTGAAGCGTTAGTTCGCGTATTAGAAGTTGAAAATACTGAAGGTATTATCATTTTCGTACGTACACGTAATAGCTGTGTTGAATTAGCAGAAAAATTAGAAGCACGCGGTTATGCATCATCACCACTACACGGTGACATGAACCAGCAAGCACGTGAACGTGCTGTTGATCAACTAAAACGCGGCAAGCTAGACATTTTAATCGCGACTGACGTTGCGGCACGTGGTTTGGACGTTGAGCGTATTGGCCACGTTGTAAACTACGATATTCCTTATGATTCAGAAGCCTATGTACACCGTATCGGTCGTACAGGTCGTGCTGGTCGTACTGGTATGGCAATCTTGTTTGTAACCAACCGTGAAATGCGTATGTTACGCACTATCGAACGCGCTACAAACAGCCGTATTTCGCCAATGAAAGTGCCTAGCCCTGAATCAGTTGCAGAGCGTCGTTTATCTCGTTTAGGCGAGCAAATCCAAGAAACCATCAATGGCGACTTAGATTTCATGAAAAACGCAGTTGCTGAATTATGTCAACAGCTTGAAGTTGATACAGACTTACTTGCAGCGGCATTGTTACAACAAGTACAGCAAGAGCGTCCATTACAGTTACCAACCATTACTGAACGTCAACGTGATTCACGTGACGAGCGCAGTGATCGTAGTGACCGCGGTGACCGTAACAGCGATCGTGGCGACCGTCCACGTCGTGAACGCAGCGAACGCGGCGATCGTAGCAGCCGTCCAGCACCAACCAGCTTTGGTAGTGCAGACACCCTAAAAGATAACCCAGACGTTAAAATGAACCGTTATGTTATCGATGTGGGTCGTGAAAATGGCGTTGGAGTAGGTAACATTGTTGGTGCTATTGCTAACGAAGCTAACATCGACAGCCGTTTCATTGGTCAAATTCAATTATTCGACCAAGTGACCACAGTTGACTTACCAGACGGAATGCCAAAAGACATCCTTGCTCACCTAAGAAAGGTGCGTGTATGTGGTCGTCCTTTGAACATCCGTGAAGCTGGCGATGAAGTATTTGCAGACTCAGGCCGTGGTGCTCCACGTAAACCTCGCAGTGACCGTCCTCGTGGTGATCGTCCACGTGGTGACCGTCCTGCTGGTGACCGCCCAGCCGGCGATCGTCCTGCAAGTGTTGAACGTCGTCCACGTAAGCCACGTGACAACGGTTAATCATTCAGCTGAATGACACAAAAAATGGAGCCTAACGGCTCCATTTTTGTTTTCAGTTTTTAATAATAAAGACTCTAGAGCGCTACGCTGCTAGGTTCTAGAATATTAGAGCGCTTGTTATCATTTCTAGCAGGACGAAGTCCGTCCTAGCAGCGAAGCGACTCTAGTGATAATCTTTTTATACCAAAATGTTACAGCACCCTCCTGAATGCTTTAGCCTGCTTGCGCTTTTGATACATAGGAACGATTTGCACCAAAAAGACTGCACACACAATCAGCACTATTCCCATAAATGACAAGCCATCGATGTTGGCACTGCTAAATACCCCACTCCACCAGCCTAAACTGACGACTATTTCTGTCGCGGTAAAACTCAATACCGGCGTTAACGACAACATTGCACTGACTTGTGCGGTTGGCCAATAATGTAAAGCCTGACCAAAACAACCATACGCTATCAAAGTATTGGCGCCGCAAAATAGCACTATCCACCATTGATCGAGTGTCATGGTTTCAAACTGACTAAAATCGCTGAATGGCGCCATAAGGACAATGCCTAATGCATAGATAAATAACAGCACATTACTCGGCGACAGACGTTGGCTCACCGACTTTTGTAATAAGGCATAACTGGTCCACGACATCACTGAAAACTGCACAATCATAATGCCGATAAGCACTTGCTCATCACGAGCTTGGTCCATATCAAGTTGCGGATGGAAAAACATCAGCATCCCCAATCCAAGCGTCGCAAAACAACTTAATTGAAACGCATTAAAACGTTCTTTAAAGAATAACACCCCGCCAAATGCCAAGAAAAATGGCGCGGTTTGAAAGTTAAGCTGCGCAGTGCCTGGAGCTAAATACCCCAACGAATACACAAACGACACGTAATTGCACATCAGCAATACACCAGCCAATGTGAGTTTGAGCCATATTGCCCGAGGTAAATCCACAAATTGGCGTAGCGCCCCGATTTTCCATTGAATAACCAACGTCACAACGAGAGCCATAACAAACCGAAACCAGGTCAACGTCACTGGTGTAATAAATCCACCAGACAACTTTAATGCTATAGGCAAAATACCCCAGAAAAATACGGCTATAGAAACAAATATCAATCCTAAACGGGCATTCGCGCTTTGTTGTTCACTGTTCACGTTGGTTTATCCATTACATCATGAAGGCGTGAATTTTGCCTGATTACCCCGATAAAGTCTTTATCAAGAATGGCTAGCCTTATGCTTGATTGTTCGCATAACAAAAAAGCCTATTTCAACCACTCCTTTTATCGTGCAAACACGTTGAATGCAGGTAAAATAGCCGCCATAAAAAACCTATGTGCCCTACTACCTAAGGAACACTCGCATGAGTCTTGCTGATTCCGTTCTTGCCGTGAACAATGATTTACCTATCCGTACCGATAAGCCTGTCCACAGTGGCAAAGTTCGCAGCGTTTACTGGTTAACAGATGCTGATAGCCGCCGACTTATTCAGGATAAAGGCTACGATGTCCCAGAAGATACTCCACTCGCGATTATGGTGATCAGCGACCGAATCTCGGCATTTGATTGTATTTTCCATGGCGAAGGTAACTTGCAAGGCATTCCTGGTAAAGGCGCTGCATTAAATGCGATTTCTAACCACTGGTTTGGTTTATTCGCTGAGAACAAGTTAGCCGACAGTCACATTCTTGACATTCCGCATCCGTTTGTGTGGATAGTCCAAAAAGCCCGCCCCATAAAAGTTGAAGCCATTTGTCGTCAGTACATTACTGGTTCGATGTGGCGCGCCTACTCAAAAGGCGAACGAGTCTTTTGTGGTATTACCTTGCCAGAAGGCTTAACTAAAGATCAAAAACTGCCAGAGTTGCTAATAACGCCATCAACAAAAGGGATTTTAACCGGGATACCTGGCGTACCAGCACAAGACGATGTCAACATCAGTCGCAGCGACATAGAAGCCAACTACCAAGCATTTGGTTTTGAAAAGCCACAAGATATCGACCTATACGAAACCCTGCTAAAACAAGGCTTCAAGGTCATTTCAGACGCACTGGCTAAACTGGATCAGGTGTTTGTCGATACTAAGTTTGAATTTGGCTACGTGAATGACAAAAACGGCCAGTCAAAACTCATTTACATGGATGAAGTCGGTACTCCTGACTCATCACGTATTTGGGACGGAGCCGCATATCGCGACGGTAAGATTGTTGAAAACTCAAAAGAAGGCTTCCGCCAGTTCTTATTGAACTATTTTGACGATGCCGACATTCTATTAAACAAAGACAGAATGCCAGAACGTGAAGCCCTTGCACGTGATAACGACCTACCACTAGATGCGATGATGAACGTGTCGCGCACCTACACAGGCGTAGCTGAAAAAGTCACCGGGTCAAGTATTCCATTACCCGCAAACCCTAAAGCAGACATCATCAAAGTGCTGCGCGAGCAATATGATTTAATTGACTAATCACGCTCGTGCTATATACATTAAGGCGCCTTATGGCGCCTTATACCAATTCCATTAATTATCTGGTCATTCAGCGGGAGTTCTGTGTCTTCTAGGCAAGTAATAGAATTGTAGGCATAGTTGTTCTACGTCAAAATGCTATTAAGCAGCATAGAAGGCACAGAAACCCGCCTTGCAGGAGACACTCAGACCGTTCATTTCTTTGTTGCATGGCCTTAAAAGGGAATAACCATTCTTTCAACAATGCGCCTCAAACTGAACAATCTGAGTGACTCTGATTGGTCACATAATTAATGGAATTGGTATTAATTCCATTCGCTATCATGATGTTCAATCCCTAGCCAATTCTCCCCTTCAAAGACCATAAATTTACAAAACACCAAAATGTAAATGATAATGATTTACGTTTGCAATAAGTGTATTATCCCGGCAATAACATAATGACTCATAACAGAACAAGGATTCGTTCGTAGCCGTTGAAGATGATAACACCATGAAACTAAACAAAATTAGCCTAGCTGTTCTTTGCGCTATCAGCTTATCGCAACACGCCATTGCTGCCGATGAAACCATCGCAAGTCAAAACGAACCAGTAAACACTGATAATATTGAAAAAATTGAAGTCACCGGCAGTTATATTGCAGGTTACAACGCTCACTCCGTCAGTGGAGCGTCACGGTTAGACTTAGCCATCATTGATATCCCCCAGTCAGTTTCTGTTATCACTGAAGCGCAAATGCAAGACTTTCAATTGCACGACATCAATGCCGCATTAGACTCAGCAACTGGGGTGAACGTTGAGCGGATTGAAACGGATCGAACTTACTATACCGCCCGTGGTTTTGATATTACTAACTTCCAAATTGACGGTATTGGTTTACCGCTTACTTCAGGGAATAACCACGCCGATGAAGATACTGCCATTTACGATCGCATCGAGGTTATCCGCGGTGCTAACGGCTTAATGACAGGTGTGGGTAATCCATCTGCCACCATCAACTTTATTCGTAAACGCCCTACCGCAGACAATCAACTAACCGTTAGCGGTACTTACGGCAGCTTTAATAACACCCGTATCGAAGCCGATGGTTCTGTCAGACTCAATGACACCTTTGCTGCCAGAGCTGTAGCGGTAACTCAAAGTAAAGATTCGTATTTAGACCGCTATGAAACCGATAAAAATGTCTTTTATGTATTTTTAGAAGCCAACTTAACAGACGACACTAGCTTATCACTAAGCCACAGCTACATTAATAATGACGCCACAGGCAATAACTGGGGCGCCCTGCCGCTGTTTTACACTGACGGCAGCGCCACCCATTACGACAGTTCGACCAATACCTCTGCTGACTGGTCTAACTGGCAAGTGATTAAAAATAATACTGTGTTAGAGCTTAGCCATCATTTTAATGATGATTGGCGTTTACGAGCGACTTATTCACATAAAACAACAGATGAAGATACAGAGCTATTTTATGTTTTCGGTACGCCGGACAAGGATACCGAGTTAGGCCTAACGGGTTATGGCAGTGAATATGATTTAGATGACACAAGTGATTTAGTGGATATTTATATTGATGGTAACTTCAGCCTCTTTGGCCGTGAGCATCAACTTGTCGCAGGGGTTAACTACTCTAAAATGAGCTACAACGACAGCTCGCTTTACGATTACACCACAGGTAACGGATTCCCTGCGATGCCTGATCTCAACACCTGGGACGGCAATACACCAAAACCCACTTTTAACGATGATTTACGCGGTAGTGATGTGACCCGCAAACAACAAGCAGCCTACTTTACCGGTCGCTTTAGTATTGTGGATGATTTACACGTGATCATCGGCGGACGTTATAACGATTGGCAAGCCGAAGGCGAGTCGTACGAAATTGACCAACAAGCTGATTATGACAAGTTTATTCCGTACATTGGCGCTGTTTATAGCTTCACCCCTGAACTGGTCGCTTACGCCAGCTACACCGAAAACTTTGTCGCACAAACTGAAACCAACAGTGTCGGCGTGTTTCTTGACCCCATTACCGGAGAAAGCCGCGAAGTGGGCGTTAAAAGTGAGCTGTTCAACGGCCGTTTAATTGCCAGCCTAGCCTATTTTGACGTAGAGCAAACCAATATTGCCGTTCTCGATCCAGACACCGCAGGATTACCTATCGACATGCAAACTTACTATGGTGCTGACGGGATTAGCAGCACAGGTTTTGAGTTTGAAATTGCGGGTGAAATTTACCCTGGTTTGAATGCCAGCATAGGTTACACAGATTTTGACATTGAAGGTGACGATACGGTTGCAGCTTACACTCCCAGCAAATTATTAAAATTTGCCGCTACCTATGATTTTGAAACCATAGAAGGGCTCTCTATCGGGATGAACATGCGCTGGCAAGACGATATCTCGCGTAATCAAGGTGTCGTAGCAACAGGTTTTGACAACGCAGGCGCCGAGATTATCACCAAACAAGATGCGTATGCGGTGATTGATTTAATGGCCAAATATCAAATTACCGACAATTTAGGTTTGGCATTAAATGCTAATAATGTGGCCGATGAAAAGTACATTAATAGCTTATATTGGGCCCAAGGTTACTACGGTGCACCAGCAAACTACAGTGCGACACTGAGCTGGAAAATGTAATTACTCGTTCAATCTGTTTCAGTGAGATAACCCTTGCGCAAATCCACACGCGTTAGGTTATCTCGCTGAGCTCATCCAATAATGAAATGACATTCTTATGAGAAAAACCTTATTTAAATGGCACTCCTACGGTGCCATCATCGCCATGCTGCCGTTATTGATTATTTCAATCACCGGCAGCATTTTAGTTTTTAAAGTCGAAATAGACAGCTTATTACGCCCTGCTCACATGTTAGTTGACGCATCAGCCTCTAGCCCCAGGGTCAGTTTAGACACTCTAATGAATACTATGCTAAGCGCCAATAACGATTATGAATTAGGTGGTTGGGAAATTTTTGATGATAAATCGCGATCTGACGCTGGCTATTTAATTAAACGCGGCACTGAAGATTGGTTTAAAGTCTATGTAAATCAATACAGTGGACAGCTTTTATCTGAACCACAAACGTTAACGCATTACATAACCGACTGGATACTTGAACTGCACTATAGCTTTTTATTCCACGTAGCTGGAACTAGCGTTGCCTTAATTGTCGGCTGTATCATGCTGTTTTTAGGGATCAGCGGGATCATATTATATCGCCGCTTTTGGCAAAAATTATTTACCTTACGATTTAACGCCGTCAGGCGAATATTGTTTAGCGACATTCATAAATTTATCGGTATTTTAAGCTCGCCAGTGCTCATTATTGTGGCTTTAACTGGCGTGTATTGGAATTTTATTGGCATTCAACATGAACTTAGCGAGCATGCCGATGGTGAACATTATTTAGTCAGTGCGCCACGTCATAACCCTAGTATTGCCTTTGAAGCACTCATGCAACAAACAGAGGCCGAAATTGCCAGCTACAAAGCGGGTTACCTTACCATGCCATTTGAACCCGGCCGTGATATCACCTTTTACGGCGAGGTCGACAGTCGCAATCCATTTAATAGTGAGTACGCCAATTATGTGAGTTTTGACAGAACCACAGGAAAGTTGCTCGCCAAGCAAGATATACGTCAGGCGGACACTTTAACCGTGTTTTTAGACAGCTTTCGTAAATTACACTTTGGCTATTTTGGTGGCCTGCTAAGCCGTATTATTTGGTGTGCTATTGGCTTAATGCCACTTATCCTTGGATTTACAGGGTTGTATATGTATTGGCACCGCCGTAAACAACGGATTAAATCAGCACAAAATCGCCGCCAACAAGTCGTAAGCGCATCAATAATCTGAGTGCATAAAATGGCCAATAAAAAAGGATGACTATATAGTCATCCTTTTTTCTTAAGCACTAAAACAATTAGCCCACATTAACCAACATTAGCTGCGACGACGTAAGCCTAGTGCACCTAATAACATTAATGCGAAGTAGCCTAAGCTACCACCGTCACTCTTTTTCTCTGGCTCTACAGGATCTGGAGTCGGGGTCACTACTGGCGCTGGGTAGCTTAATGCAATAATCACTGGGTCGTGATCAGATGCTGAAAATGCATTTTCAGACTTCACTAACTCACCAGTGTACTTGCTGCCATATTCAAATAGATTAGATTCAACCGAGTTGATGTGCCAGTCATCAATATCGACTAACTTAGCGGCTAAACTCGCATTACCTAACGCATGGTCTAAGTTACCTAGCTCACCGTTGTAGCTATATGAGTAAGTGTCAGCACCGTGCGCTTGAGTATTTAAGTTAATTAACCCGTAACCTTTATCAATCACACTACCTTCACGTTCATACACTTTGCCATCAAGGGTAGTCCATGACGCAGTACGGATAACATGGTCTGTTGTCGATGCATCATAGTCGGTTAATACAGCGACAGGATCTTCTTTGCCATAAGCATTTAAATCACCAATCACTAACACATCACCGTCAACATCTTTAAGTGACTCACCTAATACTTTGGCAGCCGATACGCGGAACGCAGTACACTTACCTTGTAAGTCAGCAGGCTCTGAGTTGTCATTAAATTTAGCCCAATCTTCAACACAACCTGAACCTTTCGACTTAAGGTGATTTACCACAATCGTGAGTTTTTCATCATTAATGCTAAAGCTTTGTACTAGGCTGTGACGTTGGAACACATTATAGCTAGGGCTAGATTCAACAACATCATTTTGCTCGCGAGTTTCAGCACCTTCAGCAGCATGCTGCTCAGGTGTAGCAATCACTTGCGCGGCACCATTTAAGCTAATACGGGCTGGGCGATATAACATGCCCACAGTAATGGCATCGCTACCAATGAATTTGCCTTCATACTTATCAGCATCTTCAATTTCAACAAAGCGATATGCTTGCTCGTCTGTCAGCTCAGCATTTAATGCATCAACTAGGTTTTGAATCGCACTTAGCTCGCCAAAACCGTTGTTAGCGATTTCCATTAAACCAACAACATCAGCATTCATGGCAGCGAGTGCAGTCACAATCTTGGTGCGCTGTAGTACCATTTCGTCTTCAGTTAACGCACCACGGTTGCTGTTTGATGGATTAGCATCGCCACCCACTGCGTCATTGAAGAAGTTAAGTACGTTAAAGCTTGCTACACGAATGTCGCCCATGTCTGCCACAGTTGGCGCATCGGTACGGTCATCAACACGGATAAAGTCACCCGCAGTGATAGTGTTCGTCGCTAAAAGACGGTATGAGCTGTAGCTATAACCAATCACACCTTCAAGATTAGTTAACTGATCACCAACGCGGATATAACCTGTTTCAGCATTAAAGTCAGGGAAGTAAGGTACTTCGCCGTCTTTAGCTTTGAAATCTGACTCAACAAATAGCTGGTTAACGATATTGGCATCATTTAATGCTACCGCTTCTGCTGAATTTGGCTCAAATACTTGAGTCGGTTTCATTAAAGGTGCTTTATGCGACAACACCATGTTGTTGCGATAGCTTGAGTAATCGAAACTAAAGGTACGAGTGACTTTCATGTCGCTGCCAGCATCTAGCTTCACTTTCATGCCTTCAACGCGCTCTAATGCTTGTGCAAGTGTTTCGCCGTCAGCAACATAAAATTCAACAGCAGCCGGCACATCGCCTAACACACCCACTTCAAATTTTTGATCGTCTTTAATATCAATCTGAGTTGAGCCGAAATACTCTTTAACTTTACCTTGTACACACACTTCTGTACCAGGCTGAACAGTGTCTGGCGCAGCTTCATTCAAATAAACAAAAATACCGTCAGAGGTGTATGGCGAACCGTCACCTTGAGCATCTTGAATAAAGAAACCTTTATATAAACTGTCACTTCTAGCGCTAACAATACCTTTTACGGTCACTTCATTAGCTGACTCAAAGCTGCCACTCACAATCAATGGGCTTGAATCACCAGCGCCTTGAATGTCATAAATATTAGTCAGCGTGGCGCCGTTACAGGTAAAGGTGCTTGGCTCTGGAGCTGCTGCAGCTTCTAGGGTACCTAAGCCACTAAAGGTATCTTTTTCTAACTCAACCCATTGGGCAGCAGCGTAAGTTGTGCTTGCCGTTAAGTCGTCAACATTACGTTGAAAGGTGGTATCAAGCCCCCAACCCGCTGGCGTAGGAATATCGCCAATCACATCAACCAATACTCCATCTTTTAATAGGCCGACTGCATCGCCACCATTAAAATATAGGTTACCGGTCATTGAGTCGGTACCTGCTGGCAAAGTGATTGCCGCGCTTGGATGTAAAATCACTTTGATGCTTTTCGCCGCAATAGAGTCAACAAGGTCGACCATATCTGTTGCTGTGGTATCACCGTCTTTGTAGCGAACTAATTTGTAACCTGTTAAATCAACGGCGGCGTCACCGTTGTTATACAGCTCAATAGCTTTGTTGTTTGAGCTACCTTCAACGTATTCACTAATAAGCACATCTGCATTCGCCATCATTGGCAATGCAGCGGCTACTGCGAGTGAAACCGCCGTTAGTTTAGTCAGTCCTTTCATGTTTTTAACCCCATACTTTGTAATAAAAATGCTATTTTTTTGTAATATGCGGCCAGATTGTCCCAAAGTTCTGTGACATAAAAAAGAACATTGATCACATAAACTCACTAAGCCAATTCACTATATACTTGATTAGCAGAACAAAATAATCCGCCAAAAAGAATACCATCTAAAATGTGATCAAATACTCATTAAAAAACAGAAGCTAAGTAAAGAACAATACCTCAGGGTTTGATAGAGCATTGAGATAAGTTTTGTAACACTTATTATTCAAAATAAGCCAAGAGCATTACAAAATATTGTTTTGCAATGTAATTATTTCATCTATTTAATCATTTGACCTTGAAACGGTAAAATAATGCGCGGATGATAAAACAGATTTTTGAATGAATGGATGTATTTAAAAGCACAGTTTGTGATGAGCATGTAGCAAACTATGGTGCATAGCGGACTCTGGCTGTGCAGATCCGTGCAGCTGCGCGTTAAGTGGCAACAGGAAAACAATAAATCACTTTAGCTATTCGATTTATTGTCGATATGAATTTAGAATAATTGTAATTTAGCTCATAAAAACTGTATTTAGGCTCATAAAAACGGTAGTAGGCTGAGTATTTAGTATCAAAATACGACCAGCTCATCTACTATTTGCATCTATTGTATTTACCGATTTAGGTACCCTCGCTATGAAACAAGTTGATTTCAGAAATATCGATAAACTCTTCATCAAAATGTCTATTAACGATAAGTTTTGGACCATCTTCGGACTGTTTCTTATTATTTTGTCCAGCGTTTCCATCAGCAGTTATTTCAGCAAACTTGATCAAATTGAGCAGCAATCAGTGCAGATGCTAGAGCAAAAAACCGCATCGATGGTGCAAGCACTCGATACGACTGGTCAACTTGAACAAGCTGCGAGTTTAGGCTTACAAGTCTCTAACCGTGCCCAAACCAGCACTCGTTCACAAGACACGGTAACCGCCGTTTATGCTTCTGCAGGTCAATATTACACCTTGAGCGAATCGGTTTATAACCTCGAGTCTGACGCCAAACAAGCCGCGATGACATCGATGCTACTGTCGTTTTTATGGATATTACCCTTTGCGTTGGTCATTTATTGGAACGCTACATTTATCGGCGGTGCGCTATGGGTGTTATGGGATACCACAGAAAAAATTGCTAAAGGCGACTTAACATCACGTTTAGGTTTTCACCCTGGCCGTGACGAGTTTGGTACGATTGGCTGTGCACTAGACAAAGCTATGGACACCTTAAGTGAACTGGTTATTGCGGTTAAAACAAACACCGATACCTTGCATACTACTTCAGACTCTTTTGCTCGCGATGCAGAACAAAGTGCTGAACAAATCGACCTACAGTATGCATCACTCGACTCTGTTGCTACCGCAATGGAAGAGATGACAGCTTCTGCCGCTGAAGTGTCTAATATTGCGCGCAACTCTACCGAGCGTGTGGAGCAAGACTCAGAATATACTCGCCAAAGCTACGACAGAGCAAAACGTGCAATTAACGAAATTAAACAATTGTCTCAATACATTGAGCAAACCTCCAACTCGGTTAATACCCTAAAGATCAATGCCACCAACATTAATGAAGTGATCACCACCATTAATGCGATTTCAGACCAAACCAACCTACTGGCGCTTAATGCCGCCATTGAAGCGGCACGAGCAGGCGAAATGGGTCGTGGTTTTGCCGTGGTTGCCGATGAAGTCCGTACCCTTGCGGGTCGCACTCAGGCTGCAACGGTAGAAATTCATAAAATGATTGAGCTACTGCAAAGTGAAACGCTAAACATCGACAGCATCACTCAAGACACCGTTAAACAAGCACAAACCAGTAGTGATTTAATCAGTAATATTGGTACTGACATTGATGCTATTGCCGAATCTTCGCGCTCTATTATGGACATGAGCTTCCAGATTTCTACTTCGTCTGAAGAGCAAAGTGCTGTGGCGAATGATATCGCTAAAGAACTGACTGAAATTCGTCATAAATCGAATGTTATCCGCGGGCTATCGCAACAATCATCACATGGTGTGAAAGATCTAACGAAAGCATCGGCTAACTTAGGTAAGATTTTAAGCCGTTACCGCACTAACTAATGTGCGTAACTAATGTGCGTAACTAATGTGCGTAACTAATATGCATAAATAATGTGCATAACTGACACGATGCGTTTGCTATAACCCATAACAAACGCATGCTCAACACCCTTCGGCGTGGCATCTACAGATGTCACGCCGTTTTTATTTATACTCGCACTGCTTTTGCAGTATACTTTTCAACCACATTGGATCTATACCTTTTACGACTTTCAGGTATAATCCGCGCAATTTTATCGCGACGATAATCGCAAACTCTATGTGTGAGATCTTATGACAGTTGAAACTTTTACACCGAAACAAACCACCACGCTCGATATTCCAGTCAAAACCCTTGAAGCAAACAGCCCAAGCACTCCAAGCACTGGTAATCGAATCGGGTTTGTTTCCTTGGGCTGTCCAAAAAACCTCGTCGACTCAGAGCGGATCCTCACCCAATTACGTACCGAAGGTTATGACGTAACTAACAGTTATGACGATGCCGACCTCGTTATTGTTAATACCTGTGGCTTTATTGACAGCGCAGTACAAGAATCGTTAGAAACCATCGGCGAAGCATTAGCCGCAAACGGTAAAGTGCTCGTAACAGGCTGTTTAGGCGTTAAGAAAGACGAAATTATTGAGCTACACCCTAACGTATTAGGCGTAACTGGCCCGCATGCTTATGACGAAGTGCTTAAACAAGTGCACTTGCATGTTGCAAAGCCAAAATACAATCCACTGATGGACTTAGTGCCAGATCACGGCGTCAAACTCACGCCAAAACATTACGCCTATTTGAAAATTTCTGAAGGCTGTAATCACCGTTGTACTTTCTGCATTATCCCTTCAATGCGTGGTGATTTAGACTCTCGCCCGATTGGTGATGTATTAGGTGAAGCCCAGCGTTTAGTTAACGCAGGCGTAAAAGAGCTATTAGTCATTTCACAAGACACCTCAGCTTACGGCGTTGATGTAAAACATAAAACGGCATTTTGGGATGGCATGCCAGTCAAAACTCACATGCAGCAGCTTTGTGAAGAATTAGCTAAGCAAGGTGTGTGGGTACGCCTGCACTATGTATACCCTTACCCGCATGTGGATGACATTATTCCATTAATGGCGCAAGGCAGCATTTTACCGTATTTAGATATTCCGTTTCAGCATGCTAACAAGCGCATCCTTAAATTGATGAAACGCCCAGGTAGCTCAGACAAAGTGTTAGAACGCATTGCTAAATGGCGCGAGATTTGCCCAGAATTAGTGATTCGTTCAACCTTTATTGTTGGCTTCCCAGGTGAAACCGAAGAAGAGTTTGAAGAGCTATTAGACTTTTTAGAAGAAGCACAACTTGATCGCGTAGGTTGTTTTAAATACTCGCCAGTAAAAGGTGCCAAAGCCAACGATTTACCAGACCATGTACCTGATGATGTTATGGAAGACCGATTACAACGCTTTATGGCGGTTCAAGCACAGATCAGTGCCGACAAGCTGCAAGCCCGTATTGGTCAAGAGTATTTAATCTTAATTGATGAAGTGAACACCGAAGGTGCTATTGGTCGCTCATACATGGACGCACCAGAAATTGACGGTAAAGTGTACTTAACCGACGAGTTTGACGTGCAACCAGGCGACCAAGTTTGGGTACAAATTATTCACGCGGATGAACATGATGTATGGGGCGTTAAAGTCGACGATGATCAAGACGAATAACCTTGATAAATTAGCCTCATAGCGCATTAACCTCATAAAAAAGCCGATATCACTGATATCGGCTTTTTAGCTTTTACACTGGCTTATTTACAGCTTTGGTATCGAATGACATCTTATAATCGATACCCGTTTTAAGCTCAGTTACTGCAACGAGGTTAATCGATGACCTAGTGCACTTTCTGTGTCTGGCGTAAGGATAAAGGTAAAGTTGTTGCTACCGCTAATACTTAGAGATTCAGACTGATACACTAATGTTTGCGTGCCGTTGTCGTCTTCATAGACGATGTTAATTTCATAGTCGTCAGAAGGTAACGTTAAGCTCTGTTGTTCAACAAAGTCTAAGTCAGTCAAGGTGTATTCTGCCGTTTCAATGGTTTCTGAGTCACGAACAAAATACACAGTTAAATCATTGTAATCATAAGATAAATTAACAACATCGACTTTATATTCGTATGCGCGTGGGCGTAAGTCTTGAGAGATAACCATGCCTTTAACAGAACTGTCGGCTTTTTGGTAAATCAGTAGCGATTTAACATCATCCTGGTTAAAGGTGACCAATAAATTATCGAATAACTTGGTTTTACTGGTGGCATCTCTCACCGTAATACCATAATCGTTGAACGACGTTGATTGGTAATCTGTTACCGCAAAAGATGCAACATCATATAAATACTGTGTTTCTTGCTTACTGACCACATCAATATCAATGTTTTGCGTTTCAAGTCCGTTAAACACTCGGTAGTCAGCAGTGGCTTCTAACGCTGCATAGTTATCTGGCGTTGTTGTAGAATCAACACTGTCGATGGTGACTTTAATGTCGCCTGCACCAAAACTGTTACGGATCACAAATTTATAAACCGTTTCAGTGGTGAGGTCCATACTGCCAGTGGTGTAAACCACATCTTTAGTACCCGCTGTCGTGAGGTACACAATGTAATCGTCGGTATCAAGAATGGTTGAGTCGGTATACGTGCTATATGCTGCGCTGCCTATCATCACTGCATCGTCAATACTTTGAGTATCAAGTGAGATGTACGCATCAAATGTGCCTTCGTCTGTTGCGACGTTAGCCACTAATACCTGCATTTTACTGTATTCGTAATCATCATCCGCGTTAAGCTCGTCCATTTCATCGCGGTTGTAGTTTATATCCAGTAATTGTGGGTCAAGGTAATCACCGTATAACACGAATAAGTGATTATCATCAGCCTCTAAACTGACAGTATCACTATATACCGTGACCGTTTGACCATCTTCATCTTGGCCATAAATATCTAAATCTGTGCTCCCCACGCTGTAGCCATAACGAGGCATTGCATCAGCAAAGTCGATGGCTGTGTAAGCGTAATCATCAAGCACTAACGATGTAGAAGTACTGTTAGGTGATGCATTATAATATTGTACATAAGCAACATCGCTGCTACTGCTACTGCTATCAGAGCCACACCCTAAAAGTACAGCTCCAACCGTTGACAACAATATCAATCGGCTTACTTTCTTGTTAAACATAATTACTCCATTAACCGCTTAGCTACATTTTCAGTATTATGACTCTTTGTATGCGTAAACGACTGTCAAGAAAGGTAAAGTAGATATATAAAGCGTCAAGATGGACAATTTTGGTTATAAAAAGACCTCTTATCGGCCGATAAGAGGTCTTTAACGAAAGTATTAACTAAAGCTAATGCATCACAACCCAGCGATTACGCGCTTGGCTGAGGTTATTTGTAACAAATTAGTTACCGGCAATCTTCATTTCACTGAGCAAAATACCACCAGTACGAATAGATGAACGCAAGTCGCGATCTTTACCTATGCCCTGAATGCCTTTAAACATGTCTTTTAAGTTACCCGCGATGGTAATTTCTTCGACGGGGTACATTACTTCACCGTTTTCAACGTAGAAACCCGCTGCGCCGCGAGAATAATCACCCGTAACGCCATTAACGCCTTGGCCCATGACTTCCGTAACAATTAAGCCGGTATTCATGGTTTTAACCAAGTCATCAAATGTTTGATTGGTGTGGCTTAATGTCCAATTATAGATACCGCCCGCATGGCCAGTATTGGTCATACCGAGTTTACGTGCTGAATAACTGGTTAATAAGTATGTCTCGAGGTTGCCACGATCAATAATGCGACGATCTTGGGTGGCGACACCTTCACTGTCGTAATTAGCACTGGCCAGGGCTCCAATTAAATGTGGCTGCTCTTCAATACTAAACCAGTCTGGGAATATTTGAGTATTTAGGGCTTCCATTAAGAAGCTCGACTTACGATAAATACTGCTACCACTAATGGCACCGATTAAATGGCCCATTAAACCGGTGGCAATTTCTGGCGCAAACAATACTGGCATTTTTGCCGTGGCAATTTTACGAGCATCTAAGCGGCTTAAGGTTTTATTTGCTGCTTGTAAACCTACCGCTTCAGGTGACAACAAATCATGATATTTACGCGCCACGGTATAGTCGTAGTCACGTTGCATATTTCCGTCTGACTCTTCGCCAATCACAACACAACTTAAGCTGTAACGCGAGCTGCAATAACCGTTTAAAAAACCATGACTGTTACCGTACACTCTGGCGGCAGTATGCGCATTAGCACTCGCACCATCGGAGTTACGAATGCGGCTGTCTACCGACAAACTCGCGGCTTCTGCACGAATAGCCAATTGCGCTAATTCTTCAGCATCAATATCTTGTGGGTGATATAGCTGTAAATCACGAATATCTTGTGCCATTAAAGCGGGATCGGCCAAACCACTAAATGGATCTTCTGAGGTATATTTTGCAATACCATCTGCCGCTCTTACGGCTTCACGGATAGCCTCTGGGCTTAAATCTGAGGTTGAAGAGTTACCTTTGCGGCCATCACGGTAAATGGTAATCCCTAATGCACCATCTTTATTAAACTCGACCGTTTCGACTTCTTTTTCGCGAGTCGATACCGACAAACCTTGTTGCTTGCTAATCGCGACTTCTGCAGCAGTAGTGCCCAATTGTTTGGCATACTCTAATGCAACGGCTACGGCATCTTTTAGTGCTGATAATTCAGAATCAATTCTTGGTGTTGGTTCACTGGCGCTAGGCGCTGAAGAAGGATGAGAAGCCACAAATTTACTCTTTAATTAGTCTAATTGTCGCTAGCATATCAAATTAAAAAGGCGATTGATAACCAACCCGTTATCTTGAATAAAATCTGCATATTCAATGCCAAATAAATGCTATCATTAAGGCATATTGACTCGAGGTTTAAGACTATGAAGATTGTTGGCGATTCTGAACTGTTTCAGCAGCCCTATGATAATGATGACAACTATGTCAGCAGAACAGGCGTTAAAAAAGAAAGCGAGGATGCTCAAGCACTTGGCATGCGTCTAGTGGCGCTGAGCAAAACTCAATTAGACAAAATGGGTTTAGATGAATTTCTATATGATGCGATTCTAAAAACAAAACTGATCAAGCAAAAAACTGAAGCCTATCGTCGTCATTTACAATATATTGGTAAATTGATGCGCGGATTTGAGCATGAACCTATTGAAGCAGCACTCGATAAAGTGTTGAACAAAAACAATAATGAAGCAGCTCAAATACAGATTTTTGAAAAAATGCGTGAGCGTTTATTGACTAATGGTGACGATGAAGTTCAAAGCTTATTGGACCAATACCCACAATTAGACCGTCAAAAATTACGTCAATTAATCCGCCAAGCTAATAAAGAATTAGCCAAAGGCCCAGAGTCAAAGTCGTCAAAAGAGCTGTATAAGTATTTACGCTCTGAAATTAAAGACTAAAATTTACGCTCTGAAATTAAAGACTAAAATTTACTCTCAATTTATCTGATTAATCAATAAGGATGTTGCTAATGCGGCTTGAAACAACGATACGTGCACTTTTTCTATCTCTTGCTTCAATGTTGGTATTTACAGGTTGTAACGGTGCCGCTGATGGCACCGATTCAGATACATCAGATGACAGCTACAACGTGTCGGTTAGTTATCAAAATGTGGTCAATGGCCAATGCGATACCGGTACCGACAGTTTAATTTTTGATATCGAAAACAGCTTTTGTGCGGTAGCACAGCTTAAATTGGGTAACGCTAATGTTAGCGGTGCACTCATTGAATTTAGCACCAGTAATGCCACGCTAAGCACAGCGTCTGTATTAACCAACACGAACGGTATCGCCTCAACAATCGTCAGCTCCACCAGCACAGAGGCCGGCACGTTAAGCGTGACCTATACGCCAGATGATGCTGATGCCGTCAGTGCCAGCCGTAATTATCAGTTTAAAGAATACACCACTACAGCACCTGTAGAAGCAACTAACTTTACGGTATCGATTAGTGACAGTAGCGGTGTAATCACACGTTTCAATGTTGGCGATACAGTACAGCTAAACGCGCAACTGACCGACAGCAATAACCTAGGCATTGCCAATCAAATAGTAACCTTTAATGCCGGAAGCGCTTCATTAACGCCAACAACAGCATTAACTAAAACTTCAGGTATCGCCACACTTAACTTCACTCCGACAGATACAGAGTTAGGCGCTAGCTTACTCACAGCAACAACAGAATACGACAGCACCACTCTAACCAGCAGCAGCGCCTATGAAGTATTAGCAACAAGTGATGTGCCGACCGATGGCACGATAAAGATCGGCTCGTATGATGCGACAGGACACTTCGTTGAAAACGTCTTAGGGACAACACTAACCGCAGATACCGATGGCGAATATACCATTAGTGCTGGCGGGACTTTTGGCGTTACAGCCACCTTAGTGACAGAAGCGATAGATGGCACAATTACTCGTTTACAAAACCCAACCAGCATCAGTTTTAGCTCTGATTGTATGATCACGAGTAATGCTAATCTTGATTCACCTGTGACCAGTATTTCAGGCTCGGCAAGGTCAACGTTTTCTGACTCCAGCTGCAGCGGTAACAGTGAGCACAGCGATACAATCATTGCGACGGCTATCGTCAATGGCACCAGCTTAACGGCAAGTTTACCTTTTACATTAGCCCGTCAAACCTTGTCGAATATTAGTTTTATCTCTGCTGAACCTAACCAAATCCGCATTAAAGGTGCTGGCGGTACGGGCTCAACAGAATCATCTTTAGTCACTTTTTTAGTGAGTAGTGCAAGTGGCCAACCGGCAATACAACAAAAAGTTGATTTTACATTAGACAGCTCAGTCGGTGGTTTGAAATTTATCAACAATGACATTACTGATAGCAGCGTGACTAACTCAGAAGGCTTAGTCAGTGTTCGTGTACAAGCCGGAACAATCCCTACACCTGTTCGGGTGATGGCTTCAACTTCAGATGCCAATCAAACCATCACAACCCAATCAGAACTATTAACTGTCAATACTGGTTTGCCACAGCAATTGGGTTTTAGTATTTCAGCATCGACATCTAACCCTGAGGCTGGCGATTACAATGGCGAAGCTGTCACCATGACGGTTTATGCATCAGACAGTTTTGGTAACCCTGCGCCAGATGACACCACGATTAACTTTACTGCAGAAGGTGGCCAAATCGAACCATCTTGTACTGTCGTAAGTGGCACCTGTGCAGTTACCTGGACCTCTGCCTCACCTCGCGTAAGCGATCACCGCATCACCATTTTGGCTTATGCGCTTGGCCACGAGACCTTCTTCGACACCAATGGCAATAATGTATTTGACGATGCTGACGGCGCTGCAGTTAATGGCTGTTTAAGCGGATCGGTACTCATTGCTTGTAGTGGCAACGGTATGGATATTGAAACCTATAATACTGGCGGTTTTGTTGATTTACCTGATGCCTTTAGAGATGACAATGAATCTGGCGTTCGCGATTCAGGTGAGGTGTACTTTAATACAAAATCAAGCGACGAATACAAAGTCGCTGACGATTTATTTAATGGCCCTCAGTGCTTGGGCAGTTTATGCGACAGCACGGCCATGACAACGTATATCCGTAAAGCCCTGGTGTTAACCATGTCAGGTTCAACAGCCAACATTATTGTCAGCAAAAACGGGACTGTGATTAATAACACTGGTACTGATATCGCCAATGGCACTACAGAGACATTTAAGGTGCAACTCGCTGACAGTGCTAACCAAATCTTACCTGCGGGCACGACCTTAACGGTAACAAGCACATTGGGTGACTTACAATTTGCAGGTTATAGCGTACCGAGTCAAAACTCCGCTGGCGGTACGTCAACATCATTTACCCTGAAAAATGAAGACGCATCGGGTATTGGCCAAGTCACCTTAACGGCTACAACACCAAAAGGTGTCGTTACTACGTTAAGCTTTTTTGTCACCTTATCGTAATTATTTTCAATTACAGTAACCTAAAGCCTGCTGACTCAGCAGGCTTTTTTGTGGTTGGCATTCGTTGATAAGTTGTTACAATAGCGACCGAAATACAGTAAACAGTGTTGTTGCTGTATTTCAATGGTTTTTAAATCAATTCAATTTATAAACAGGGCTAGTTTATTAATACGAGAGACAGGTAAACGTCTTTCGACGCATACTAAGGAACAATAATGCGCAAACTTTATGTAATTTCTACCTTAACTGCAGGCGTGCTTCTTACTGCTTGTGCAGCTAAACCACCTATCGTGGCACAAAATAAAACGGTTGTGGTTAATGATCAAACCATCATCTTTGGTGGCATATACGACAAAGAAAAAAACAAACTGCAACTTATTGCTAATGGCGACGCTATTATGCAAGGTCAATTCCCACCAATGACCCCAACTCAACATCTTAACGCTAAATACAAAGGTATGGCTGTTAAGGGCGATTGCTATTTTGGTTCGGTTCTAGGCGACCAAGGTGGAGCTTTTGGCGTGGTAGCCAGTATTGTGCAATCAGCGAAAAACAGCACTGCTGACAAGTGCGACATCTTTATTGATGGCGAGCAAAAAGAAACACTTTATTTCTAGTCGATAAAATTCACTCAGCACTAGCCCTGCTTGATGTTGCCTAAACGAGATTGCCTAAACGAGGTTACCTAACCGATACTGCACTACTGTGGTGCGTATACTTATTCGCTAGGCACCATCACGACTCAATAACACCCTCCAAGATTAATTAACACATTGTTTTAAATATATATTAACAATGGTCTAATCTTTGCTGTATTAACTATTAACCCGCTAAACAGTTATCAAATCAGGTTAGTGGTCAATTTGAGTTAAGTGACAATGTCAGTTATGGATAATCCCGCCAATGATTGTCATCTGTGTCATTTACCCTATGAAAAGTCATTATAGTTGTTGAGAATTGAATGCTGCCTTTACACACTTCTATGCGCGGTTTACGCTGTTTTTGCGTTGCTGCTGAATGCTTAAGCTTTAAAGAAACCGCTAAAAAGCTGTATTTAACGCCTTCTGCGGTAAGTCATCAAATTAAACAACTAGAAGAAACATTAAACCAAAGTTTGTTTATCCGCCAAACACGCTCAATAGCATTAACCGAAGTCGGGGCACGCTTTTATCAAGCCATAGAGCCTGTTATGCAACAACTGGTCAATACCGTTAGCGAGTTTAATCAGTCTGACCGAATGCTTGAAGTGAGCATTTCCATGCCTGAATTTTTTGCCAGTGAATTGTTTATGCCAAAACTCATTGGTTGGTCATCGAAATACCCTAATATCAATCTAAAACTTGAAACCATTAAGTCGCGCAGTGATGTCATTAAGCATACTGATGTGTCGATTATGCTGTCGGGTAAGCAACAACCGAGTGAAGATGTTTACGATTTATTTCCCATCACGTATATCCCTGCCTGTAACCCACAACTTCACAGCGAACTGCATTTTCAAGGCTTTAAAGCACTGACAACAGTGCCGTTAATACTGCATAAAGCTAGACCTTACGCCTGGCATCAATGGGCAGAAAATGTCGGTTTTGAGCAATTTAAACCAAAACAAATTATACAATTAGACAGTATGTTCAGCGTCGCACGCGCCGCAGAGCAAGGACTAGGTGTGGCTTTAATTCCACTGCCCATTAGCCAAGCCTGGTTTGATAACAACACCCTTATTCCACTCTTCTCTCACCCACTTTACAGCCATGACCGCTACTACCTTACCCGCCATACAAATGAGCAACAGCGCCCCGAAGTAAAACTGCTGATCGATTGGATCCTTAAAAGCTTTCATGACGAAAGTAATTAATAATTAGAGTGATAACGACTTTATTAAACTGTTTATTATCGCTTCAATAGCTGTTCAGCGTATTGTCTAACGTCGTCTGGCACCATATCTTCTGTGAAAGAACAAATATCTGGCCGAAGAAAGTCCAACATTAATGTGCCACGATATTGAACAGAATCATTCCAAGCCTCATGTTCAGCCGTATCATCAAATATTAAACATTTACCATCTTCCCAATAACGGGTTTCGCTGGCAACACGAAGCCTACAGTCAGGTGGCACCACTAATCCAAGATGTAAACGATATACACTATTGGCCCAGCCGACATGTGGTGCTATGTGTGTATGGGGGGCTAGTAACGAAAAACCAGCAAGAGAAATGCCGCCGATGTTTTCAAGGAGCTTTGCAGTTTGAGGACATTTAACACATGCATCTTCAACACGATTCCCAAGCGCATACAAACCGAAGACACTCCAGCCTTGACCATGCATTTGTTGTTGAACCCATGGATCAAATGAGTCCTTTGGCAGTGCAAGAAATTCATCCCGAATTATTTCCCAATTGGCTTCAAGCTCTTTCACAAAAGAAAATTTAGAGGCTTCAATAAACATTATCATTAATCCTAAATATACTATTAGCATTATCAGCCACATTCAGGCTGAAAATCAGTGATTATTGCCAATAGTTTCTGGCTGCCTTTGATTAAGTATTAGTTATAATCCTACATGCTCTATCTTATTGATGTAAAGACATTAAAACTTTAAAAAAGCAGCTCTCTATAAGTAAAAATAGACTTTAATTATGTCAATTTGGTTTACAAACTACCAGTATTAAACCCCTTGATACCGTTGAAGAGGGTTTATAAAAGGATGTGTAAGTTGTTAAGGTTTCAGGTTCAGTCAAAATTGTGGAGGTTAAATAAAATCGTTTGATGGCCATGTCATGAAACACACAACATTAATTGCCGCTGGCGAGTAATTAAACAAAACTATCAAACCACCATAAGTGAGTTTTTTTAACCCATTAATGCGTTTTTTATCGTTTGTCGCCTATGTGTCTTTTCACTAAAGTTCAGCTGTAGCACGGCGCTACACAAACCTCACACGGAGCGACATCATGAACAAGAGCATCATTAATGGTCTAATTAGTGCCACATTACTATTAACCGCATCTGCCAGTGTAATGGCGAATACTCAAGGTCAAAACATGAGTAGTACAGCATACAAAATGGTACTTGTTGAAGACGTACCAGGCGTGAGCGCATTGCAAGCGGGTAATGTTGAAGAAGGGTTAACAGCGACGCTATCTGCCAGCAAATATACAGTAGACGACTATTCTCGTAATGTGAACTTATGTGCCGGTTACGTGCAAATGGCGGACATGGAAAAAGCGGAAAAAGCGTGCAGTGCTGCGGTAAAAAGCGCGCGTTCTTTAGTGGCCATTCCTTCGATGTCTGTGCGTGCTTATGCTTACAACAACCGTGGTGTAATGAAGTTAATGAACAATGATAATTTAGGGGCATTAGCTGACTTTAAACGCGCAGCTAAAGTCGATAGCAGTAGTATTTATAAGCATAACCTTGAGCGTTTAGAAGCGACATTAAACACAGTACAAACAGGTATGTTGTAATTGGAGAGCGACCAAATAACCGCGATGGTTAACGCCAATCAGTTAATACTCATGAGTATAACAACATCATATCTAGCTGAGTGTGATGCGATAGACAGGTCAATCATTGCGATGCCTGTCTTTTTACTTCGGCAACACTTAACTATGTTGAATGTGATCGCGCGTTTAACTTAACATCGCTTTAGCCTGTTTTTGCCTCGCGGCTACCCTCATGATTGCGATACACGCAAACACCGCAAATAATCCCCAAAGCTGCAGCCATTTAGGCATAACCGCTAACCACCCCGCACCAAGTTGATTGAGTTCTAGCATGCCCATAATGGCGGGCACGGCAGGAATAACTTGAGATACTAATACTAATGGTTCTGGAATTAATGCTATAGGCCACACAAACCCAGACACAAATAGCACCGGCATCGACATGAGTAAGTACAACTGAGTGGGTAAATCTCGCCTCATAAACAAACTACTCAACACAATCCCTAGGGCGCCTGTGGCTAACAGAAACGGCAGCATAAATAAGCCCACTTCAATAATGGTTGCCGCAACACTGACTTGATACCAATAAAAGCAGTAACCCAAATAAAAACTGCTAAACACACTATAAATCAGTAAAAATACACTTAAACGCGCCAACACTAACTGAGTAGGACGCACTTGCTGCCAGTAGCCTTTTTTACGCCACTGGCCTGCGCCTAAAATGCCAGTGCCAATTAATAATGTTTGGTGCAATATAAGTAAAAAGAGCCCCGGCACCACATAAGGGGTGTAACCCAAGCTAGGGTTAAATGCCGGCACAGCGTTAATATTAATAGAGTTAACGCTTTGCTGCGCCAGTTGCGGGTTTTGCCCACGCGACAGCAAACCAATGAGCTGCACGTCTTTACTGGCATCCATACCTGCTGCGACTAACCCTTCTGCCACGGCGGAGTAAATCAAAAAGTAACTGGCATCGCCGCCATAACTTAACGTTGCGCCCTTTCCTAACAATAAGTCTCGTCTAAAATTAGCTGGGATCACTAACAAACCGTGGGCTTTCCCTTCACTAATCCAGGTTTTAGCTTCATCAATACTGCCCAAATTAGCCACAACATGAATTTTGGCACTGGCATCGGCATGACGTGTTACCAACCGGCTCAGCGATGAATTATCATGATCGATAACAACCACTTGTTGCTCTGTAGGTACTTGTTGCAAATAAGGTAGTGGATACAACACTGAATAAAATAACACACCACCAAACAAGGTCACCACAATGGCTTTGTCGGCTAAAATGGCCTTAAATTCAGCAAGCATTATTTGCCAGAAGTTCATTGGATCACCTCCTGACCTGCGGTGATGGTCGCCGACTCGGTGCGTGGTACTTGTTTGGCTTTATGTGCTAATAACACAATGATTGGCAGCAATAATAAAAAGCCCCAATACGAACTGATTTGCGCTAACACTTGAGGTAATTGCGCGCCATAACTGATCACGCTTACATGCGAGTCGATATAATGGCTCGATGGCATCACTAAACGCCACCACTGTGCAAGCACAGGCATATCATTCACTGGAAAAGTAATCCCCATAAATGCAAAGGCGGGGGCAAATAATGCAGTGCAAAAACTCACGGTGCGCGCACCGTCTCGCATCGCCATAAATATCACTAATACCAATAACCACAACGCTAATAGCATAGCCGACTGTGCCAGCATTAAATCAACCAAAGCACCTGCTGCTGGCAAGCCTAAGTAGTGATATAGCCACAATAAAATAAACCCACCATGCAACAACATTATCGGGCTGTAAAACAAGACTTTAGTGGCGATAAGCGACCCTATATTACTCGGTAAGTAATAGCGGTCTTGATGCAGAATAAGCTCTTTATTTAAGCTGTTAACAAACACTAACATCGATAATAATTGCCATAACGCAATCAAAATGGGCGGCACTAAAAAGCCAACATAATTATTATTACGATTAAATAATGCCGTTGTTTGATTAGTAATAGGCGTGAGACTGACATCAACAGTGGCTTTAGTGGCACCATTAAGTAGTAAGCGTTGCTGACCTATATGGGTTAGCCCTTCCGCTAGGCTCAACTGTAATTGGCTTGAAAGCAGCTTGCCCACCAGTAAAAACTGGCTGTTATAACGAATATCAATCGTGGGTTGCTTAGCGGTTAACAGGTCTTTTTTTAGCTGATAAGGCAACACGACCATGGCGTACACTTTAGCTTGGCGCATGGCATCTATCGCTTGCGCCTCATTAGCAAACGACTGTGGGGCAATGACAGAATTGGCCGCAAGCTGCCGACTCAACATTCGGCTTATTTGGCTGTTGTCGAGATCCACTAACGCCACAGGCAGTTGCCGTGGCAAGCCCGCACTAAACAGCCACCATAGAGCCAGCACACCAATAAGCGGAATATAGCTCATCAGTGCTAGCTGCCATGGTGAGTGCCACAGGCTTTTAAGTTCTCGCTTAATTAACTGTCTCATCATTAAGCCTTGTGATGCGACTTATTGGTCAAGTTTGTCGATACGAAATAAAACCGACATGCCGACGCGCAAATCAGTTATTGGCTGCTTTGGCGTTAACTCCACTTCAAAGGTACGCATATCAAAATCGTGGCCGCTTTCGGTTGAGCGCCACGTCGCAAAGTTGCCCATTACGCTAATGTGCGACACCACAAATTCAACCTGTTGTTGCAGTGCTGGGATATCTAAGGTTAAGGTTTGGTCTTGCTTAAATTGGCTCAACTGATCTTCACGCACTTGCATTACTGCCCAGGCATCATTCATATCGATAATGCTCACCACAGGAAAACCACTCGGCGCAAGCTCACCTGCTTGCAATAATACGTCACTCACCTCAGCTTTTTTAGGTGAACGCATTTGGCTGTCGGCTAAAATGGCGTTCACTTCTTTTACCGCACCTTCAGCCATACGAGTTTGCCCAGCGGCAGCGGCTTTGGTTTCACTGCGCGCGCCCTCTTGTGCCATTTGATACATAGCATAAGCGGCTTGCTCAGTATATTTAGCAGCTTGCCATTGGGTATAAGCTTCATCACGCTTTTGCCTGGCGACTACGCCTTCATCAAACAAATTTTCAACCCGTTGATAGGTTTTAACTCGTAACTCAGTGGCCGCTTTTGCTTTGCGCCATTGCTCTTGTGCGGCAGTGACTTCTTGTTGTCTTGCACCGTTATCCGCTTGTTGCTGCATCGCAGTTGCCGCGTCTAAGCCACCTTGAGCTTGCATTAATTTAGCATCTAACTCTGGGCTACTAATGGCAAATAAAATATCACCTTTAGCAACCATGTCACCTTTACGCACTAGGACTTGTTCAACACGGCCAGGTACCTTAGATGAGATATTATATTCACGCGCTTCTATTTGCCCTTGTAGCACCAATGGTTTGGGCGTAAATGCCAGCGTGATGCCGTAACCCAGCAATAACAATAACAGCACCAATGCGAATACTGCGATCACTCTGTTAGTCCGCATGTGAAGCTCCCTGAATTTGAGTTCGATTAACATATTCATCTACTTGACCACTCACGGCCATGACTTTGGCATAGGCTTGCATATAGCGATACTTTGCCCCTAACTGCTTGGTTTTTACTGCCGTTAAGCTCAGCTCAGCATCGACACGGTCAATTGAGGTGGATAACCCTTGATTAAAGGCTAATTCGCGTAAGCGTAGGTTTTCAGTGGCAAGTGCGAGTGAGGTGTCGAGTGCATCAACCTCTTCTTTGGCTTGCAGCATTTGCCGATAGCTTTGGTCTATCAATAAGCTTAAATCTTGTCGAGTTTGCGCCTTGGTATATCGCGCTTGCAGTAATGCACTTTTCGCTGCAAGCACTTTACCACTGCGACCGTCACGGCTAATAAGCGGAATACTCACACCGACGCCGACCATCCAGTCTGGTTCCACTTGAGAAAATAAGCTGTCATCTTCATATAAGGTGTAATTCCCATATAAATACACCGTTGGAAAATAGCCGCCTTTTTCTAAATCGACCAATCCATTGGCTTGCGCTTCTTTAGCCTCAAGCAGTTTTAACGCAGGATGTTGGGTTAAGGTTAGCTGGCTTAAGCGCGATAAGGACGGTTGCTGATCAAGCATAAATAACGCGGTCGTTGGATTAACCGCTGGCACGTGTAGCATTCTCGCTAATGCGATTTCGGCCATTTCATATTGGCGCTTCGCCTTACCCCAATCGACTTTGGCATTTTCGAGTGCGACTTGCGCATTAAGGCGCTCGACTTTGGCTATCTGCCCTTGTTGCTCAAGCTTTTCAGCATGTGACACATGTAAACTTAACGAGTCCACCAGCTGTTTTTGCGTGTCGGCCAACGTTTGCGTTACCGACACAGCATAATAACGGTCAACTAATTGTAAAAATAACTCACGGCTGGCTAATGCAAACTCTTGTTCTGTCTCAGAGACTTGCGCTGCATGAATCCCTTGTGCCGCGGTAATTTTACCGCCAGTATAAATCGGCCACATGGCTTGCAAGCTAGCACGAAACACATCTTGTTCAGTAAATGGCGTGACATACATTGAGCTGGGAATAGTGGCTAACACTTCGGTAATCGCGCTAGGTAATGAGCTGACATCAAGCGAGGCAAGTGGGTTTAAATCTTGTAAATCTAATTCGATAGGTTTTTCTAAGCGCGTATAGCTGCCAGCAATATTGAGTGACGGGTAGTTTAATGCATCACCGGCACTTTCTTCCGCTTTGGCTCTGTTAACATGTTGATTTTTGGCCTGCAGTTGATCGCTCACTTGCAATAGCTGCTGCCACGCTTGTACAAAGCTCACGGTTTCAGCATTAGCCAACCCGGTAAAGGCTAACGCACTAAAACATAGCGCAATACAACCCGCCATACGTCTAGGGCGCAGTATGCATTGCCTAATCACATTCATTAAAATCATAATCACCTCTAGAGCTTATGCTCTATTTTCTTAATGAATTATACCCTGTCTCTACCTTGCTTATCAGTCAATCATTGAGATCCACTGCACAGGTAAGCAATACAGTTAACCCTTAGAGAACAAATCGTTTCAAATACATAAACGAGCTTAATCGACTGTAGCACTCAGCATTAAGCTCATTCACTAACGTTTGTTACGCTGTACCGCCTACTGTTAAACGATCAATTTTTAATGTCGGTTGGCCCACACCTACCGGAACACTTTGGCCATCTTTACCGCACACGCCCACGCCTTTATCTAAGGCTAAGTCATTACCGACCATTGAAATGAGTCCCATGGCTTCAGGGCCGTTACCAATTAAGGTTGCACCTTTAATGGCTTGCGTCACTTCACCGTTCTCAATGAGATACGCTTCAGAGGCAGAGAATACAAACTTACCCGAGGTAATATCCACTTGTCCGCCACCAAAGTTGGGTGCGTAAATACCTTTTTTAACCGACTTGATGATGTCGGCAGGGTTAGACTCACCCGCATTCATGTAAGTGTTAGTCATTCGTGGCATGGGTAAATGCGCGTAAGATTCGCGGCGTCCGTTGCCTGTTGGCGCTTGGCCCATTAGACGCGCATTGAGCTTGTCTTGCATGTAACCTTTTAAAATACCGTTTTCGATTAAGGTGGTCTTTTGGCTTGGCACACCTTCGTCATCAATACTTAACGAACCACGGCGATTCTCCATCGTGCCATCGTCGACGACTGTCACTAATGTTGATGCCACTTGCTGGCCCATTTTGCCGCTAAATGCACTGCTGCCTTTACGGTTAAAATCACCTTCTAAACCATGGCCTACCGCTTCATGCAATAACACGCCAGGCCAGCCATTACCGAGCACGACTGGCATTTCGCCAGCTGGTGCATCAATAGCATGAACATTAACCTGAGCTTGGCGCACCGCTTCACGAGCAAATTCAAAGCTAAGGGGTAAACCAGCCTCGTCAGTGGCTAAAAATACACTGTAGTCATGACGACCACCGCCACCAGCGCTGCCACGCTCACGCTTGCCGTTATCTTCTAAAATAACGCTGCAATTAAAACGCACTAATGGACGAATGTCGGCGGCTAATGTCCCGTCGCTAGCGGCAATTAATATCTCTTCATGCACACCAGATAAACTGACCACAACTTGAATAATACGGCTGTCGAGGCTGCGAATATAAGCATCGGCTTGCTTGAGCAAATCGATTTTCTTCACTTCGTCCATCGCTGCAATCGGGTCGGCGCTGTCATACAGTTTATGAGCAGTTTGGCGAGTAAATGCTTTTACTTTATGCTGTTCACCCGCGCTAGCTATACCACGCGCGGCTTTTGCTGCGGCATCTAATGCTGCTGGGGTAATTTCATCGGCATAAGCAAAACCCGTTTTTTCACCGGTAATAGCACGCACCCCCACACCACGCTCAATGTGGAAACTGCCTTCTTTTATAATGCCATCCTCTAATACCCAAGACTCATGACGACAAGCTTGAAAATACAGATCTGAAAAATCAACATTGTGTTGATGAATCGTATTTAAGTAACCCTGCAGTCCATCTAAGGTTAATCCATCTTGCAATAAGCTTTGCTCTACTTGGGTTAAAAATGGCATTCAAATTCTCTTTTATTAATAGCTAACGCGTAGTGCGAATGAGGTTCTTAAGCGCCCACTTAAACAGGGGTTAATTGTGGCGCAATGAAACGATTATGGCCGATCACCGGCATTTGTTGGCGTATACGTTGTAGCTCACTGAGCTCAACCCTGGCTTGGGCCCAACCACACTCTGTAGCACGTTCGGCAATGACACGACCCCATGGGTCAACAATCATACTGTGGCCCCAGGTTTCTCGGCTACCTTGATTATGCTGGCCCCATTGCCCTGCACCCAATAAATAGCATTGAGTTTCGATGGCCCGAGCCTGTAATAATACTTGCCAGTGCGCTTCTCCGGTCACTTTAGTAAAGGCCGAAGGCAGTGCGATGTAATCAGCACCCGCTAAACGCAGCGCTCTAAACAAATCGCCAAAGCGAATGTCGTAACATATCGCTAATCCTACTTTACCAAAAGGCGTGTCGACAACACACAGGTGATCGCCTGGATGAAAGGTGTCACTTTCGCGGTAGGTTTTCGTACCGTCGGCAACATCAACATCGAATAAATGCAGTTTATCGTAATGACCTAGGGTGACGCCATGATCATCAAAAAAATAACAACGACTGAACACTCTGCCATCATCGGCACGCATCGGAATAGTGCCAGCAATTAAATACACTTGATATTGTTTGGCCATATTGGCTAATGCGGTTTTTAGCTCGCTTTGATGTTCGCTGCCGGCATATTGTAATTGCTGGCTTTCATGGCCGCCAAACAACAAACAGCATTCTGGCAATACCACCAATTGTGGCTCGCCTTGTTCACGCGGTAATAGCTTAAGCTGCGAGTCGATAAACGCGAGGTTGGCTTGAACGTCGCGACTGCTCTGGCATTGTAATAAGCTGATTTGCATAGTGCGCTCCTTGTAGCGTAACGACATTGCTAGCATCTGTATGTGAGTATGAGCTTGTATTTGAGATTGAGTTAGAGTTTGAGTTTGCTTGTGTAACAGGCTCTTCAGTTGCGGATTGAATTTCTGGTACCACGTTGTCGCTAACAGTATCTTTCGCTTTTGGGCTGATGCTTTCAACCGCATCAATACTGGTTTCATCTGGTTGCGGCAATATAGCCTTTGGAATTTCGATCTCTTTACTCTTGCGCTCTAGCTCTTCTAATTCAGGGTTGTCCATGGTGCCCGTGACCCGAAAGCGAATTTCTGAAATCACTTCAATTACGGGCTCTAACACTTTGGTTAATGCAAATGCGCCTAACCCTAAAGTCCATGCACTGGTGCTCAGTAATACTACGGTGGGTACGCTTGAGGCTAATTGCGGCACAAAGCGAATATCGTAATTAAGGCTTTGGGTCGTTAAGTCGGTATACCCTCTCACCTTCATATTACCGGCTATGGCATCCATTTCAGTATCGGTAGTTTTTACTACCCCGTTATCAATGGTTAAATTACCCGCAAAAGTATTAAAATATAGCCCTTGGCCAAATACGTCTGAAAAATCTAACGACAATTTACGCAATAATGAATCTAAGCTAAACAATGAAAACACCCGTGCGCCTTTATCACTGATTTCCGATAAATATCCTTTACCTAGGTCAAACTTAATTTGGCCGTTTAAGGTGTCGAGCGAAAAGTGATAGGGCGCGGCTTGCCATGATACTTTGCCACTGAGATCTAACGGCGCCTCTTTGAGGCCAGGGTTAATGCCCAGTGTGGTCGATAAGTCGTCAAAGTTGTCTGCCAGCAGTTTGACATCAAACTCAGTGTTGTCGACACCCTCATTTAATGACCATAAACCGTTGGCTTGTAAAGATAGCGCAGGCTTGGTAAGTGATAATGTTTGGAATTGATAACCTTGCTCGGTAGGTAAACCTTGTAATACCAAATGCCCTAATGACAGCTCATAAACGCTAAAGTCCTCCACATCAACGGCAAGCGTTGGCATTTGCTCAATCATGCTAGCTTCATTAGTCGCATCAACAGTTTCACTTGATATGGCGGCTTGTGTGGTCGATGGTAGCTTTTGTGTCTTTGGCGATAGATGCAGTTTATTTGCCACCACTTTTATACCTTGCTCACGCCAGTTTGAGTAAAAATCGATTCGACCGTCAAATTGCTCAGAAATCGCATCAAAACGCCATACATATTCCGTTGGTTGGGCGTCAAATTGTAATTGATCAAACGATTGGCCTAATACATTTAGCTGAGCAACATTGGCATGGATCCCCACGAGTGGTGGAAATGCCGCTGGAGCGGGAACATTGTTAACCGCTGCTAAGGTGGGGTTATTTAAAGATGATAATTCGGTATCAGTTAAAATCCGGTCTCGTACCGATGATGCGATAACTTCTGGCTCAGCGGCTGCACTAAACCGTTTAATCAGTGGTAACCATTGCGCTAACTCAACTTTTGGTAAGTCGAGATGTAAGTGACCATATTGTTTTCTCAGCTTGTCACCTAATTTAAAATGACGGCCTACCATCACATCGTAAAATGCCAGGTTATCGCCATATTCGGCGTTAAACCCGCCCCAAAACTCAACATCGTTGCCGAGTTTAATGCTCAGTGATGACTGTTTATTGTCGCCGATTAGATCAGCACGCAGTTTTTTCGGTTCGTCTGCTGATTTTGCATATGGAGTGGGTAAATCGAGTGCAACACCGACTAAGTCTGAATTTGCCGACACTTGTAAACTGTAACCGCTTGAGTCAAACACCATCGTCAGTGCGCCGTCCCAATCAAGCTCGCCATGGTATAAACCTGTCATGGGATTATTTAGCTGGTTTGATAAAGTATCCAGATCCCAGCGGCCACCCATATTGACGTTTAAGGCAAAGTTGTCGTTTTGTTTACCCGTGCTCACGCTAAACGTCAGCGGCTGTTTAAACAATTTTGCCTTGATATCTTTGGCTTCAATGAATTGATTTACAAAACTGACTTGCCCTGTGACTTGTTGTAAATCTAAGCCGGGACTAGCAATAAAAATAGGATTATTGGTTAAATTAACCTGACCTTTTAGTTGTTGCTGACCACCTTGATAAAGTGGAATCGCTAAATCTAAATTAATGCCAATAGGCTGTTTTATCTGTACCACATCTAATGTCGTGCCGACTGAATCTTTAAGTGGTGATTGATTAATGACTTGAGTCGCGGCCTGACCATCTGCACTGATCTCGGCTTCGACTTTTAATAACGATGCTTTACCAAGCTGCGGGATAGACACCCTGGCACCATCGACAACCACTTTGCCTAACATCCCTTGTTCAATATGCAGGTCCATTAAGGCATTTTCAAACAATGCCGACAAGGTTAAGTCGCTTACGGCGGGCCAATCCGGTTGGAATTTAAAGTTGCCTTGCGCTAACTCAAAACTAGCTTGAAATACGCCACTACTGTCTTGATACGGATAACCGCTTAAATCACCGTGCCACACCACTTGCGCGTCTTCAATGTTACCTGCTTGTAAGCCACCATTAAGGTAATCAACTAAACTTGGGCTCATGGCCATTAACGGAAAATATCGCCCTGCATGGGCTACATCAAAAATACTCATGTTGGCGGCTAACGCTAAATGCTTCGTCTCGCTTAAGTCAAGGTTTACCCCTGCTTGCAATGCAATATCGGCATTGCTTAAGTTGATATTGGGAATCGTAAGGCGTTGTGCCGTCAAATCGACTCGGCCCTTCATCGCCTCACCTTGCAATGCCAATGGATGACTAAAACTGTCGCCAAAATCAAATTGGTAAGCTTGTTGTGGCAGAGCAAAATCAAGTTGATTATTAGCCCATGTAAGCTGTAAATCAATGGGGTTTAATCCGGGAATGGCATTAAATGACTGCCATTGTAATTGTTCAATATCGGCGGTGGCGATAAGGGGTTGTTGTGCTTGTTTGTATAACCGAATTGGCCCTACAACGCCTTGAGGATTAAGCTGTTGCCAACGGTTAACTTGTTCTAACCCCAAATCTGGGATTAAAGGCAGTAAAGGCGTTAATAAAGGTGGGATAATTTGATTAATATAACCAAAAAGTTGTCCTTTTTGAGCGCCAAGGGCCAGTGTCAATTGTGGCCATGCTTGCTCGTTAGTCGATAATGCTAAATCGTCACTGCGTATTTTCCAGCCACCTTGCTCAGGTGTCCATTGTAATACCCCAGAATCAATGGAAAATTTTTGCAGGCTATCACTATCTTGCCACTGTAACCAACTCGGTTTAAAGATCAATACACCATCACGAAGTTTACGGTTAGCAAACGTCATCCAGGCATCTAAATTGATCACGCCTTGAAACTCAATCTTGTCAGTTGCTTGTTGAGCATTATGCTGACGAGATGCCCACTCTCCCAAATCAAGCGATTCTGCAGACACATATAACTGCCCGCTAACAGACTCTGGCTGATAACCATCACCACTAAGATCAATTCGTAAGGTCAGCTGCTCATTATTTGATTCAAGTTGATCAACATGGATTAACCCTTGTGCTCGATGGCGATTTTGGCTGTTCTGCCATTCAAGGTTATCGATAAAAATCGGTCGATAGTCATGCTCACTGCTGATTAATTGTAATGAGGCATCGGTTATCGAAAAATGCGCTAACTGCTCCAATAACAAGTGATAAAGCCAGTCTACATTTGCTTGCGGTTGGCTGTTGTTGTCGCGGTGATCGCTGTCGTCATTGGTTGACAATTGGTCCAAATTTAACGCCACACTCACACCGTCAAACACTACGGTTTCAACTTGTGGACTCAGGGTAAAAAGAGACTGCCAAAAGTCGAGCTTTATGTGCACGTTTTGGCTAATAACCGTCATAGGCAGTGACGCTTGTGGAGGCAGGTTTAAATTTTTAATGCTCAGTGCAGGACCAAAAGCTTGCCATTCGGCATTCAATTCATCCATTTGTACCTGTAAATGATATTCAGTGTATAAATAATTAACCAGCTCGGTTCGCACTTCAGGAATATGTGGTAACAACCCGCGAATAAGGCTAACAGCCAGTGCAAAAAGCACTAGCGTAATCGCCAATATTTGCCAACAGATCCTGTTGATAGTTGCTGCCCGAGTTGTTGACACTACATCATCACCACATCATATTTGCTTTGAATATATAGAGGTTCGTTTTGCAGACGGATGCGTTTACCGATGTAAACTTCAAGCTCTGCCAATAAGTGCGACTCTTCACCGCTAAAACTCATGTAAACCGCAGGCGAGCAATACAATAAAAACTCATCGGCTTTATAGGCTCGGTTTAAGCGGATAATTTCGCGGAAAATTTCGTAAGACACCGTTTCGATGGTTTTCATGGTGCCCGTTCCCTGACACGATGGACACTCACCACACACCACATGTTCAAGGCTTTCGCGAGTTCGTTTACGGGTCATTTCAACTAAGCCCAAACCAGAGAAACCACTCACACTGGTTTTAACGCGATCAAGGGCAAGTGCAGCGTTTAAGCTTTCAAGCACCCTTGCCTGATGTTCTTTATTCAACATATCGATAAAGTCGATAATAATAATACCGCCCAAGTTACGTAATCGCAGTTGTCTGGCAATGGCTTGAGTGGCTTCTAAATTGGTATTAAAAATGGTTTCTTCTAAATTACGATGGCCAACAAATGCGCCAGTGTTGATGTCGACGGTGGTCATGGCTTCGGTTTGGTCGATAATTAAATAACCACCCGATTTAAGCTCCACTTTACGGCCAAGTGCCCGCTGCACTTCATTTTCAACATCGTATAATTCAAAAATAGGTGCAGGCCCAGCATAGTGCTCAATCTTGTCGGCTATTTCTGGCATAAACTCTTGGGCAAACTGCTGTAATTCAGCATAAGTGCGGCGTGAATCGACTTGAATATGGTCAAGCTCAGTACCGACAAAATCACGAATAATGCGAACAGGTAATGCCAGGTCTTGATAAAGTAGCGTGGCACCTTTTCGTTTACGACGCTCACTCACTTTGGCCCACACTCGGCGTAAAAACGCTGCATCTTGTGCCAGCTCGTCTTCACCAATATTTTCTGCGGCGGTGCGGATAATAAACCCGCCGTCATCGTCGACGTACGGTAAGGTGATATTTTTAAGGCGTTGACGCTCTTCTTCAAGCTCAATGCGTTGCGACACACCCACATGGCTAGAACCAGGCATAAACACTAAATAGCGCGACGGCAAAGTAATGTCAGTAGTGAGGCGAGCGCCTTTGGTTCCCAGCGGGTCTTTAACCACTTGCACTATAATATCTTGCCCCTGGCGAACCAGCTCAGCAATGTCGCGCACCACAAAGTTGCCTTTTTCGACATCGGCAACACATTCGGTATGGGGAACAATATCAGAGGCATGTAGAAAAGCGGCTTTGTCTAAACCAATATCCACAAACGCAGCTTGCATGCCGGGGAGCACACGACTAATTTTACCTTTGTAAATATTGCCCACCAAACCGCGCTTCATACGGCGCTCGATGTGGACTTCTTGCAACACACCATGCTCGACTAATGCAACACGCGCTTCGGTTGGCGTAACATTGATGAGAAGTTCTGTGCCTTTTTTACGTTGTGCTTTTATGTTCATAGGCCACCTGTATTCAGGTCATGCTCCAATCGTAATATTGACAGCAGTTGCGCCACCGTATGAAGACCGATTAAAGCAAAAGGTTAAGTTTGCTGCATCATGCAGGCTAATAATTCTCGAGTTTCAACTAACGGTAAACCGACTACTGCAGAATAACTGCCCGTAATCGACTTAACAAAACAGCCACCCAAAGCTTGAATACCATATGCACCCGCTTTATCCATGGGCTCACCAGAAGCAACATAAGCATCGATATCGGGGGCAGATAATTCGCAAAAGCTAACTTGAGTGCGGCAAAGACGATTTAAGGTGTGCTTGCCATCGGTTAACGCCACTGCGGTCATCACTTCATGGGTGTTGCCAGATAACAAGGTTAACATGCGCTTAGCGTCTTCAGCATCGACAGGCTTACCTAAAATGACGCCGTTAAGCACCACAATGGTATCTGAACCCAGCACTCTTGGCTGGCTAAACTGTGCACTTAATACCAGCCCAGCCTGGGCTTTTTCTATCGCTAACCGACAAACATAATCTGCCGCTAATTCATTGGCGTTGGGTGTTTCATCTATATCAGGCGCGACAAGTTCAAAACTAAACTCTGCAAAACTAAACCCCGCTTGCGCGAGTAATTCTTTTCTTCTTGGTGAAGTTGAAGCCAGTACCCAAGTCATGTTTATTCACTCTATTGATGCTATTTAATCAGAAGGCCTGATTAACGTACTTTATATCGACGGCGTATATTGCGTAAAACCCAAAATACCCACCACCAAATAAATAAACTCGACACGGCAGGTAAAAACATATTGAAATCAAACGGTGTAGCACCAACCACCACAAACTGCACCCAAAAAATCAGGGCATGATAAATACATATCAAACTGGCGATAACCAGCGACTGTTGCCAACGAGGGTAATTTCGCAAACGTTGGCATATAAGCACCACAATATAAATCACTAGCGATAGCGCTAAGGAGCGAATACCTAACGTCGCGCCCAGCAATACATCGAGCATCACCCCGAGTATCCACGCAGTAAGAATACTGTATCTATGCGGTAGTGCCATCGCCCAATACACCATGACCATCAACAACCAATCTGGTCGCCAATTTTCTACCATGCTCGGCAAGGGCATAATTTGAAACATCATCCCAATAAAGAGCGTTAGCCATACCACTAAGCGGCCACTGGCGATATGCGCACTCATTGGTTCACCTCACTGGTGTTAGGAATTGGGGTTGACGATGAAGCGGGTTGGTTTGTATTCGGTGCAACCACTGAATTAGAAGTAGGATTAAGGGATGAATTAGGCGCTGTATTATTCGCCGCAGGATCCGTTCCAATGGTTGTTGTAAGTGACGTTTGTGTTGGTGTAGGTGTTGTGGCTTGTCCAAGAGGTTGTTCACTATTAGCTGGCACATTATTTTGCGGTGCACTTGCTGGATCGGTGGCAACAACGCCGACCAAATCAGCAGGTAAAGTAAAAGGCTTGGTTTCATCAGGCCAAATCAACAACACATAACGAATACGGTCTAGCGCAGCTAACGGTTGGGCATTGATCACCGCATAGCTTTGGCCATCGTCACGAGAGACACTAATCACCCTTGCCACAGGGTAGCCTTCTGGAAATCGATTTCCTAAGCCAGACGTCACTAATAAATCACCGGCAATAATATCGGTACTTTTCGCCACATGGCGCAGTTCTATTTGGTCAATATCGCCCGTACCGTTGGCAATCGCTCGCACGTCGTTACGGGTAACACGAACCGGAATGCCATGAGTCGTATCAGACACCATTAACACGCGACTGGTAAATTCACTGACCTCAATAACCTGTCCCACAACCCCTTGAGCATCAACCACCGGCTGACCGACATAAACGCCAGTTTGCGAACCATGATTGAGCACTACAAACTGACGAAACGGATCGCTGGCCACTTCCATGACTTCGGCAACCACTTTACGTGAGTCCATGTGAACAGGAGAACCGAGTAATGCGCGCAGTCGTTCATTCTCTTGGCGAACATGTTCAAAACGCTGTAAGCGTTCAGACATCACCAATTGTTGACGCAACAGTTCTTTATTTTGCAATTCAAGCATATTACGCGTCGCAAATGCTTCAGCAGACCAATCGAGCATCACACCGGGTACATTGGCTAAATATTGTAATGGGCTTAACAGAGAAGAGAGTGATTGGCGGATAGGATCAAGGCGATGATTCGCAACAAGCAAAGCCACCGACAAAATAATTGCCAGTGTCAGCCTAAATTGATTTGAAACGCCACGAACGAAAATTGGTTTCATAAATTGTGCGCGGCTTTGCTAGCACATATTGCTGTTAACAAAGCCACTGTGCAGTTAATCATTAATTCTCTTCTGAGAACAAATCACCACCGTGCATGTCAATCATTTCAAGCGCTTTACCGCCACCACGAGCCACACACGTCAGTGGGTCGTCGGCAACCATTACAGGGATACCGGTTTCTTGCATCAGCAAACGGTCTAAGTCACGCAATAATGCACCACCGCCGGTTAACACCATGCCACGCTCTGAAATATCTGATGCTAATTCTGGAGGAGATTGCTCTAAAGCCACCATCACTGCGCTGACAATACCTGATAAAGGCTCTTGCAGCGCTTCTAAAATCTCGTTGCTGTTTAGCGTAAAGCTTCTTGGCACACCTTCAGCAAGGTTACGACCACGCACTTCGATTTCGAGCACTTCATCGCCAGGATAGGCTGTACCAATAGTATGCTTAATACGCTCAGCTGTTGCTTCGCCAATTAAGCTGCCGTAGTTACGACGAACGTAGTTGATAATCGCATCATCAAATTTGTCGCCACCAATACGCACAGATGATGAATACACGACACCGTTTAACGAAATAATCGCCACTTCGGTAGTACCACCACCAATATCAACAACCATTGAGCCTGTTGCTTCTGATACCGGAAGGCCAGCACCAATTGCAGCAGCCATTGGCTCTTCAATTAGGTAGACTTCACGTGCGCCTGCACCCATTGCTGATTCGCGAATTGCACGTCGCTCAACTTGAGTTGCTCCAACAGGAACACACACAAGTACACGTGGACTTGGGCGAAAGAAACTGTTGTTGTGGACTTGTTTAATAAAGTGTTGAAGCATTTTTTCAGTCACATAGAAGTCGGCGATGACACCGTCTTTCATTGGACGAATTGCTTGAATATTACCAGGCGTTCGGCCTAGCATTTGTTTTGCGTCTCTGCCAACAGCAGCAACTGACTTTGGTCCATTGCTATTGCGTTCGCCACGAATGGCAACTACTGAAGGTTCGTTTAGCACGATACCTTCATCGCGAACATAAATAAGAGTGTTTGCCGTACCTAAATCGATCGATAGGTCGTTAGAAAAAATGCCGCGCAGCTTTTTGAACATGTATCAGGCCTGTATTCTGTGAAGTCAGAAGAAAGAAAAATCAGGTAACTTTATCAATGACACCCCTATTCTACAAGACCGAACAGGTTAACAATTGCTAATCTGGCGTTTTTTTTTACAAAAGTATGTAAAAAAACGTCAATCGAGCAATTTTAATCCTAAAAAGCGTAAAAGCGATGCTTTTTTATTCCGATTATTGACCGACCTCACGCCAATAAATGATCCTATCATGACCTCGATAGCGACCAAAGAAGGCACTTGCTCTTGGGTCATAAAGTGCAGTCGGGCTTGCCTCATCCCAATTCCAATACCATTTGAGCCAATTGTCGACTTGTAGTGGTGCAGTCACTTGACCACGATATGGAACAGAACCCGTGTTTTTCCATAATAAGGTTAATTGGCCATTGCTCACTAAACTGCCCGCATCACTGCGGGTCACGCTTTGCCCAGTGGTTAATAAAGGTGCATAAATTTCAGCGCCATCAAGCGGGTCAATGACCTGGCTACAACTGTCATTAATATTGGTTATCCAACCCGTACCATTCCAATATTGGGCATAGGTTGGCATGCGCAATATTTCGGTTTCTGGGCCAAAGGTATTGTCCATTACCACACGGCCATGGCGAAAATCCTGAGTCGACAATAATGTAGCGTTGCAATTGCTGCTGTCACTGCAGACTGAGTTTGTGTCTGCTCGCATATCGGGCGAAGCAACAAATGACACATTGCCATCGTTATCAGCAACCTGAACGCCAATAGCTAATTGGCTAAAAGGACCATCGACACCCGATGCAGCCAAGCGACTAAAATTAGCTTTATAATCCACGTCAACACTAGCCTCTCCTAGACTCCATGAGCTGGCATTAATAGGTAAAGTGCTTAAGCGGCTGCTTAAATCAACGCCATCATTAAGATTCTCTCCAACTAAACTAGCACTGGCTTTGGCAAAATCTCCCTGATAATTCTGGGTGATATAAGAGCCAGTATTGTATGCACTTAAGGTAAGGGTTAAGCCAAAAGGCTGGTCCATATAGGTAAAGCTGCCACAACTTGGTATGACACTTGAGCTGGTAACGGTAAACCTGTCTGGTACAAACCGACCAATATTAGGTGATGCTGCCAGCGGAATATCGTAAAAGCTCGAACCTAAATAAGAACTGGGTGGATTAGCGCTGAATTTAAATACACCGACTTCACTGACGGATTGAGCTACGGTATTCGTGTTTGTTGCTTCTGCTACATGGTTATACTGTGATGAGCCAACCGCACCTAATACACCGCCCGAAGGTGACACTAATTGATGGCTTAAGACGATATTACTGTGGACATAATTAGGCGTATTGAGATTGTCGCAATAATTAGCATCGCCATCGACTTGCCATGCTTTACCTTGAATGACTAAATCAAACGATTCACCGGCTTTTTTATAGCGATTACAACTGCTATTTCCTGCCGAGCACTCCGCGGTACTGTCTTTGGGTGCTACACACAATCCCACAGGGAAACTCACAAATTGATCAGAGCCCAGCATCACCAATCCGGCTTCATCGCCACTGCCAGTGTATTTTGCATCAAGCTGCATTTTGCCCGCATCGGGGTAGTTAACATCAATATTGGCTTTACCCGTTGCATCAAAAGCCAACGCAATCGAGGTAGCAGCCGAGCTTTGCTTGCCGACAGTCGTATTATTCACTGTAACCGACGACCCAATGATTGGCGTAACCGGCTCAATGTGAGTACTCCAAAAGCTGACATTTTTTGTGGTGTTGGCAAAGGTCGGAATACATTGCAAGGTTTCATCGGATTTTTTCACCGCACTAATGGCAATATTACCCGTAGATTTATTGGCTAACTTATCCGGCACATCAAAAATAAAGCCACTGTCGGCAAAACTAAATTTACAGCTTGCAGAATTTAACGCACTTGAACCACTGCGGCACAAGGTATTACTGCCTGCGATAGTAGAAGGAACAGAAGATTTTACTCCTATCGTGATAGGTGTAATAACATTATTACGCAATGCAACTGTAGCAATGCCACTGTTAAACTGAACTAAATTAGTTTTAGCCGCATTGACGTACCACGATCCATTCGTGTTTGGATCAAGAGATAACTCAGCTTGTACGGGGTCGGTAAACAAATCACATGCAGCATTTTTACAGGCTTTAACGGTCATCGCCTCGGCCTTACAAGTCAGTGGAGAACTAGTGTAATCAAACTCAAAATGATGAATTTGCTGGCCAACCTCTCTGGATTTAAGAGCGCAAACCTTAAAGTTATCCATCTCATGATTATTGTTTGAGCCACCAGTTGAACCTGTTATAGACAAATAAAAGTCTTCCGGGACAGGAGCTTGCCCTGAAAAACTTAATGCATCAAAAGGCTCGATTAACGTTTCATAATTATCCGTAATACCATTATTCGTGGCATCGCGCAGCACTGAAACTATTGCTGTTCCTGACACTCTTGAGTCAATAATGATTTTATATTTATGATTTGGTTGAGCACTGGATGTACTCCGCACATCAATTTTAGGACTAATATTGGCTTCCGTACCGGTTAAATACCGATAACTTGTGTTTGCAGAACCACGAATTGCCACGGCTTGAGCCCTACGTCCAGGACCTTCATTTTTACCTTCGTTGGGACTAGAAAAATTACCGTATTCATCTAAAGCTATGCCTAGCCATCCCCCCGCAAAACCAGGGGTACCGTTATTACGCGGAGCATAGCCTAAAGCACCACCAAAACTCCCAGGTTGTGGGGTAATACTGGCATCAGACAAAATAATTGCGATACCATCTGCTCCTGTGCCCGACTGGCTCGACCAAGCAAAATAATCAAACTCAATTTCAACTAAATTATTCGCTGCAGGAAATATACGTTGGTAAGTACTCGATGTCGCTTGATTGCCTCTAGCGGAGGTAAAACGCAGTCTATTGCTCACGATTGAGGGCGGCAATGAAGACCCTAATACCTTAAGCGCCCAATCATCACCAACGTCAGTACGATCAAAATTATCTGTAAAACATTCGCTAGGTTCCAACGCAACAAAGCTATAGTTTTCATTGAGATGATTACGTTCACTGTCACTATAGGTGTCTTCATCAACAAACATACTCACTGTATCGTTAGTTAGATGACAACGTCGCAGCCATCCCCCATTACCACCTAAGCGACTATTTTTACCCGCCACAAAGATTGGAGCATCAGTAAAACCGACTAACTCAGTTGTTTTTTTACATTGTTCAGTGATATTTCCCACTGAAGAACCATCAAGCGTATTGGAAGTACCAAAGTGATAATTGGTGTCGACACCATTTAACGTCATGCGACCGATGGCAGTCATTGTACCGTTAGGGGTGCTCAACGATAAATAACCAATGGTTTCATTTTGAATTTGGCTATTATTTAAATCTCCAGGCTGACATCGATTATTACTTTTCACCTCAGAAGTATCTAACGCAAGCTTGATCCCCGAACTCGTAAACTCAGAGGTACTCGTTAACCAACAGTCATTATTCTGAGTTTGAATCTGATTCAACAACACATTTTGGCTTGCAGGTAAATCAACAGAGATATAGGGTGAGTTAGAACCAAATAATGCCTGATTATAATTAACTGAACCTGCAATGAGCTTGATGTCATTAGGCAGTTCATAGGTCCCTGGTGTGACGGCAATCCAATGTACTTCAGACATTTCAATTGGTGCTACGTAACGGTTATCAGGTGATACTGGTTTTTTTTGTGACCATGTGAAACCTTGTGCCGATACACTATCAATAAATACCGATGCTGGACCATCGTTAGTCTCGTCTTCGGTGGTCGGCATTAAAAAAACCAAAGGAGTTACACCTGAAGGAAATGACGTGTCAAATGTAATATTATTGGCATCTGCTTTACCATATTGAATATGAAAATCACTGTCATTTGCGTTGGCGCTATGTATCCAAAAAGCAACAATAATCGCGCTTAATCCCAGCCACACTTTTTGTAGTCGTTTAATTCCCACGCGCTTCTACCTCTACTTGGCGACTCACTCGTAAACACGTTGAGCTGCTTGAGTTACCCGCACAATCACCGGTTTCGCATACCGCTAAGCTATTAATTCGATATTGAACAACACTGCCAACACTGGCGGTATTACAACTAATACTAACGCTACAATTATGAAATCCAACCGCGTTGCTCGGAGGCGTCCAAGATGATGACACATTACTACAGGTTGCCGCACTGCCACTGAGCGGGAACAACTGCGCTAATGCCGCATCAGCACCACTGTTAGCGCTAAACAATGCTCGCGTTCCCCACACTTCCATATTCACCGACTCATCAGCATCGCCAACGATACGAATTAAACTCGCTGCAACCAGAAACATCACGGTTAACACAAAAATACCAATAATTAATGCGCTACCATGTTGAGCATGATGAGTTAACTTATGCTTAGGGAACATTCATCACCTGCACTTGATGTTGATATTGAAACGTCTCACCATTAACCGCAAACAGTGGCTGTAAATGCACAATCGCATTAGTCACTAATGTTGCAGGAGTTAAAATAATGGCGGGGTTAACGGTTAAGTTATTAGTAATATTTTGCGCCATTAGCACCCCTACGCCCATTGTTGTGGGCGTGGGTTGAGTGGCCTGATAACCGTAATTTTGATAAAGCCGTAATTCAACCGTACTTGCAGAGGAGACAAAGCAATAGCTTAACGGGCTATCGGCAGCATATAAACGCATTAATGGCGAAGCCTCAGTAAAACGCACTGATTGAGTCAAGGTGATGGTTAATTGATCGCCCGTCTCAGACACACTTTGCACAATAAAGCGTTTCGCTGTTGTCCCTTGAGGGTTGTAAACTTCAGGATCGGTTAGCGGGTAAATCAATACTGACTGCCCTGCGCTAATTGGTCTAATGCTTTTGATTGCGGTAAGGCTATTGCGCGCAGTCTCAGGTACAAACGGCGCGTCAAGGTATGAGGTACTTGTTAAAATGGGCAGCAATTCAATACATTGATAACTGCCATCGGCTGCGGTTAACACCCGAATACTATTGGGCACTGCACGGCGGATGTCTCGGGTCATTCTTTCAATGCCAAAACGGCTTTGACTCAGTACTTGATCGACCGCGCTCGACTCAACAAAAATACGGGTGCCAAATATCACAAAGCCACTGACGCCAATAATCACAATACCTAAAATCAAAATAACCGTGACCATTTCGATTAACGTAAACCCAACGGCTTTAGCACGTGAATTCAACAGCATCAGTAATTACTCCTTACCGCTTGGTAAGTAATCACTTCATTGCTAGGTGTAGTGACATCTACGCTAATTAATTTTTGCGCCTTCGTTACTGAGTCGAGATAAGCCACCGACACTTGTATTTCATAATTAGGATAGGCCTGGGCATAAGCTTGGCTTGAGTCGAGCATCATGTCATCTTGATCTAAGCCATGGTAATCATCAACATCATTAAACGCATCACGGCTTTCACCGTCAGGCCCAAGAAAAGGAGTTCCGTCAGTAGCTAAAGCATAAGAACAATCTAAACCGGCAGAAGCATTACACGCTGGAATACCACCATTGGCATTGGTATTTTGATCATAACGCTTACCCCAGATCTCATTCATGACCGAATGAGCGAGCTCAGCAGATCTCACACGTTGCAGCGTAGCGGCTGCTCTGTCGGCTTGAGGGAACAACATGCTGGTTAACATGACAATACCGATACCAATGACCATCATGCCAATCACTAACTCAATTAACGTAAAGCCGGCATTAAGGTGACGAGCGGTGATGTTATGTTGCTTACTGAAGTTGACGATGTTGAAATTAAATTTATTGGGCATAAATATAGCCCTCAGATTCAACTGCGATAGCCAGTGTTTCATCTGCCATTGCATTAAAGCAATGACCAGAACACGCTGGTGAAATCATACGTCCCAGGCTGTCAAATGTAATCGAAAACACCTGGCTCGCAGTACTGGCAAGTGCGATGTGAGCACCACCACTAAAAGTTTGCGGCTGCTCAGTGCGAAATGGGTTACTACAACTATTACCGACTCTATTATTAAAGTAACGCAAGGTATAACCGCTTGCGTTCACGTCGACTTGGTAACATTGATCGGTATTTTGAATGGCTTTTAGCTGTACGTATCTGAGCTCACTGATAAACTCATTACGTAAGGTGAAGGCACTGTATGAACTTGCTCCGATTAAACGAGGTAAAATGGACACAGTAAGAATGCCAACCAAAATAATCACTGTCACCAACTCGATCAAACTAAATCCTTTCGAGGTTACATTTTGATATATAGGTTTAGTGAATAGGCGGCTTCGTACTTTGCTGTAATTCATCGCGTTCATTCTGTCCTATGCTTAAATGTTGCACCAATACCAATAAGAACGATTACTTAAATGTGAATTGCTCACCAGCTCTAACAACTTAAGCGGCGATATTTTAGTTTGTTACAACTTTAGCAGTATGGCAAATTTAATGTTCGCGATCACTCAAACATGGTGATTTTATTATTTATTTTTGCCAAAAAAAAACCTGCAAAGCAGGTTTTTTGATTGCCATTTATTTAACAACCATTTGTACTTAAGACATAAACTGGTGTTACAGTCGCTGTTGCATTTGTATACTGCAAATAACAAGCATTAGCCGCTGATGCAGAAGCGATTTTACCTTTGGGGATAATTCTGAAAACAGAGTTACTCACACGACGTACGCCCCAATCACTAGTAACTACGGTAGTATCGTCAGTTAGAGCTTCAAAATCTGACTCTAAAGCTGATTCTAAATTTGTTTCAATGTCCCCTACAGTCGCTGATGACGCAATGTAACCATAGACAACATTTACTGTTGCAGGGACAGTAACACTAGAACTCGCTAAGGTATTACTACCGGCAATAATTGATTTAGAATAAACTAAACTATTAGCACCTTGAATAGCAGCTTTCATTCCACTTAACGCCGACACGCGTGCATCACTTTGTAAGTTAATAAACTTAGGCGCTGCGGTAACAGCTAAAATACCGAGAATAATGATCACAACCACTAATTCGATTAATGTAAAACCTTGTTGCTTTTGCATATAAAACACCTCTATTCAAATGACTCTTTATCCATATATGATGGATCAATCGACTTGGTGGTTAAAATTAATTATTGGTAAAAGAAACAACTTGTCCTGTACCTGGGTTATATGTCACGCCTTTAGCACCTGCGGTCGTTAAATCAGGTGCGGGTGTTGCCACACCACTAGCCTGGTTCAATACTAATGAAGCCACTTGATGGTATACGCACAAATCTAGGTTATTCACTGTAACGCCATCAATAGTGGTTGATGAACCGCCTGCAGCATTAATCACCCTTACAGTGTAACGCTGGTCACTTGCGTCTTCATTAAACAACACGTTTCGTGGTGCATTTTGCAATACCGAATCAAACACCTGTTGGCATGCCGCATTACCCATTGAGTTGGCGCTGGTGTTTGTTGTACCGGTTGGGAAACCAAAACGAGTATCTAATGACACAGTCGTTCCATCTAATACCACACTGGTATTACGACGGCCATCCACTTCCCACTGTGCACGCACAAAGCTTACTGCTGTGGCTAAACCACCAGCGACACCATCAACACTGGCATCTTCTGCATCATCGGTAACATTTAAAAAGCGTGGAATTGCTGTCGCAGCTAATAAGCCTAAAATGACAATCACAATAACCAACTCGATTAATGAAAAACCTTGTTGTCTTAATTTCATATTACCTCACTTTTTTAAATGTTCTTATAATAGATAAAAATGCTAATACGCCTATAACTTACATAATATTAGCAGCTTATTAAACTTTTTACGTCAGCGATAGCTTTTTTACTGTTCCGCCGATAAAAATATCACACGCCCAGTTTGTAACTGGTAACTTAAACTCGATTGATTAGGTGAGACGTAGCGACACACCTGCTCTGTTTTTTGATACACAACGGTTAACGATAATTCAGTGGTGCTTGTTGCCAGCAATTGCTGCCAAAGCTGTTTACAACCCTTATCATCATCGGTATCAACAATAGGCCAACCCTTAGGTGATATTTGAATCCAATTGTTTGTGCCGATTAAATCCGCTTCTGTAGAATCTAATTGCCCAAAAGCGCTAGTCTGTCCAGTTTTTGACGATTCAACGCCTGCATTGCCCTTCGTACCATTAAGCACATTTGGTGCCACATCGTACCAGGATAATAACATTTTTTTAGGCCGACCCGAAGCTAACCACTGACTTCGTACCATAGCTAAGACATTCAAAAGCCGATTATGTTCAAAAGCTAAACCTTGGCTGGTTAAATTGGGGGCAGTGTTAACATAACGCGCGCCCAGTATCACCAATACAATCAGTAACACTACGATGGCGACTATTTTACCATACACGCTGAGTAAATCATCATCGGCCTTTTGTTGACTTAACATAGTGTTATCCAATGAAGTGTGAACATGTTGAGTTTACCCACCTTTCACTACTTTTAGCATATCCCACATTGGTAAATAGATACCTAGCGCAAGGATCAGCACAATACCGGCAACAAAACCAATTAAAATAGGCTCTAATTTTGCGGTAAGGTTTTTTAAATCGTAATCAACTTCGCCCTCATAAAAATCTGCCGCATCGTTTAATAGCTGATCTATTTGGCCAGTTTCTTCACCCACCGCAACCATTTGCAATACTAATGGAGTAAACAGATGGCTGGAATTTGACACTCTTAACATCGACTCGCCAGATTCAATGCCACGGCGCATCCCGACAATTTTGTCATGCATGTAGGCGTTATCAACTGCATCGGCAACCAAACTTAGCGCTTGTGTCATTGGCACACCAGCGCTAAGCATCATTGAAAAACTTCGGCAATAGCGTGACAAAGTTGAGCGCTCAATAATTGAACCCACTATCGGAATGTGTAACTTCCACAAATCCCACTGTTTTTCGCCCTTTTCGGTATGATGCCAATAACGTATACCAATAAAGGTCCCGATTAATACCACCAACATCAATGGCCAATAATTCACAAACAGGTTTGAGGTGGCGATGAGTATTTTAGTGGCCCAGGGTAAATCCGCGCCAAAGCGCGAAAACATATCGGCAAATTTAGGGATAACCATAATATTAAGAATAACCATCGCAATCGTAATCGCTATCAGCACAAAAAGAGGATAACGCATCGCCGCTTTAATACGTCGACGTGTTTCTTGTTCGCGCTCGATGTAATGCGACAATTGAATAAAAGCATCTTCCAATTTACCGGTGTTTTCACCCACGTGGATCATCGATACAAATAAAGAATCAAATACATCAGGGTGCTGGTTCATCGATGACGATAACGGCCGACCTGATGTTAACTGCTCTGATATGTCACCTAGAGCATTTTTCATTCGCTGCGAGTGAGTGGTTTCAGACAACCCTGCAATCGCGCGTAAAATAGGAATGCCAGAACGCGTCAGCGAATACATTTGACGACTAAATATTTGTAATTCTTCTAACGATACCTTGCTCTGAAATAATGCCACAGAAAACGATTGCTTAGGCTTAACTTCAGTGAGTTCTAACGGGATAATGCCTCGAGACAGCAATATATCGGCTGCGGCACTTTCACTCGCTGACTCAAGCAAAGCTGTCACCGCTTTACCTTGTGCATCACGACCACGATATTGATAAGTAGGCATAATTACGCCCCAACGCCAGGCGGATTAACTAAATCTGCTGACAATGCCATGTTTGATTCAGTGACATCTTCGACTAACTTCGCCACCTCTTCTAATGTGGTCGTCCCTTGAAATAAATACTCCATTGCCGAATGGGCTAACGGAATAAAGTTCGGGCTACGCAAAGCAGCTCGAGCAAAATCTTGTGGATTACCGGTGCGCATAGCATCAATCATATTTTCATCGAGTTCTAAAATCTCAAAAATACCAATCCGACCTCGATACCCTGAGCCATTACACGTTTGACAACCACTACCCACTTTAAAGGTCGCACTGTTAATATCTTGCTTAGTCACACTCAACAACCAGCTGCGCTCTGCTGCCGTAGGTTGATAATCTACCGCACAGTTGTGGCACACTTTGCGCACTAATCGCTGCGCAATAATGACTCGTAAGGCACTTGCAACTAAGTAACTTGCCGCCCCCATATCAAGCAGTCGCAAAGCACTGGTTACCGCATCATTGGTGTGCAAGGTTGATAACACAAAGTGACCCGTTAATGCGCCTCGCAAACCGATTTCAACGGTTTCTTGGTCACGCATTTCGCCCACCATGATGATATCGGGATCTTGGCGCAAAGTGGTACGCAGTACATTCGAAAAATTTAAGCCGATTTTGTGGTTTACTTGCACCTGGTTAATACGCGGTAACTGATACTCTACCGGGTCTTCAACGGTAATGATTTTTCTATCTGGCGTGTTTAACTCACTTAAAATACCGTACAAGGTCGTGGTTTTACCGCTACCCGTTGGTCCGGTGACTAATAACATGCCGTGAGGACGTTTAATTTGTTTACGAATACGTGCCACAATGTGTGGTGGCATGCCGGTTTCGTCTAGAGTGCGAAGCCCCGTGGTTTGATCTAGCAAACGCATTACCACAGATTCACCATGATAAATGGGCATGGTAGACATACGCACATCGATTTTATGACCTTTAATTTCGATATGAAAGCGACCATCTTGTGGCATACGCTTTTCTGAAATATCTAGACCCGCCATTAGCTTAAGGCGAAGCACTAATGCCGAGGCAATATTCACTTCGCTTAGTGTATTCTCATGCAATTGGCCATCAATACGCTGACGAATACGCAACACTTTTTCGCCAGGTTCAATATGGATATCCGATGCCCGCATTTGCACTGCATCTTCAAAAATCGACTGCAATAACTTAACCACTGTAGTTTCGTTATCGGCATCGCCCTCAGTTAAACTACTAAGGTCGAACATGTCGTCGGCGGCATATTCTTCTTCAAGCTTGCCGGCAATTTCAGCAATTTGTCCTGTGCGGCGATATAAGTTATCGAATGCATCTAACAGCTGTTGCTCGGGGGCAACCGCCAGCATTAATTGCTTAGGTGCGACCAACAATTCTAAATTATCGATGGCTTGTAAATCGGCAGGATCGCTCATTGCAATCAATACATGATCAGCGCCGCTTTCAACCACTAGAGCACGATAACGACGAGCTTGTACCTCAGGCAGAATGTTAACCACTTCTGCGGCGATAGGCCTGCGGCTGATGTCTAAGTAAGGTAAATTCAACTGCTGCGACAAAAACTGCAATAATTGATCTTCACTAATACTCTTTAAATCAATTAGTGTGCGGCCGAGTTTTTTACCGCTATTACGCTGCTCTGTCAGTGCTTGTTGCAATTGTGCTTCGGTAATAATCAGCTCTTGCACCAGAAGATCACCTAAGCGCATCTTTAACTTTGGTTTCATCGGTTTTCTCCTAGCTGAGCTAATCGGGTTTCAATAAAGTTCATGGCTGACGTCGATAATCCTTCATAGCTTAATGCTGAACGATAAGCTTGAGCCGCTGGAATATATTTTGTTTGAGAGTCTAAAGCATAACCTAGCCCCATCCACCAGCGGGCCTGAGTAGATTCGGCTTGCAACAAATTCCGGTATGCTTGCTCTGCTAATATAAAATTTTGGCTACTTTGCGCTAACTCGGTTTGTGCCACCCATTTGTCGCGGGCCCAGCTTGAATTATCGGGGATTGCCGCCAAAGTAGTATTGGCACTATCAAAGGCTTTCACTTCAACTTGAATCCGCGCCAGAATCACATAAAACTCCCACTCTTGCGGGAACATACTAATCCCACTTTCTAATAAACGCATGGCGGTAGTGGTATTGTTTTGAGCGTAATAAATAGCCACCAGCTGCTTGCGGGCTTTATGTAAACTTGGCTGCAAAATAATGGCTTCTAAATAAAAACTGGCTGCGTCATCTACATTTTGCGATTTTTCAGCATCAACCGCCTTGCGATATTGTAATTGCGCCATTTGAGTTTTTGTTAACACAACCTCTTTAACCGTCATGTTATTTGAGGCCGCAGTGGAATCGACTGTAGCTTGCTTAGCACTTATATTGGCTTTTGCAACGACTGGCTTATCGCGAGATACAACATCTGAAGTCCTATTTTTTGCGACTACCAGTGATGATTCTTTAACCTCTTCATCTACATCTTTTGCGGTTAACTCTGAGGTACTGATTGCAGGCTCGTCGGCTTGCTTTAAAAGAGTCGGCTCATTTGAGGCTAACGCCACTGATGTGACAGGTGCAGTAACCACCGATTCGGAAGCTAGTGCAATAGGCTCGCTTTCACTCTCTGTTAACGCGGTGCCACTTACGATTTTGACTGCGTCATTATCAAGATGATTAACTACCGTAGCCGATACCGCAGTGCCACTGCTGGTTTGAGTGGAATCGGCAACGTCTGGTTGCTGTTCATTTGTCAGTTTAATAGACGCGTCTGCAGCGTTATCATCTGCATTATTAAGCCTTATGTCTGTTGTGCTTACCTCAGCCAATTGTGGCTCAACTGATGAGTCAGCTTGTTGGTACATTGACACACCAAACCATGCCGCAGGGATTAATAGCAGTAAACAAACACCCGCAGCGATTAATGGCGAGCGTGATTTTTCAGTTGGATAATATTGAACTTGCGGACGAACAAACTCCCCCTTCGGTTGGGAAGATGCTGAGTCTGATTGTGTTGAATCGGGTTTTTCACGCTGCTCTAAATCTCGCAGCATTTTTATTATCACACTCATTAATGCTCACTTATCCGTGTCAACCACTCACCGCCTATATCCATGAATCCCAGCATTAGCATCAACGCGAGTAATAACATAATCACTAGCATACTAGAGCGTGAAAAACCTGAGCGGTCGGTTAAATTAATATCTTCAGTGTCACGTATTGCGGCTCGGCAATGCTTGGTCGACACACGTTGACTCCCTTCACCATAACAAAGCAGTAAACTTTTATGGGTCAATATATTTACCAAGCGTGGGATGCCGCGAGCGGCTTTGGCTAACAATTTAATGTCGCTTACTGCAAATAAATCGGGGCCTTGATAACCTGCAATACTTAGCCGATATTGAATATAAGCGCGTATTTCATCCCAACTTAATGGTCGTAAATGGTAGCTAAATGTGATCCGCTGACGCAATTGTCTAAATTTAGCTTGTGCGAGCCGCTCATCTAACTCGGGCTGACCAAATAACACCACCTGCAGTAACTTACGACTTTCGGTTTCTAAGTTTGTAAATAACCGTAATGCTTCAATACTGTCGTCGGGTAAAGCCTGGGCTTCATCTAGCACGAGCACGACATGGAAGCCTTGATGATTTAATTCGAGTAATCGCTCATGGATCAAACGCGTTAATTGTTGCTGATCGAGTTTATTCGGTAGTGCTAATCCTAACTCTGCCGCCACCGCAAAACGTAATTCTTTTGGGGTTAGGTAAGGGTTAGGCAAATAAGCGCAGTGATATTGATCAGGCAAATCATTCAATAATTTCCGGCAAACTAATGTTTTCCCCGTTCCCACTTCACCGGTGACTTTGATAAATCCTTCACCGGTTTCTAACGCTGTTTGCAACACTTGCAAGGCTTCTACATGGGGAGCTAAACCAAAAAAGAATCCCGTATTGGGCGTCAGCGTAAAAGGCAGCTGCGCCATGCCAAAGTGTTGCAAATACATAACTATTTACGTTCCATCATTACTTAGAAGGATACCAACGTTCAATCAAATCTTGCGAACGCTTGAGTTCATCTTTCCAGGTGTCTAAACCCACCACTGTTGGCTTAAGTAAAATAATTAACTCGGTTTTTTGCTTTGATTTGCTACGACTCGTAAAGGCTTCGCCCAAAAATGGGATATCACCTAAAAATGGTACTTTCGATACGGTTTCGATGTTTTCACTCTTCATTAAGCCACCAATCACCACCACATCGCCTGATGCAGCTCTAATGACCGTATCCGACTCGCGGATCTCACTTTGCGCTAATGGTAGCTCTAACGTTGAATCGCTAATTTGAATAATTTTGGTTTGCTCTTGCACGTCAATAACCGACGGATGTACGTGTAATAGTACATTGCCATTTTCATCAATTTGCGGCGTTACATCTAAAGCAATACCAGAGAAAAAGGGTGTTAACTCAACCTCTGGCGTGGTCACGGTGGTGGTCGATGACACTGTTGTGGTCGACACGTCGGTAACAAAGTATTCGTCGTTACCCACTTTAATCACCGCTTTTTGGTTGTTGGTCGCGGTCACTCTTGGGCTTGATAGCACATCAACATCACCTTGAGTGTCGAGTAAACTAATCATGGTACTAAAATCAGTACCTGTAACGTTAAGTGAAGTTACACCACCGATCACTGAAGAAATGGTATCACTTAATCCTTGGCCCGCAGAGGTACTGAAATTAATGTTGGTACTATCCACATGCCCTAATAAATTTTCCCACTGAATACCTTGCTGATAACCATCAGACAATGTCACTTCTATTATTTTGGCTTCTAATATCACCTGGCGTTGTAAATGGCTTTCAGCTGTAGTCAAAAAAGCCCGCACTTGTCTTAACTCATTAGGAAAAGCGCGGATGGTCACTAAACCCGCCTGCGGAGTCACAACCACCTGACGCCCGCCACCGGTTTCACCAATAATTGACACTAATGTGGCTTGTAGCTCACCCCAAAAGTCAGTTTTAGTGGTGGAGCGGATAAAGGTACCGTTACTTTGTTCATTACTGCCCGAGCTGCTGTTGCTGTTAGAACTGCTAGAGCTACTAGAACTACTGTTGTTATTGCTACCGCTACTTGAGTTGTCATTATCATCTGAGATACGGCCTGAACTCACGGACGTTAACGATAAACCTTCACGTTGCATATACAGGTAATTTAATGGATATGTTTCTGTGCGCATTCCTGATGGGAAAACCCGTAAAATTCGGCCCTGGCGGCTCACTTCGTAACCGTAAATATCTTCAACGACTTGCAGAGCTTCAGACAAGGTGACCGCTTTTAGTGATAACGAAATGGTCCCTTGTACATCGGGATGCACTGCCACACTTAATGGCGTGTCTTTAACTAAGCTAGGGAAAAAAACTCGAGCATCAACATTATTTGCCGACACATCAAAGCGACGCTCTGCAGGGAGCACTTTTGCTGAGGTAAGCACATTGCTACCATTCAACTCGCGCTGCACTTCTGCAGGCATGGCGGCTGGCGGCGGAGTAACAGCTGCATTAGCTTGTGCTTGTTGCAATGACTCAGATAACGTTGACTTAACCGTTTCAGGATCCGGTCTATCTGTTGTTTGACAAGCAACCAAACACAGCGACATCAGAGGGGTAACATATTTAATTACTTTCATTTTTATTCTTATCCTATCGCTCTGTTATCGACTGAAATAGCTGAAGTTTTCTGCCATCTGACAAGGTAACGCTGTCTTGGCCTATCGAAGTTACACGTAGCCCTACACCACTAATCGTGTCACCCACTGAGAGAATATTGTTATTAATTACCGCATATGCACGCTGCCCATTGACGATACTGTTAAGCACCATGGTTTGCTGGGGAGCGATATTCGAACTCACAGCAACATAACCCTGGCCGGGCAAGGTTGGATCTCGTAACGATTGGGCTTCTGCGTGGGAAGCAAGCACTATTACGCTACTGACCATCACAGCCAGTGCGTTAACGCTAATTCTGTTTAGCAACACTGATAAAGTCCTTATTCACACTCAGTGTGTAAAGTTCTAATTGAACTAACGCATTAGGATGTGTCTCAACACGATAATCCAAGCGCTTCCAATATAATTTGTCTGGCATATTTTCCACCGCAGAGACAAACGCCAAAATGGCAAAATAATCACCTTGTAGGCTCAACTTAATACCGTGACTGTATAAATTAACGTTACTGCCCTCACCCATATTTAATAAAGGCGTGGGAGCAATGGAGGCGAACGATTTAAGGGTCACGCCTTTTACATTACCCAGTAAGTTGGCTAATACTGTCGGCATATAATCTGCTGGCACCATATCAACCATTTGTGCGTCTAACTCGGCATCAATGGCTAACATCTGCTCATTCACTAGCAATAAACGTTGCTGGTAATCTTGATTAGGATCTAGCTGCAAGCGCTCTTCATATAAAGTAATTTGTTGCCGTGATATATCATTTTCTTGGTTTAAAGTCGTCAATTGCCTTTGCATTAATTGCCGTTGTTTCCAAAGAGATTCCAAGGGTAAATACAACAACATGCCAATCACAACGACACTCGCAAGCGCAATTAAGACTCGCTCCCGTTGACTGAGCTGATTAAACTTTTCTGACCAGTGCGCCCATTGTTGCTTCATTGTGAGGGCTCCTTGTCAGCAGTTTGACTGGTTAATTTGAACATTAATGGTTGATCATCACCCCGGTCCATCGTCATCGCCGAAAAAGCATAACCCTTTAATGTCGAGGTATTTTTCAATCTATCAATCCATAATGGAATGCTTTGTGGATAGCGACCATAACCTTCAAACTCGATGCGCTGCGGAGCATTATCTTGCTGAGAAATACTGATATGGCTGAGCCATACGTTGGCATCTGCGACGGCGGCTAAATCAGTCAACATAGGCGAATAGCCTTGACTGATAAGGTTTTTACGCTGGCCGAGTTCATCTTTCAAACGTATTTTTAAATCTAGACGCTGCTCTTCCAACTCAACTTGCGCCACTAAGGCTGAATCAGGTTTTCTCGCGGCAATTTGCGCTTCTAACTGTGTTTTTTGTGCCGTTAACTGATCTTTATCATTACTCGCTTGCTGCTGAACAGCGTGTAACTGATTTTGCTGCCAAGATCCGACTCCATAAAAGGCAATGCATAGCCCAAACAAAAGCAATAAAGTCACCGCCAGGCGTGTGAAGGTTAATCGCTGCTGTTGCGGCAATAAGTCGGCAGTATATAAATTAACGCTGGTTTTTATCACGCATCACCTCGTGTTAATTCTTGTAATGCTAACTGAGCGAATAATCCACTCATACCATCATGGGTTTGTGCATGCACTTTTTGATTGAAATTGGCCCCAATTAAGTTGGCTAACGCGCTACTATCGCCATCTGCGGCAATGGTAATAGATGTTACAGGCGCTTGGCGAAGTTGGCTTTCGAAATAATCCATCGAACGTTGGATTTCAAGACTTAAGTTATCAGCAATACCTTGTTGTAATTCATCGTAAGTTGCTGAGCTGAGCTGATTAAAACCACGCACTCGACGTTGCATTAACACTTCACCCGCTTTCACTACCATGAGCAAAAGCTCTTGCTGGGGTAAATGTGCGACTAACATGTGCGCCATATTGTCGTTAGGCAGCATATGCCTTAGCACTAACTCCTCAATGCTAATACCTGCAATGGTTAAACTGCTTGCTTCACATGCCGACGCAAATTTCATGAGTAACTCACGGCTCGTCACCACGACACTGAGTTTGGCGCTTGGGATAATGCTAGACTCAAAATAGTCTAAATGAATGTTGCCTACCGGTTCTGACACCATGTCTTTAATCGCCCAAATTAATGCTTGGGCAATTTCAGTTGTTTCAACATTGGGCTTGTCGGCTTGTAAAAGTTGATAATGAGCATAAGACAAGACTAATTGCATTCGAACATGGCCAAATTGTACTTTTAGCTGTTCAAATGCCTGGTTCCAATTGTGTTTAACCACCGGAATTTTCGTAATGGTATTAGCAGATGTCCCTTTTTGAGTTTTACACACCCATAACGAGCTGTCAGAGATAAAAACACCGACCTCTCCCGTTATTTTGGATGACTTCCAAAAGGCTAATTTACTCAAAAAACCACTTTTCATTACGCGTCCCATACTCACTAACGTGATAATTATTCGAGATTATTGGTTTACTATACGATGAAAAAACTCAATAAAACCCATTCTACCCCAAAAATCCTGAACATAACGATGACTAAAACAATATCTCATTAGCGGGTTAGTGTTTTTTGCGTAATAGCTCATCTAAAATGATGAAAACTTCACCTCAAACACATTGTTAATGTTTTAATTTTGTTACATTAATAACAATATAGCATACCTAATTAAAGACCAATGAAAAAGTGAAGAAACTAAGCACTTATACTTTAATATTGAAGTATTAGCTTTTTTGACATTAGCTCTCAACTATTTGATCTAAATACTCACCCTGCGCCGCACTAACGCCTAAAATTTTCAATGTTTGCCACTCTTCAAAACATTCTACACCTTCAGCAATCACCTTTACCTCAGCACGGTATAGACCACCAATTAAGCTTCGAATAAACAGTTGATTTTCTGAACGTTGATGCACTTGCCTAACAATCGAACGGTGCAATTTTACTAAATCAAAATGGTGCTCTTGAATATAGTGCGTCCCTACGACATGTTGACCAACATGATCTACGGCTAATTTCGCCCCCATCTTTCTCAGCATGTCTAATGATTTAACGAGAGCAGGATTACTTTGATGTTTAACAATAATATCTTCTGACACCTCAAAAATAAGCCTTGAAGCCAAAGGTCGATGCTCAAGTAAGGTTGACTGAATCCAACGCACAAAAGCACGACTCACTAACGTATCGAGACTCAAATTTATACAGTAAGTCGCGGTGTTTTGAGGCATCAAATCAAACAATACTTGCGATAATATTTGCCGTTCGATTTGCGGCATTAGGCCACACTTATTAGCCATTGGAATAAACAAGGTCGCACGCACTTCATTACCCTGATTATCAAGGGCTCGGCTAAATACTTCGTAATGCAGGATACGGTTATCACTGTCGACGACCGCTTGTTGCAGGGTAAAGAAACGTTTTGCCACCAGTGCATTTTCAAGAAAGCTGCGCCACCGCACAGAACCTTTGGCAATTTCTTCATCAACAGCGCCTTTGTCATACATAAACCAGTTATTCACTCGTTGTAATTGCGCCGCGCGCAGTGCCATTTCGGCCTCTTCAACCAGCTGAACCTGCAAGTCGCCCGCTTTAAAAAATGCACTGCCTAAATGTAAAAAGTTATCCGGATTGCCTAAACCATAAAAAGGTAACGCTAAGCAGGTTTTTAGTACCCGCTGAGCCAATTGATCCGCTTCAGTAAGCGATAATTGTGGAACAACAATCACTAATTGCTGATAGCTTCTGCGGGCAAAAATACTGTCTTCGTATTGAGCTAATACCGCAGTTATGGCTTCTGTGGTTAAAGTAAACATAGCTTTAAGGCCACTTTCACCTAACTCTTCTTCCACTAAATCCATGTCGTCAAACTCAATCAACATCAATACCCCATGGGCAATCATTTTTTGATTATGACTTAATGCATCTAGGCGATTTTGAAAAAAGATGCCGTTACCGATTTGAGTTTGTTTGTCTAAAAAGGTGTCTTTGCGAATAAACTGGTCTAAACGTCCACGTTCTTTATGAGCATCATCCAGATCGCTCAATAATTTGCTGATCGCCCGATTAATCATTCGCGGCTTACCGTTTGTGGGCACTTGAGCTGCTTGAACTAAATCGCCTTCTAAAATTAATTTACTGCGTAAAGCAAGTTGTTCAATGCCGTCAAGTTCTCGAGAATACCAGCCATGCCCAAAACGAACAAAAATCCCGATGGCAATAAAACCGATAATAACAATAACCAATTCCGACCAACCAAGATTATATAAAGAAAATGGCGGTGGCATGGTGAGTGATAATCGCAAACCATTATCAAGTTGATTCTGATATAGAGTAAGGCTATTTTTGGCAACACTTAAGTTGTCGTGATGATATTCATACAATAATTTATCACCCTGACTTAAGCTGAAATCAACGGCATTATAAGCAGACAATAATGGTGGCAACCAAGTAGACAGCTGGCTATTATCTTGCCGATTACTGTGCTCAACCAGCATAATTTCGAGTTCAGTGACTTTTTGCTGCTGAAAAGTATAAGTGAGTTGTATAAAACTCATGATTGCGCACAGAAGAAACACAAAGGCGACTGCCGCTAATGAAAGTAACCAAAAACTGGTTAATTTTTTTGTAAGGATCTTGGTGAGTTTCATTTATCCGCTATCCTGCTGGATTTATTTTTATGGTCTAGCCCAATTAAATCTTTATCAGTATAACGATTGTGCTCTATAAGTTCACTAGTCGTTTAAGCGCATATAAAAAAGGGGCTTTCGCCCCTGAGTTTATCGTCGATATCGCTTAATACTTTAGACTTTATATTCACTCGGCAATGTAGTGATTTTAGCTACGCCAGAATCTATTGCCGCTTGCGACACTGCACGAGCAACAATAGGAAGTAATCTAGGATCCATGGGTTTGGGAAGTACATATTCTGCACCAAAACTTAATGAAGTCACTTTAGGGTAGGCCGCTAGCACTTCTGCAGGCACAGGCTCTTTGGCCAAATTAGCGATTGCATGCACTGCCGCTAACTTCATTTCATCGTTAATAACAGCAGCACGCACATCTAATGCGCCTCTAAAAATAAACGGGAAACACAACACGTTGTTAACTTGATTAGGGTAATCACTGCGTCCTGTCCCCATAATCAGGTCATTGCGAATAGCATGTGCTAATTCGGGTTGAATTTCAGGATCGGGATTTGAGCAAGCAAAAATTACTGGATTAGGTGCCATTAAGGCAATGTCTTCAGCCGCTAACAAATTGGCTCCTGATAACCCTAAAAACACGTCCGCATCTTTAATCACATCTTGCAGAGTACGTTTGTCAGTATTATTAGCAAACAGCGCTTTGTATTCGTTTAAATCTTCACGGCGAGTATGGATAACCCCTTGTCTGTCGAGCATATACACGTTTTCGCGCAGCGCACCACACTTAACAATCATGCTCATACAGGCAATGGCAGCAGCCCCAGCACCTAAACAAACAAATATCGCATCATCAATTTTTTTACCTTGAATTTCTAAGGCATTCAACATCCCTGCTGCGGTAACAATGGCCGTGCCATGCTGATCATCATGAAACACCGGAATACTACAACGCTTAATGAGTTCGCGTTCAATTTCAAAACACTCTGGTGCTTTGATGTCTTCTAAGTTGATGCCGCCAAACGTGTCTGCTATCGACTCAACAGTATTAATAAAGTCTTCGGTGGTCCGGTGTTTAACTTCAATATCGATAGAGTCAATATTGGCAAAACGCTTAAATAAAAGCGACTTACCTTCCATGACAGGCTTTGAGGCTAATGGGCCTAAATTGCCAAGGCCTAAAATCGCGGTACCGTTAGTAATGACCGCGACAGTGTTGCCTTTATTAGTATAGCGATAGGCATTTTCAGGGTCTGAGGCAATCTCACGTACGGGTTCGGCTACACCAGGGCTATACGCCAAAGCTAGGTCGTGACTAGATTGGGCTGGTTTCGTGAGACACACAGCCGTTTTGCCTGGAACGGGGAATTCATGATAATCGAGAGCTTGTTGACGAATATCTGACATTGTATACATCCTGAAATGCGCTATTTAGTATCATTAAAATTGTGACTAGCACTATGAACACATTGCTTATGCTAATCATCGAAAGTGTTTTAACGATACGCTATTACCGTGTTGATAGAAATCAAAAACTCAGTGACAGGATGAGTTGACCGGCCTAAACAAGCTTAGGTTTTGTTAATCAAACTAAACTAACATGAATATATATAAATCAAAGAGTTAAAAATGTAGGAAAATAACAAGATTTAGCAGAATAAACCGTTTTAACAGGCGTTATTTGTTATTTATTTTGCTTAAATAACAATAAAAAGAGTTTTAGGCATTTTTGCATTGTTTACAGCTTAAAAATAAGTTTCCACTACAGCACAATGTCATTATGCGAACGCTAAAAACAAAAAAGGCGCCAAAGGCGCCTTTATGAAGTTAATTGCAGGGCAATTACTTCTTAGCAAGCACGCTGAAACGCTTGTTGAACTTGTCAATACGACCACCAGTATCAACAACTTTCTGAGTACCAGTGTAGAATGGGTGACATGCGCCACATACGTCTAAGTGCAAGTTTTTACCAGCAGTAGAGTTTACTTTGATGATGTTACCACAAGTACAAGTTGCAGTGATTTCAGCGTAATTTGGGTGAATACCAGTTTTCATTTGGAGTACCTTAAATTGAAGGCCATGTCGCCATCACAACCCGAAGTTGGACACCACATGAAGTTAATAACAATATGTTTTAGGCGCGAGATAATACAGTGTCCGACAAGCTCAGACAAGTAGAATTTATAAACGCCCATGCTTTAGCAAACTAAGACTACCTCTGCTTACGCTCAAGCGCTTCATAGGCCAGTCGATCTTTAACTGCGTTTTGATATTGCTGTAGCACCTGGTTTGATGGGCAATCTAAGTGACTGTCGGCCATTAAGAGGTAAATTTTCTGTTTAAAGAATGCATTAGGGTTGGCATGGTATAACGCTAGCATTGCACCATAGACATTGGTGTGTAGCTGTTGATGATTACGCGTTGCCACACGCCATAAATTGTCGTCAGGGCGCTTATCAATTGAACATTGCTGCACACTTTGATTTTCTAGCACATCAGCTTTTACTACATCAACTACAACTTCAGTCACATCGGCGACATTAATACGATTACTCGTGGTGACCTCAGTGTCTATTTTGGTATGGTCGACTGAAGCGGCGGCTGCGTTCACCTGGATATGTTGTGATGCCGCTTCTGGCGCTTTTTTAGGAAGTGCGCGTGTTGGCGCTTGGGCTATCGCGCGAGTTTGGCCTTGTTGACTGGCCACTAAGTCGTCAAATGTCACTCTATCAACATCAACATTTTGGTACTTCACTAAAATATTAGCAGGCGGACAACGCAATGAGCTGTCTAGCTGCAACATACTAATTTTGTTTTGATAAAAAGCTTGTGGATTGGCCTCATACAAAGCCAGCATGGCCCCATAAATGTTAGACCCCCACTGTTTACGATATCTAACCGCAATTTTCCATAATGAGTCATCCTGCTGCTTAAGAATATTGCAGCCTTCTAATAACTCTTGAGTGGCTGCCAGCACAGGTGCTTTAGCCACAACGCGGGTGATTTCTGCAACCTGTTGTACAGACGAGGACGAAGTGGGTAACTTCATTTTTTTGATGGCAACAGGCTGGTGATTACTGGTTGGTAATACTTGATTAAATAACGGCACAGGTGAATATTGTTGCCATTTAGCATTGCGATACTCAGAGACAATTAATGCAGAGTCAGGATCACGTAGCTGTTCTTTACCCGACAAAATAAACACGTCGTTACCTTGGCGTTCTACATCGAGCTTTTCTAATACAATATTATCTTGATAAATCTGGCGTAAATAAAACGTTAGTCGAGACAAATCATGATGTTCAGTCACAACATTAACGGTTAATGTGGGTAATTGACCTTGTTCAAAGGCGGCGGTATCAATACTAATATGACTGACTTCTGCAATGGCTGCAGGAATATAACCCACAGCGAGTAATGCCATTATGGCTAGCACCTTTACGCCTTTCATCAAATCAATCCCTTACTTAAAACGGCTTCAAAACAACGCAACTGACGTTGTAAATTTACTTAATACAGTCTTTATTATTGTTTATCACTCTCGAGATAATATTGTTGAATTATTTGCACATGGGCTTATTTTTGCTTAAATAACCTGTATTAACGCAAACAACTATATAAATTAACACCCGCGGCTGCAACCAATTACTGACCAATAAGAGTAATTACTCAACACTTTGTGTACCTTAATCACAGTTACAGATTAAATAAGCTATCTCGCAGCATGTTTAGCTTCTATCACTTCAAATACTTTTTTATCGACCGCTTTATTATCGTATTGCGCCAATATTTCTGTCGACGGGCACACTAATAGCGCATCTTTAAGCAATAAATGAATTTTTTGTTTAGAAAAAGCCAACATGTTGGCCTCGAAAATCGCTAGCATTGCACCGTAAACACTGGTGTTCCATTGCTCTTTATAACGATCGGCAATACGCCACAATGTATCTGAATTATCTTTGACAATTTGGCAATTATCGGATGTTCTTGGCTGTAACACGGGTTCGCTAACAGTATTCGTCTTAACCGCTTTTACCGCATTGTTTTTAACCACAGTAACCGCGACGTGATTTGTCACATCTGCTTCTACTGGCCTAGGTGCTTTGGTTGGTTGATTACTCGAACTCGGTAACGGCTGAGCCTCAATAAATGCAGCACTCGTAAATGAAAGTGGCGCATCAAATAAAGCTAATACCGCTAATAATACCGCTTTGTTTTGCTGGTTTTCAGTAATCACTAATTGCGCATAACGGTCTGTGACGAGCTTTTTGCCATTGAGTTGCACTAAAAAACGATTAATCGGTTGTATCGATAACCTTTGTTGTTGCATGTCTCCATCAACTTGTTGGCGTATATAAAAACTAAGTTGTGATAAATCATCATTTTGTGCCACAACATTCAATTTTAATCGCGGTTGCTGGTTCAACTCTGACTGACGACTATTAATGCTAACATGATTGACTTGCGCTAACGCTTGTTGAGCATTAACACATAATCCGAATACTAAGAATAAGACCCTATAAAGTCTTTTACGCATAACACTTACCCTATCTCTTTGATGACACTTAGAGGTAAACTGATCCACAATCCCTAATAGAATTGAAAAATGTGAAACCCTATGCCCGTGTTTGTTGAAGTCGCCTTACCCGTCCCATTACGCCAAAATTTTAGTTACCGCGTAAAAGACGAACAGCAAACAACACTGCAAATTGGGTTGCGCGTTAAAGTGCCGTTTGGGCGCCAACAACTCATCGGGTTAATCACCGCAATCACCGACACTTGTGATTTAGCACCGCAACAAATTAAATCTGTTACAACAGTACTAGATGATGCCCCATTACTGCCCGACTCGCTATATAAATTAACACTTTGGGCGGCAAGGTATTACTTTACCTCGCAAGGTCAAATGCTCAGCCAGGCCCTTCCCGTCGCCCTGCGTAAAGGCCTCGATGCTACACCACAAGCCATGGTTGAATATCATTTAAGCGAACAAGGTCGCCAAGCAGACTCAAGTGTTCTTAAACGCGCTCCAGCACAAAAAAAGCTGTTCGATTTATTGCTGAAAAACCCGCTAACTCAAGATGAATTTACCACCCAACTATTAAGTAAATCTGCGCTTAAAGCATTGCAAGATAAGCAATGGATTGAACAAAAAAGTGCAGTCATTACTCACGACTTAAGCTGGCGTCAGCACCTCATCATGAACGAGTCGCCACACAAATTAAATAAACAGCAAGCCGTAGCGGTTTCTGTACTCACACAACAACAAGGGTTTCATTGCACTTTACTAGAAGGGATTACGGGATCAGGTAAAACCGAAGTCTATTTAACCTTACTCGAAACCATTTTAAAACAAGGCAAACAAGCGCTTATTTTAGTGCCCGAAATCGGCTTAACCCCACAAACTATCAATCGCTTTAAACGCCGGTTTGAAGTCAAAGTGGCGGTGATTCATTCAGGATTGACCGACAATCAACGGCTTGAAGCCTGGCGACAAGCACGCGTTGGTGAAGCGGCGATAATTATTGGCACTCGTTCGGCATTGTTCACCCCCATGGCGTTTCCTGGTCTTATTATTTTAGACGAAGAACACGACAGCAGCTTTAAGCAGCAAGAAGGTGTGCGCTACCACGCCCGAGATCTAGCCGTAATGCGCGGGCATTTAGAAGATATTCAAGTGGTGCTTGGTTCTGCTACACCCTCGCTTGAAACCTTACAAAATGCGTTGTCTGGCCGTTACCACCACCTTGAGTTAAGCGAACGCGCGGGGGCTGCACAAAAAGTCAAACAAGGCATTATCGACATTACCTCGCAGCCCTTAAAAGCCGGCATGTCAGCCTCGTTAATTAACGAGATGCGCATGCACCTTGATGCAGGCAACCAAGTATTACTGTTTTTAAACCGTCGCGGCTTTGCCCCTGCGTTGTTGTGCCACGAATGCGGCCATTTACATGAATGCGACCGTTGCGATGCTTTTTTTACTGTGCATCAAGGTTTAAACGAAATTTGCTGTCACCACTGCGGTAATCAATATGCTATCCCTAAACAATGTCACGAATGCGGTAGCACCATGTTAATGGGACATGGTTTGGGCACTGAACAACTCGAGCAAGAGTTAATTAAGCTTTTTCCTAAACATCCAGTTGTGCGTATTGATCGCGACACCACTCGGCGCAAAGGCTCCCTTGAGCAACAATTGCAAGGGATTTACATGGGAAAATATAAAATTCTTGTTGGCACCCAAATGCTGGCTAAAGGGCATCACTTTCCCGATGTAACTTTAGTGGGGTTATTGGATGTTGACGGTGCGTTATTCAGTGCCGATTTTCGGGCGCCTGAGCGTTTTGGTCAGCTATACACTCAAGTATCTGGCCGTGCTGGTCGCGCCGACAAGCCTGGCAAAGTCCTGCTGCAAACCCACCAAAGTGACAACCCTATTTTGCGCGATTTGCTGCAACGGGGTTACGGCGAATTTGCCCGAAGCCAGTTAACTGAGCGCCAACAAGCACTATTGCCACCCGCATGGCACATGGTGTTAATTAGAGCGGAAGCGCATTTAGCACAAGACGCGGACGCTTTTTTAGCTCAAATAAGTCAACTTATTCCGCAAGATAAAGATCTTGAAGTCATCGGCCCCATACCTGCACCATTAGATCGTAAAGCCGGAAAATATCGACGTCAGTTAATGTTACAAGCCAAAAGCAGGAATCGATTACAAATCGTATTTGAACATGTGTTAACTCAAATTGAACAACTACCTGAGGGTAAACGCTGCCGCTGGACCATAGATAGAGATCCGCAAGATTTAATGTAAACCACGTTATAACTGGCAATCGACTACACGAATATGGGTAATACACTTTAGATAAATTGCTATTCAAGTTTAATTAAACAAAAAAATCAATATTTCCGCTAAAGCAGATAGCAATTTCACCCCATAAACGGCTAAAATACGCGGTTCCGTCATGTCATTCATTTAACGAATTAGTGCAAGCAAACGCCCATGAAATCACATATTGAATCTTTACTAGAACAAACCCTCGAATCTTTTAAACAGCAAGGTATTGTGCCTGCTGATTTTCAAGCGCGCATTCAGGTCGATCGCACTAAAGATAAAAGTCATGGTGACTTAGCGACTAACCTTGCAATGATGCTGACCAAAGTCGCGAAGAAAAACCCACGCGAATTAGCCCAATTGATTATCGACACCTTACCTGCATCATCTCACGTTGCTAAAGTCGAAATTGCTGGCCCAGGGTTTATTAACTTTTTTATCGACGACAATGCATTAGCAAATCAGCTACAACAAGCATTAAACGATAACCACTTAGGCGTGACCTTACCGGCTAAGCAAACTATTGTTGTCGATTATTCATCACCAAACTTAGCCAAAGAAATGCACGTAGGTCACTTACGCTCAACCATTATTGGTGACAGCGTGGTCCGTGCACTTGAGTTTTTAGGCCATCACGTGATCCGTCAAAATCACGTTGGCGACTGGGGCACGCAATTCGGTATGTTATTGGCATACATGGAAGAGTTACGCGCAGCCAATGGCGAACAAGCCAAAATGGAATTGTCTGACCTAGAAAGTTTTTACCGTGCAGCCAAAGTACGCTTTGACGAATCGACAGAATTTGCCACCCGTTCACGTCAGTTAGTGGTTGCCTTGCAATCGGGCGATGAATACTGCAATAAGCTTTGGCGTGAGTTTAACGATATTTCACTCAACCACTGTCATGATGTCTATAAGCGTTTAGGTGTGAGTCTAACTCGCGCTGATGTTCACGGCGAAAGTGCTTATAACGCAGACCTTGCACAAGTGGTTAAAGATTTAGATGCCCAAGGTTTATTAAGCGAAAGTAACGGCGCTAAAGTGGTATTCCAGGAAGAGTTTCGCACCAAAGAAGGCGAGCCATTACCGGTTATCATCCAAAAAGCAGACGGCGGCTACTTATATGCCACCTCTGATTTAGCCGCCATGCGTTACCGCTCAAACGTACTTAAAGCCGACCGCGCGCTGTACTTTGTCGACTTACGCCAGGCGCTGCATTTCCAGCAAGTATTTAATCTTGCCAAACTCGCTAAATTTGTACGCGCAGACATGTCACTAGAGCACACTGGCTTTGGCACTATGAACGGCGAAGATGGTCGTCCATTTAAAACCCGCTCAGGCGGTGTCGTTAAACTAGTCGACTTATTAGATGAAGCTAACGTGCGTGCACTTGAACTGGTTCGCAGCAAAAATCCAGACATGGACGAAGCTACACTCACTGAAATCGCCCGAGTAGTCGGGATCAGCGCAGTTAAATACGCTGATTTATCTAAAAACCGCACCAGCGATTACATTTTCAGCTTTGAGCAAATGCTAAGCTTTGAAGGCAATACAGCCCCATACTTACTGTATGCCTATACTCGCGTAGCCGGTATTTTTAAACGTGCTGAAGACATCGATTTAAGCCAGGCTAAAATCGTTCTTGAACACGAAAAAGAAAAAGATTTAGGCACCAAGTTAGCCCAGTTTGGTGAAGTGCTTACCCGCATGACAGACAAAGGCTTGCCACATGTACTGTGTGGTTACCTGTATGAACTTGCGAGCGAGTTTTCAAGCTTTTACGAAGCCTGCCCAGTTTTAGCGGCAGACACGGAAGCGCAAAAACAAAGCCGTTTATTGTTATCGCAATTAACCGCTAATACGCTAAAAACCGGCTTGTCATTGCTTGGCATTGAAACTTTAGAGCGGATGTAATCATGAGTCGCGACTACGCAAACCGCAAACCCAGAGCAAGTAAACCGAACAAAAGCCGTGCGCCAAAGCGTAAAAAAGCACCTGCGCGTAGCTTTCCGTATTTGCCTGTATTTGTTGTGTTAGCGCTTGTTGCCGGCTTTGGCTATTTTTTATGGTCGATAAATGGCAGCTCAGAAACTCAAGTCACTGAGCCTGCACAGCAACCAAAAAAGAAAACCGTACAAGCTGAAACTAAAACTGAAACTAAAGCTGCGCCAACACCGGTAGCCAAAAAAGTGGTTAAGCCAGATCCAAATGCATTACCGCCTAAGCCACAAGAGAAATGGACCTACCTTGAAGAGCTAGAAAACAAAGAAGTTGAAATTGATCTGCCCTCAACCGGTGTGGTGTCCAGTGGTATTTATCAAATGCAGTGCGGCTCGTTTAGACAAGAGTCACAGGCCAATCAAATGAAAGCCCGTATTGCCTTTCAAGGTATGGAAGCACAAGTTCGTCGCAGTGAAGGCACTAATGGTATTTGGTACCGCGTAGTATTAGGTCCGTTCCCGAACAAACGCGAAGCTGAAACCAACCGCCATAAAATGCAAAAGTCAGGCATTAACACCTGCCAAATTTGGTTATGGCAATAGCACTAATCAGGCTCTAAACGCGATAAACATTCATCAGCCCTGTTCACTCGAACGGGGCTTTTTTTATACTGTCCTTGATATCTATCATTTTGACCCCATATCCAATTTAATCATGAATCAACAATTGCATTCGTTGATGCATTTAAAGAGGATTTACCGTGACTACTATCGTATCCGTACGCCGCAACAATCAAGTTGTCATCGCTGGTGATGGCCAAGTTTCTTTAGGCAATACCGTCATGAAAGGCAACGCGCGTAAAGTGCGTCGTTTGTATCATAATAAAGTATTAGCCGGTTTTGCTGGCGGTACTGCCGATGCATTTACTCTTTTTGAGCGCTTTGAAGCCAAGCTCGAAATGCATCAAGGCCATTTATTAAAATCAGCCGTAGAGCTTGCCAAAGATTGGCGCAGTGACAAAATGCTCCGCAAACTCGAAGCGATGTTGGTGGTAGCAGACACTGAATCATCATTAATTATTACCGGTAACGGTGATGTGGTTCAGCCAGAACATGACCTCATTGCCATTGGCTCTGGCGGAAACTATGCCCATGCAGCAGCCTTAGCATTGCTGCAAAATACCGAGTTAAGTGCAGAAGATATTGCCGAAAAATCGTTAACGATTGCTGGCGATATATGTGTGTTTACCAACCAATTTAAAACCATCGAAAAGTTAGACTACTAATTCGAGCGTAAATAAAGGAACCGTTATGTCTGAGATGACACCTCGTGAAATTGTTCACGAACTAGATGCACATATTATCGGCCAACAAAATGCTAAACGCTCGGTTGCAGTCGCACTTCGTAATAGATGGCGTCGTATGCAATTAGAACCTGCACTTCGCCAAGAAGTCACCCCAAAAAATATTTTAATGATTGGCCCAACCGGTGTCGGTAAAACCGAAATTGCCCGTCGTTTAGCTAAGCTAGCGAACGCGCCTTTCATTAAAGTCGAAGCGACTAAATTTACCGAAGTGGGCTATGTCGGTAAAGAAGTTGAGCAAATCATCCGTGATTTAACAGACTCTGCGGTTAAAATGACCCGCGAGCTGCAAATGAAAAAATGCCGTCATCGTGCAGAAGAAATGGCCGAAGAGCGCATTTTAGATGCCTTATTGCCTAAGGTAAAAGATGACTGGGAAACAGAGAAAAAAGATGAGTCGAACACCCGCCAAATTTTCCGTAAAAAACTACGTGAAGGTCAGCTAGACGACAAAGAAATCGAAATTGATATTGCGGCACCGCAAATTGGCGTTGAAATCATGGCCCCTCCAGGCATGGAAGAAATGACCAATCAGCTACAAGGGTTATTCCAAAATTTAGGCCAAAGCACGTCTAAACGCAAAAAGCTTAAAATTAAAGATGCCTACAAGCAGTTAGTTGAAGACGAAGCCGCAAAGCTGGTCAATCAAGAAGACCTAAAAGAGCAAGCTATCGAATTGGTTGAACAAAATGGCATTGTGTTTTTAGACGAAATCGACAAAATCTGTAAGCGCGGCGAAAGCTCAGGCCCAGATGTGTCACGTGAAGGTGTACAACGTGATTTACTGCCTTTAGTTGAAGGTTGTACTGTCACCACTAAACACGGCATGGTAAAAACTGACCATATTTTGTTTATTGCCTCTGGTGCATTCCAGATGTCTAAACCGTCTGATTTAATCCCCGAGCTTCAAGGTCGTTTACCGATCCGTGTTGAATTAGACGCCCTTACAGCAGCCGACTTTAAGCGTATTCTAACAGAGCCATTTGCATCACTCACTGAACAGAGTATTGCATTAATGAACACTGAAGGCGTGACCATAGAGTTTACAGAATCTGGCATTGATCGCATTGCAGAAGCCGCATGGCAGGTTAACGAGCGCACTGAAAACATCGGTGCACGTCGTTTACATACTGTGATGGAAAAGCTGATGGAAGAGATTTCTTATGATGCCTCTGAAAAATCAGGCTCTACCTTTGTCATTGACGCACAATACGTTAACGACCATCTTGATACCTTGGTACAAGATGAAGATTTAAGCCGCTTTATTTTATAAGCACGCGGTAAACGGGTTACCCTTGTCGGTTTGTTACCAACGAGGACAACGAGAATGTGTTGATACGAATCAACATCACGAATGCAGGTTCAAACAATAGGATTAACAGCAAAGTCGCGTATGATGATAATCTGCGATTTAGCGTTAATCCTTTTTTTTATAGGTATTCCCATGACCCAATCAACGCCTACTGTTAGCGGCATTAAACTGAAGCGTCAATCTAAGTTATTAGAAGTCACTTTTGATAACGGCCAAACCTACAACATCAGTTGTGAAATGCTCCGCGTATTCTCCCCGTCTGCTGAAGTACAGCGTCATGGTGACCCAATATTGGTCACTCATAAGAAAGCCGTTAATATCAAGGCTCTTGAACCTGTTGGACATTATGCGGTAAAAATCACTTTTGATGATGGCCATGATACAGGTTTATATTCTTGGCAGGTGCTATATAACTTATGCAGTAATCAAACTGAATTATGGCAACAGTATTTAGCCAGATTGCGGGCAGAGAAAGGTTCACGAGAACCACTGATTGATATGAATATTAAGTATTCATAAACTTTTTATTGCCAAACTTCGTTTGAATTAAGATCGCAAGGTTCCACCCTGCACAGGCCAAAAGGGGATCAACAGCAATCCCCTCTTGGATCACCCCTGCCGTTCCGGCAACATTTTCGCTATTTAACCAAACAACAGCAGCGAAAAATTGCGACGGAAATTGCTCTAGCTTTTGGCCTCTTTTGAATCGTACTTCGGCCTTATTCGAAAATGCTAACGCTTCCGATGGTACATCCTGTACCGCGAAAGCTAGCGGGCCATCCATGGCCAGCTCACGCTATTTTCTTCAACGGCCTCAAGTTCAGAGTTGAATTTGTCCCTTTTAGCTTCAATATACCAACACGTTTATGCTCCTTTGCGATTTACAGGCGATAAGCAGCACAGAGAAATAACAAACAAGTTGACCTACTTTTACTAACCAATAAATGGTAGCTACTGATTACGTTCATTAAGGCATCAATATCAATGCTCACTTCTCAATTCCCTATGCTCGTTTGTTCTGCATGACTCTGGTAGAGTGCTTATTATTCAAATAGCTGAGGTTCCCAAAATGAATGCATACTTGGTTTCGGATAAGCCTATTATTTATGCTGACATGAACGTATTTAGATATTTGGCTTGCGGAGACATTTCAATTGCGGAACCAGAACGATTCAAGTGGGTTTACTCACATGTTCACCTTGACGAAATTCATAGGAATGGAAACCAAGATGCTCTCGAAGGAATGAAAATACTGAAAGCCGTTGAGATTTCTGATGTTCTGAATCAAGACCTTCAATCTGAAGGTAATATTGTAATACGAGATTTCATAGATCCTTATTTAAGGTATGAGCAACACTTAGAAGCAATTGCTGGACATGAGGGAATTGCAGATCATATGGTAGAACACCTTATACGTTCTTTTGGAGCTGACAACTTTAAAGAGTTAAGTGAAACACCAGAGCAAATGCGAAATGAGATAGAAAGAATAACTAGTATTATTCCTGATGATAGGCGCGTAAATTTAATCGATAAAGCGTCAATTGTGTCGAATGATATGAAAGACACTATTGAGAAACACCTCAAAAATAAGATGCCGATTAATAAAACAAGAAGTGCTTTGGGGATTACAAGTGAAAAGAGGAAAGGTATTGAAAAGTCTAAATCCGCAATAGATGACGTATGGGATTTAATTTCACCTTCAATACCAAATATCACAAAAAATCAATTCTTTGGCTTTGAGAAAATTCAAGGTATTGAGGGAGTTCAGCATACTCAGCATGGTGCAATATCTGGAGCATATATTGTACTCAATATGATAGGCATAAGCCCTGATAGATTCTTAGCGAATAGAGACAAAATCAAAAATGTATTGTCTGATGGGCAGCACGCTGGAATGGCTTCTTATTGTAATGCCTTAGTTTCTGCTGATAGAGGAATAATTAATAAATCATCATGCATATTTTCATACTTGAATAATATAACGAATGCGTTGCATTTTGAATTCCAAAAAGGGTTTCAGCTTAGTCTTTGTGTAAGTGAAACATAACAAGTAGCGGCAACGGACTTGCCATACTTTCCTTAATGCCAATCGTCATTTTCAGAACTTAAGCTCTAAAACGTTTCTGTCCAAAAACGAGCTAGTCTTAGCTTTTAAACGCCCAAATTCAACTCTGAACTTGAAGCCGTTGAAGAAAATGACGTGAGCTGGCCATGGATGGCCCGCTAGCTTACGCGGTACAGGATGTACCATCGGAAGCGTTAGCATTTTCGAGTAAGGCTGAAGCTGCATACAAATGAAGTTAAAAGCTAGATCAATCCCCATGGCGACCTTTTCGCTGTTTGAAAATGTTGCAGGGCGGCTGGGAGTTCCAAGAGGGAACAGCCGTTGGTTTCCTCTTGGTCTGGTGTGGGTGAAGCGCCACGACGTTAGTGGCCGCAGGCCATAAGTTATAAAATTGCGGACCAGAGAAAACCTTATCAAAAAATTCAAAACTTATACTATCAAACCAAACAAAAATGCCAGCATTTCTGCTGGCATTTTTAATTCAACGATTAACTAGTTCAAGCTTATAGCGCGGTTTGGAAAATCACGCTGTCGGCTTTCTTAGTGTAAGAGTCGATTTGATCGAAGTTCAAGTAACGGTAAGTGTCAGCCGCAGTTGCATCTAACTCTTTAGCGTAGTTTTGATACTCTTCAACTGAAGGTAAACGACCTAACAAGGCTGCTACCGCGGCTAGCTCAGCTGATGCTAAGTAGACGTTTGCGCCAGTACCTAAACGGTTAGGGAAGTTACGTGTTGAAGTAGAAACAACCGTAGCACCTTCAGCAACACGTGCTTGGTTACCCATACATAGAGAACAACCAGGGATCTCGATACGAGCACCGACACGGCCAAAGATTGAGTAGTAACCTTCTTCCGTTAACTGGTCGCGGTCCATCTTAGTTGGAGGCGCAATCCATAAACGTGTTGGCAGTGTTTTAGCAAACTTGTCTAACATTTTACCGGTAGCACGGAAGTGACCGATGTTTGTCATACAAGAACCCACGAACACTTCGTCAATCTTAGTTTGAGCAACGCTTGATAACAGTACTGCATCATCAGGATCGTTTGGTGCACAAAGAATTGGCTCTTTAATGTCGTTTAAGTCAATTTCGATAATTTCAGCATATTCTGCATCTTTATCGGCTTCCATCAACTCAGGGTTAGCAATCCACTCTTGCATAGCGGTAATACGACGCTCAATAGTGCGACGATCGCCATAACCTTCACTGATCATCCACTTTAACATTACGATGTTAGAGTTTAAGTATTCAATGATAGGCTCTTTGTCTAGCTTAATAGTACAGCCAGCTGCGCTACGTTCTGCTGATGCGTCAGACAGTTCGAATGCTTGCTCAACTTTAAGTTTTTCAAGACCTTCGATTTCTAATACACGACCAGAGAAAGCATTAATTTTGCCTTTTTTCTCAACGGTCAATAAGCCAAGTTCGATAGCTTTAAGCGGAATAGCATGTACAAGATCACGCAAGGTGATACCTGGCTGCATGGTGCCTTTAAAGCGAACCAAAATTGACTCTGGCATATCAAGAGGCATTACACCTGTTGCTGCAGCAAATGCCACTAGGCCAGAACCCGCTGGGAACGAAATACCAATTGGGAAACGAGTATGCGAATCACCACCAGTACCTACGGTATCAGGCAGTAGCATACGGTTTAACCAAGAGTGAATAACACCATCACCTGGACGTAATGCTACGCCGCCACGGTTCATGATGAAGTCTGGTAATGTGTGGTGCGTGTCAACGTCAACTGGCTTTGGATAAGCCGCTGTGTGACAGAATGACTGCATGGTTAAATCAGCACTAAACCCTAAACAGGCTAAGTCTTTTAACTCATCACGTGTCATTGGGCCGGTAGTATCTTGTGAGCCCACAGAGGTCATCTTAGGTTCGCAGTATTGCCCTGGACGAATACCTTTCACGCCACATGCTTTACCCACCATTTTCTGTGCAAGGGTAAAGCCCTTGTTAGTCACAACAACATCTTGTGGACGTACGAATACGTCTGACGCTGGTAACCCTAAGGTTTCACGTGCACGGTCAGTTAAGCCACGACCGATGATCAATGGAATACGACCACCAGCACGAACTTCGTCTAACAGTACGTCAGTTTTTAGTTCGAACGTAGAGATAACTTCGTCAGTACCGCCACGCTTAACTTCGCCAGTGTATGGATAAATGTCAATGACATCGCCCATTTCCATTTTATCAACGTTTAGCTCAATCGGTAATGCACCCGCATCTTCCATAGTGTTGAAGAAAATCGGTGCAATTTTATTACCTAAACAGAAACCACCCGCACGCTTGTTAGGCACATTAGGGATATCATCGCCCATGAACCACAATACTGAGTTAGTTGCTGATTTACGTGAAGAACCGGTACCAACAACGTCGCCCACGTAAACTAATGGATGACCTTTAGTTTTAAGCGCTTCGATTTCTTTAATTGGACCCACTTCGCCAGACACGTCAGGTACGATACCGTCACGGGCGTTTTTCAGCATAGCAAGTGCATGCAATGGGATATCTGGACGAGACCATGCATCTGGTGCAGGTGACAGGTCATCAGTGTTGGTTTCGCCAGCCACTTTAAATACCGTTAACGTCACTTTGTCAGCAAGCTTTGGACGGTTTAAGAACCAATCTGCATTTGCCCAAGCTTCAACAACTTGTTTAGCCGACTCATTGCCAGCTTGCATTTTCTCAACCACGTCGTGGTAAGAATCAAACATCAACAACGTGTTTGATAATGCTTTTACTGATAAGGCTGCTAATGCTGGGTTGTCTAACTGAGCGATTAACGGCTCGATGTTATAACCGCCCTGCATAGTACCGAGTAATTCAACGGCACGTTCAGCTGATAATATAGGTGATTTTACAGTGCCTTTGGCCACTGCATCTAAGAATGCCGCTTTCACGTAGGCAGCTTCATCAACACCTGGTGGAATACGGTTTTCTAATAAGTCGAGGATTAACGCCTCTTCACCCGCAGGTGGAGTCTCAACTAATTTTACTAATTCAGCCACTTGTTGTGCATCTAATGGCTTAGGGACTACGCCCTCTGCAGCACGCTCTGCGACGTGTTTACGATATGCTTCTAGCACGGCAACATTCCTCTTTGTTTGACGCCTGACGGCGAAACTCAGCGCACACACTGTTACGCTGATAATTCCACAGGTTCGGGCTTGAAATCCGACATTCAGTATACTACAGCTTTATAAAAGTATGAATCAGCTCACACTGTTAGAGGCATGAAATCAACTCGATTTATCTAGCTAATAATCAATTTAATCGATTCGTGAATAAATTTAAATTAGACAATAGTTTGAAACGAGCTAAAAAACATTTTAATACATCATGTTATGCCACACCCACCGATTAAACTGTGAGCAAAAAAATATCGACTTCTTATGATGAAATATTTTTTAAAAAATCATTTTTGATTGTACCTAAACACTAACATCGCGATAATTAGCCGCAAAGTGAATACCTTTAAGGAGTCAATGCAGTGTCTACCCAAATAAAAGCGGTTATTTTTGATATGGATGGAATTTTAATCGATTCTGAACCCGCTTGGCAGTTAGCCGAACAAACGGTATTAAACAGCTTTGGACTTAACTTGACCCTTGAAGAGGTTGAGCAAACCACAGGGCTGCGTATTGACCAGGTTGTAAGTTATTGGTACCAGCGTTTTCCGTGGCCAAATTATGATAATACTGCCACAGCAAATAAAATTGTTAATGAAGTCATTGTGCAGATCAATGCTACAGGTAAACCAATGCAAGGCGTGATTGAGTCACTCGAAGCGTGCAAACGACTTGGCCTTAAAATCGGTTTAGCAACATCGTCGTCATCGCGAATTATTCACTCAGTGCTCGATAAGCTCGCCATTGGCCATTATTTTGAAGCACTCGAATCTGCTGAAAATTTAGCTTACGGTAAGCCGCATCCTGAAGTGTATTTAAATTGTGCTAACGCGCTCGGTATTGCGCCAAGCCAATGCATTGCCATTGAAGACTCGTTTAATGGCTTAATTGCAGCCCGAGCAGCAACGATGCAAACCGTTGCTATTCCGGCGCCACATACAGTTAACCAAGCAAAATGGGTAATTGCCCATCATAAGCTAGCTCACGCAGGATTATTACCCGCACTGCTAGGGGCCTAGGCCGCTTCGAGGATAGTGCGCTTCGCTGCTAAGATTTTATAGCCTCTAGCAGCGAAGCGCTCTAGCCACTAGGCTTTTTAGCTCGTAAGCCTCTAGGCTTTTGGCTTAGATAGACTGCTTAAAAATTTTTACCTAAAAACAGATAAAATGCGGTATCACCTCGGTCTGACACCCCTAAACCAAGTGCTGCCGGGCCCCAATCAGTATCCGTTCCTAAATACAGACTGCTGGCATAAATAAGATCGTTTATATTCATTTCACTGCGTTCAAACCACACATTACCGCCTTCTAAACTGGCACCTAAATACAAAGGTAAATCGGTAATCAGTACATCACGGCCTAGGTCATATTGGTAAATAACGGCACTGAATATTTTATGCGCGCCCACCAGCGTGTCTTTACGGTAACCCGATAAATTTAAAAAACCACCGAGTTCAGCAACGTGTAGAGTGAAGTTACCGTCATTTTGGGTGGTTGCCAGCTCAATTTTACCCACAATGGCATGATTACCCAGCTTTAACGCGCCTTTCCAGTCGGCTTCAAATTGCCAGGCCAAATCGTCACTAAAAGTATTATCTGAACTTGTAGCGCCACTATACGACTCATCCCTTAGGTAACTGGTAAAGGTAAAGCGATTACCATCTGTAGGGAAACTAATACTGTTTAACGTATCATAAGTGACTTTTAAGTAGGCACCGGTTGAATGGTAATTGATTGAGTTTTGCGCGCCAACTTCACTTTTTACCTGACCATTTTCACCGACAAAACCTAACTCTATCACGCCATCAGAATCATAATTATAACCAATACCCAGCTCTAATTGAGCCACGTTATTTTCCAGTAATAAATAGCTGCTGTCTTGATCCACTAAGTCCCAGTCACGCATTTGATATTGTAAACGTGACAGGCTATAAAATGTTTGGTCACGATCCAGAGGTTGATAAAACTCCGTCGCTACAAGCTTGCGATAACCTAGCTCAATTTCATTACGCCATTCGCCACCCATTTGGGTTAAATCGGTCATGGTGTAAGCTAAACTCAGAGTAATGGCGGAATCTAAACTAAAGTCATCTTCCCAGTTAAAACCGGCTTGAAAATAATTAGGCCCCCACGACTTGGCGCGAGTAGTAATGGTGATAATCCGGCCTTTTTCAACGTCCTCAAATTCTGCATCAACACGTTCAAATTTATTTAAGGCATAGACTCGATTTAGGGCGGCAGTTAAATCATCTTTAGTCAGTACATCGCCTTTTTTAATGTCTAGACGCTCACGCAATAGTTTTTCACTGACTTTAGATTGGTTATCAAAAGCAATTTTATAAATCGGCTTTTTAAGCGGGTCACGCCACAATAAACTTTGTTGCTGTTTATTGGCTTGATAAGCTAAATATGCGGGTTCTTTTATGCCCAGCTTTTTGAGTTTTTCAAGTTGAATATTGGCAGCATCTTCACCCAACTTTAATGCCAATGGCATAATTGAAAAATCAGTAGTACTTAATACATCAATAGCTGGACGAATTAAAATATCACGCTCTGTTAATAAGGTTTTTTGGCGGGCAGTGCTGGCTTGAGTCAAAATGGTCGAGAGTTGTTCTAATACCGCAACGGTACTGTCTAATCTATCTTGGCCAACTAAGGGTGAACCAATATCAACAGCAATGACAATATCAGCGCCCATGGCTTTGACCACATCAACCGGCATGTTGTTTGCGATGCCACCATCAACCAATAAACGACCATCAATAATGGCCGGTTGAAGCGCACCTGGTACGGTTGCCGAGGCTTGCATCGCTTGCACCACACTGCCACTGGATAACACTACGGCCTCGCTTGTAGCTAAGTCGGTTGCCACTGCACGATAGGGAATAGCGAGATCGTCAAAGTCACCAAATTGTTCCACTAAGTCAGTTGAATGCCTTAACAATAACGACATACTTTGGCCACGCAATAAGCCGCTTGGCGAGGTTAAGCTGTTGTCGTTATAACCCACCGTTAATGGAATATTGAATTGGTCGCGTTGTTGCTTATCGCGGTAGCTTAAACTCTCTCGAGGAATGGTGTCAGAATAGCCTTTTGACCATTCGCCGTTAAGCATGATTTCTTCTATTTGATCTGCGCTATAGCCTAATGCATACATGCCGGCAACATAGGCACCAATACTGGTTCCAGCAATGTAGTCGACAGGGATGTGGTGCTTTTCAAGCACCTTTAACACACCAATATGCGCGGTTCCTTTTGCGCCACCACCACTGAGCACGAGGCCAATAGTGGGTCTTTCTTTTGCTGTTTTAGGTGCTGCGATTGCGGGTTGTAATACCACGCTAAAGCAGAGGACACTCAGCAAAAACCAGCTTAGCTGATTAAGGCGCAAAATTGTTTGCATAAATCATTCCGCAATTAAGTAAAAACAACGCATTCTAACAACATTTAACCAATACCCAAACTAATTGACTCTGGCTAAGTCATTAATATGACTTATTGAAATAGGCATTATTCAATGGCTATTGATATTGCTTCATATGTTGTTCAAGTTCGGCTTTGGGCATAGGTTTCGCAAAGTAATACCCCTGAATAATATGGCAGCCACGTTGAACGACTTGAGCGAGTTGCTCAGGCGTTTCAACACCTTCTGCAATAACCTCTAACGATAAGTTGCGAGCCAATTCAATGATACTGCTCACAATCGCCTGGTCGGCCTGATTGTGGTCTATGTGGATTAAAAATGAGCGATCAATTTTAAGTGTGTTGACTTTAAATGAGCGTAAATATGCCAATGACGAATAACCTGTACCAAAATCGTCAATGGCGACATCGATACCGAGTTGTTTTAATGCCAATAAGTGCTGGGTGGCTATGTCGATTTCTTTCATTAACACCCCTTCAGTAATTTCGACCGACAAGCATTTGGCTGGCATACCCGTTTGATGGAGTGTTGCGGTTAAAAAATCAATAAAATCAGGTTGTCTAAAATGCATGGCAGACACGTTAACCGACACCAGCAAATCTTGCTGCACATCACGACACCAGCGCGCACCATCAATACAGGCTTGAGTTAATACCCAGCGGTCAATTTCAACGATTAACCCACACGACTCAGCAATGCCGATAAACACATCAGGACGCACCAAACCATCTACTGGGTGATGCCAACGAATTAACGCCTCTACCCCAGCAAGACGGTTCTGCTCAACATTAACTTGTGGTTGGTAGTGGATTTCAAACTCGTTACACGCAATGGCTTTATGTAAGTCAGCCTCTAAGCGTAAATGGTAGAGTGCTTCTGCATTTCGCTCAGCCGAGTAATATTGGAAATTACCGCGTCCTTCATCTTTGGCGTGATACATCGCCAAATCAGCATTTTTTATCAGTGTTTCAGGCGTTTGATCATCACCAGACCAAATACTAATGCCAATACTGGTCGAGATAAAAAACTCTCGGCCATAAAGTTTAAACGGCATTTCTATTTGCTGTAGTAGCTGTTTAGCAATGTGGTTTATGGTGTCGATATCTTTAGCATCACGCAGTAAAATCACAAACTCATCGCCACCAAAACGGCACAATAAATGCTCTTCAGATAAACACCCTTGCAACCTGTTAGCCGCCTCTACCAGTAACGCATCGCCCATACTATGGCCATAGGAGTCATTCACATGTTTGAAGCGGTCGAGATCTAAAAACAATAATGCCAGTGTTTCGCTATGCTGTTTTGCGGTGTCAATCACTTGCCCTAGGCGACGAGAGAACATCGACCGATTAGCAAGCCCGGTGAGCATGTCATTATTTGCTAAACGACGAAGATGCTGCTCATTGTGTTTACGCTCTGTAATATCAGAAAACACCACCACATAATGTAATGATTGAGCATTGGTCATGGTGGATACATTCATCCACACAGGACAACGGCTACCGTCAATACAGTAAAACTCACTTTCACCGGTCCAGAAACGTTCTTTATCAAACACATCTTCCATGTCGAAAGGTTCAACGGTTGTTGCGACCAAATCGACAAAGGGTTTACCGGCTAAATCTCGTTTATGCGCCGCCAAAATTAAGTTTGCCGCCGCATTACTGATTTTAATGTCCTTATTGGCATCTAAAATCAACATACCCTCAGATGTATTTTCAAATGCTTGAGCGAGTAAATTCGCTTCACTTTCAAGCATTTTCTGCTGGGTAATGTCTGTGTACATACCTGCTGCATGGATTAACTGTTGCCCATTAGAGGAAACCTCGAGTGACCGACCTTTAATGCGTAACCAGTGCCATTGTTTATCCTGTGAGTGTTGATAACGATATTCGACATCGAGCATGTCGGTTTTACCTGTGACTAAATCACTCCAGGCCTCTTTGAGGTGAGTCATATCGTCGTGATGCACTGGAATATCTTGCAACTGAATTTTTAAAAACTGCATCGGACCCAGTACACCACCACGATTATCGAGTGACAATATTTGGGTATTGCTATGCCACTCCCACAGATCAGAATCACTGCCTTTTAAGGCTTGCTGTAAACGCTCGTCACTTTGCACTAATGCAGCATTGATTTGCTTAAAACGGTTAACTTGTCGCTGCCTAATGAGCAACAGCATCACGGCTAGCAATAATGCGACAAACAACAGCGCGCCTTTAAATTGTTGAGACTTCCACCAAAACTGTTTTACCGAAAAAACATACTGAAACGGTTCACTTGACCATACACCGTTGCGTTTGTATAAAAGTTCTAAGGTGTAATCGCCCGCACTCAAACCGGTCACGTTGATCTGTGATTGTCCCTCCAGCAATACATAATTGCCCGCTTCAGCCCCCTCTTTGACTAATCGATACTGTAATGTCATTGGGGTATCGTCTAAATAATCCGAAATAGAGATATGAAAACTAATCAAGCTAGCGCCAGGGTCGACTTGACGTAACTGACTAGGGATTAAATACACTGCGGTGGTGTCATCGTAAAAAACTGACACCGATTCAAGAATAACTTTGTCGTTAATTGTTCGAGAGGTTAATTTATCTAGGTCGACCAGCATCATGCCATCTGGCGTACCAATAAAAAAACCTTTACTAGGATCGTAAAACTTGGCAGCTTCATTAAACTCATCAGAAATAAAACCATCTTTGTGGCTAAACGAACTCACTTTTCCGGTTTCTCTATTGATTTTAATCAGCGCGCTCGCACAACCTACAATATTATCAGTTGCGGACTGCTGTAAAAAATACACCACTTTACAATCAATTTTCCATTGTTGATCAAGTGACTTAATCGCGTTAGTGCGAGTATTGAACTCAATAATGCCTTGTTGCGACGATCCCAACCACAGTATGTCGGGTGAGACTTGCAATAAAGAATTCACCATTGGATCATGCACAAAATCGCTAAATAGATCCATTTTAGAATGGTAGCCACCAGCGACATCAACATAACCAAAATGCTGACCACCACTAATCCATAATCGATCTTCACTGTCACGTAAAAAGCTACGGAATGACGTTTTTGTCAGCGATTTTTCGCCGTCACTCAATGGCTCTAGCACTAAATCATCATTGCCCTCTTGCCAATAATACAAGCCTTTACCTGTACCGAACCATACACGTTGGGGAATGAGAGCATCATTATAAATACTAAACACCAAGTTATCCTCTAAAGACTTTACTCCCCCACTCCAAGTGGCAAAATTACTGCTTTCATTGGTGTTTTTATTTACGACATAAAGGCCCGTGGTCGTGCCTAATACGATATGGTCTTTATCTAACGATGCTATTGCATATATGCTGTCACTTATTTTCAAACCTGGCGGAATAACCGTTGTCGACGCCTGGTTGCCCTCGATAACAGATAAACTACCATCTGTACCAAGCCATATTGTTTCGCCTTCAACATAAATAGACCATGTCATTTCATTACGAAGCTTATAAGGCGCTTTTTTGGAGTATCGTTCAATTAAAAATGATGGTTTACCCGCAATAACAGCCAAGCCATCACCAGAACCGCCAACCCATATTAACCCGTCGCTATCGACTGCAAGGTCGTGAATATAGTCAATGTTCGCGAGTTGTTTTAGCTCATCCCGATAGAGGGTTAACTCATTACTTTGTTGTTCCCAAAAAATTAACCCACTTCGACTCGAAATCCACAAATCACCATTAAGATCCTCAGCCATTTGGTCAACGTAATAAGGGATTTTTTTGATGGCTTTTACTGTTAATGATTGCGTAAAGACCTGATACAAACCTTTAGATGTGAGCAACCAAACACGCTGTTGCTTGTCTTGAAATATTTTTCTTATTGAACCGTTTTTATCGGTCCATGGAAATTGCCCTATAAAGCGGCCATCTGCTTGATGAATTTGCAGTTGATCCTTGGTGGAAAACAGATACTGACCGTCATGCAGTTGCAAGGCATTTAGCCAGACTAAATCACGGTTTAGATTATGTTTTGTAGATAACGTTAACGATTGTGTGTCATCATCAAAATAATAAACCTGGCCAGAAAAGCCGAGCAGTAACAACTTATTATCTAATTGACGTTGGTAGGCCACCACTCGTAGACTTTTATTGATATTGGCAATATCATCGTCTTTGGGCCTAAGCAGCAAACTAAATTGATTGTCGAGAATACTGTATAAATACAGCGAAGATTGGGTGCCAATTAATAAGTGGTCAGTGCCAGAGTTTATCACTGAGGTGATCAGTTCATCGTCTAATACCGAGTCAAAACCAACCTTATCAATACGTCTCACTTTACTGTTGCTAACCCGGTAAAGCCCTTCTTGAGTCGCAAGCCACACATATCCATAACTATCAAAACTAATATCTTGAATTCTGGCGTTAGCTAAGCCATCTTTAGCGTTAAATACCCGCTGAACAATGTCAGCTCCGTGCGCTGGCACAAGCGCTAAAAGAAGTAGCGTCAAACAACTTAAATAATAAGTGACCGCTCTGATCATAAGTTCCGTCTTACCTTAAATGATAACCACAGGCATTAACGCCCTAAAAATATACCCACACTCACTGAGAAACATAATCCAGCGAGAGCGAATAATAAATCATGCAATAATATTATTTTTATTCCTATCTTATTAATGTTTTATCATTAATAGCTTAGCAAAGTCACCTGTTAAATTGCTTAAATACCTATCTCACTGACTTGTCGCTGATACAGAAAAAACCTTATAGATATTAGTGTTACGTACGGTATTTAAGTAACCAGTTATATTCATTGGGTTATCACTGTACTAAACACTTCCCAAGGTGCAAATGGATATGATTAGCTTGCCTTTATCACATCAAGCTTATACAGCTAACAATGACATCTCATCAGCGATGTAACCTCTAGGGGATTTACAATACCATTGTAAAAGCCTAGACCAACCAAGCTTGGATTAACAATAAAATGAATGCCGCTTAATCGGAGTGATTACCCTATGGCATATGTGTCCATATTGTCATTCATACTTATAAGCCTAGTCTAAAACCTAAAAAAAAATCAAAAAAAAGCACCCCATTTATGGAGTGCCTTAATTCGCTTATGATAACGCGATATTACTTCTTCTTAACCGCTTTAGGGTTAGGTAAGTCAGTAATAGAACCTTCATATAATTCAGCGGCTAAACCAACTGATTCATGTAAAGTTGGGTGAGCATGAATCGTTAATGCTAAATCTTCAGCATCACAACCCATTTCAATAGCTAGGCCAATTTCACCGAGTAATTCACCACCGTTAACGCCAACAATAGCACCACCAATAACACGGTGAGTTTCTTTGTCGAAAATTAACTTGGTCATACCTTCGCTACAATCAGATGCGATTGCGCGGCCACTTGCTGCCCATGGGAAAGTCGCAGTTTCGTAAGCAACACCTTGCTCTTTTGCTTCTTTCTCAGTTAAACCAACCCATGCTACTTCTGGGTCTGTATAAGCAATCGAAGGGATCACTTTTGGATCGAAGTAGTGCTTCATGCCTGCAATCACTTCAGCCGCTACGTGGCCTTCATGCACACCTTTGTGAGCCAACATTGGTTGACCAACGATGTCGCCGATAGCATAAATGTGCGGTACGTTAGTGCGTAATTGCTTGTCTACATTGATAAAGCCACGCTCATCAACATTAACACCTGCTTTTTCAGCAGAAATTAACTTACCGTTTGGTGAACGGCCAATAGCGACTAATACTGCATCGTAACGTACTGGTTCAGCAGGAGCGTTCTTGCCTTCCATTGTCACATAGATGCCGTCTTCTTTGGCTTCAACTGCAGTCACTTTCGTTTCAAGAATAAGGTTAAACTTCTTCTTGATTTGCTTAGTGAATACACGAACGATATCTTTGTCAGCTGCTGGAATAACTTGGTCAAACATTTCAACCACGTCAATCTCACTGCCAAGAGACGAGTACACCGTACCCATTTCTAGACCAATGATACCACCGCCCATTACCAATAACTTACCAGGCACTTCTTTCAATTCTAGTGCGTCAGTCGAATCCCAAATACGTGGATCTTCATGCGGAATAAATGGCAGCTTAATTGGACGAGAACCGGCAGCAATAATAGCTTGTTCAAACTGAACAACGGTCACTGTACCGTCTTCAGCGGTGACTTCAAGGCTGTTAGGGCCAGTGAACTTACCAAAGCCGTTAACCACATTAACTTTACGCATTTTAGACATTCCGCCTAATCCGCCCGTTAACTGACTAACCACTTTTTCTTTAAAGCCACGTAATTTTTCTAAATCGATTGTTGGCTCACCAAATACCACACCGTGACTTGCAGCTGATTTAGCTTCTTCAATCACTTTAGCAATGTGTAGCAATGCTTTAGATGGGATACAACCTACGTTCAAACATACACCACCTAGGGTGCTAAAACGTTCAACGATAATGGTATCTAAACCTAAATCAGCGGCACGGAATGCTGCTGAATAGCCTGCAGGGCCAGATCCTAATACAACTACCTGAGTTTTAATTTCGTTACTCATGTTTTCCTCTATTCTTTTGCATATGTTGGCGGACAAAACCGATTCAACAATCAATGTGGCCAGATTGTGATAGCTGACCGCATTTTACCCTTTGTTTGATGACAATCACAATCAAACATTGGTGATAATCATCGACATAAAAAAGGCCACTCTATTAGAGCGGCCAGATTTGTTTACAAAATGATGGTGCGTATGTCAGATAAAATGCCTGACAAGGTCACACTAAAGCGTGCAGCCATGGCGCCATCAATCACACGATGGTCGTATGACAATGACAACGGCAACATCAATTTAGGCTCAAACTCTTTACCGTTCCATTTAGGCTTAATTTCAGATTTAGACACACCTAAAATGGCCACGTCAGGATAGTTAACAATCGGCGTAAACGCCGTACCGCCAATGCCACCTAAGCTTGAAATAGTAAAACAGCTACCTTGCATGTCAGCAGACTTAAGTTTGCCGTCACGAGCACGGATAGAAATGTCAGTTAACTCACGCGACAATTCTATAATGCCTTTCTTATCAACATCACGTACAACCGGAACCATTAGGCCGTTTGGTGTATCAACCGCAACACCAATATGGAAGTACTTCTTCTGAATAAGCGACTCACCATCGGCACTTAAGCTTGAGTTAAACACTGGGAATTCAGCCAATGTTTTTGCCACGGCTTTCATCATAAACACAAGTGGAGTGATTTTGTAATCTGCCTTTTTCTTGGCAGCAATATCATTCTGTTGCTTACGGAACGCTTCCATCTCGCTAATGTCAGCTTCATCGAACTGAGTCACGTGTGGAATAGTCACCCAGTTGCGGTGTAAGTTAGGACCAGAAATTTTCTGGATACGGCTTAATGGCACTTCTTCCACTTCACCAAACTTACTGAAATCAACTTTAGGCGCAGCAATCACGTTTAAGCCACCCGCACCACCAGCAACAGACGTTGCAGCAGTTGCTTTAGGACGTGATAACTCATATTTCACAAATGCCTGTACGTCTTCTTTCAAAATACGTGCTTTGCGACCAGTACCTGTAACCTTAGTTAAATCAACACCAAACTCTCGCGCCAAGCGACGTACCGCAGGCGATGCATGCACTACGCCTGTTGATGCTGTCACGCCTGCACTTGGGTGATGCGGCACTGGCGGAGTTGATGGACGGCTCGCAGCCATTGCCGGTGTTGGTACTGCTGGAGCGGCTTCTGCTTGAGCAGGAGCAGCCTGTGCAACAGGTGCTGAGCTTGTGGTTTCAATAGTGGCAATTAAGCTACCTTGAGACACTTTGTCGCCCACTTTAACCGTTAACGACACTAGTTTACCGGCAAACGGTGCTGGCACTTCCATGGTAGCTTTGTCAGTTTCAAGAGTAATTAACCCTTGATCTGCAGTGATTTCATCACCCACTGAAACCAGTACTTCAATAATATCAACGTCATTAGCGTCGCCAATATCAGGTACATGAATTTCTTGCACTTGAGTTGTCACGGCGGCAGGTGCAGCTTGTGCCACTGGCGCAGCAGTTTGAGCAACAGGAGCTGTTGCCTGTGGCGCTGGGGCTGCAGATGCAGAACCCGCAACTTCTAACGTGATAACCAATGAACCTTCAGACACTTTGTCGCCAACGGCCACAGTCACAGATTTAACCACACCGGCTTTCGGTGATGGTACATCCATGGTTGCTTTGTCAGTTTCTAAGGTAATTAACCCTGTATCAACGTCAATGCTATCGCCAACGGCGACTAACACTTCGATGACAGACACATCAGTATCGCCGCCAATATCTGGCACCTTAACGTCAATCACTTGTGAACCACCAGCAGGTGCAGCCACTGGGGCTACTGGAGCCGGAGCTGCAGCCTGAGCAACCGGCGCTTCAGCTTTAGGTGCTGGCGCTTCGGCCTGTGCTGGTGCAGCACTTGCTGCCGTCATCATTGCGATTAACGTACCTTCAGAAACGGTATCGCCTACTGCGATTTTCAGTTCTGTTAACGTACCAGCAAAAGGTGCTGGAATGTCCATGGTCGCTTTATCGCTTTCAACGGTAATGATTGATGCTTCTTTTTCAAGAAAATCACCCACTGCGGCACAAATTTCAATAACTTGTACTGCGTCAGTGTCGATATTAGGAACCAAAACTTCCTTTAAATCAGCCATTTTGTATCCCCTTACGCGAACTGTGGGTTGATCTTGTCAGCGTCAATGCCATATTCAGCGATGGTTTTAGTTAACACATCAACAGGCATTTCATTACGCTCAACAAGTGACTTCAGTGCCGCAATAACAATAAACTTAGCATCGACTTCAAAGTGATGACGTAAGTTTGCGCGGCTGTCGCTGCGACCAAAACCATCAGTACCTAATACTTTATAATCCGTCGGTACGAAAGCACGTAATTGCTCACCGTAAATCTTCATGTAGTCAGTAGCCACAATCGCAGGTGCATCAGCAGATAATACCTGGCTAATGTACGCTTGCTTAGGCGTCGCTTCTGGGTGCAACATGTTCCAACGCTCAGCCGCTTGGCCGTCACGCGTTAGCTCGTTAAAGCTGGTAACACTGAACACATCTGAACTCACACCAAAGTCTTTCGCAAGGGCTTGAGCCGCTTTACGCACTTCTTCTAAAATAGTGCCACAGCCCATGAGCTGTACTTTACCTTTTCCACTACCGGCAACAGTTTCAAGCTTGTAAATACCTTTTACGATACCTTCTTCGGCACCGGCTGGCATTTCTGGCTGAACGTAGTTTTCGTTCATGGTGGTTAAGTAGTAGAAGATATCTTCCTGGTTTTCGCCATACATACGACGGATACCGTCCTGTACCACTACCGCAATTTCATAACCGTAAGTTGGGTCGTAAGAAATACAGTTTGGAATCGTGTTAGCCAATACGTGGCTGTGACCATCTTGATGCTGTAAACCTTCGCCGTTCAATGTTGTACGGCCAGAAGTACCACCGACCAAGAAACCACGTGCGCGCATGTCGCCAGCAGCCCATGCCATGTCGCCAATACGTTGGAAACCGAACATTGAGTAGTAGATGTAAAACGGAATCGTTGGCATGTCATTCACTGAGTAGCTGGTTGCAGCTGAAACCCAAGATGACATAGCGCCTAATTCGTTAATCCCTTCTTGTAAAACCTGACCGGTTTTATCTTCACGGTAGTACGCCACTTGATCAGAATCTTGTGGAATATATTTTTGGCCTTCGTGAGCATAAATACCCACTTGACGGAATAAACCTTCCATACCAAAAGTACGCGCTTCGTCAGGAATAATTGGCACAATACGCTTGCCAATGCCTTTGTCTTTTAACAACGCTGTTAACACGCGAACAAATGCCATCGTTGACGAGATTTCACGGCCGTTAGAGCCTTTTAAAATCGAATCAAAAATTTTCAATGAAGGAATTTCTAACTCTTCAGTGAATTTTTCACGACGTTGCGGTAAATAACCTAATAACGCTTCACGACGACTCTTTAAGTATTTAACTTCTTCAGAGTCTGGACCTGGATGATAGAAAGGTAATTCTTCTAACTTATCGTCAGGGATTGGGATATTGAAACGATCGCGGAAGTAACGGATTGACTCAGCGCCCATCTTCTTCACGTTGTGAGCGATGTTTTTACCTTCGCCAGCATCACCTAAACCATAACCTTTAACAGTTTTAGCTAAAATAACCGTTGGGCGACCTTTAGTTTTCTGTGCATGTTCTAGTGCAGCGTAAACTTTAACAGGGTCGTGACCACCACGGTTTAAGCGCCAAATGTCATCATCTGACATGTTAGCAACCATTTCCGCAGTTTCAGGATACTTACCAAAGAAATGCTCACGCGTGTACGCGCCGCCTTTGGCTTTACAGTTTTGGTATTCACCGTCTACGGTTTCTTCCATTAACTGTAATAATTTACCGCTAGTGTCACGGGCCAATAATGGATCCCAATAACGTCCCCAAATCACTTTAACCACTTCCCAGCCTGCGCCGCGGAATTCGCCTTCAAGTTCTTGGATAATTTTACCGTTACCACGCACAGGGCCATCAAGACGCTGTAAGTTACAGTTAACAATAAACACTAAGTTGTCTAATTCTTCACGTGCAGCCAAACCAATAGCACCTAATGCTTCTGGCTCATCACACTCACCGTCACCTAAGAAACAGTAAACAGTTTGCTTAGAACAATCTTTTAAGCCGCGGTCAGTCAAATACTTTAAATAACGCGCTTGATAAATAGCCTGAATAGGACCTAGACCCATCGATACCGTCGGGAACTGCCAGTAAGTAGGCATTAACTTAGGATGTGGGTACGAAGATAGACCTTTACCATCAACTTCTTGACGGAAGTTAGCCATTTGATCTTCGGTAATACGACCTTCAAGGAACGAACGCGCATAAATACCAGGTGCGATATGGCCTTGGAAGTAAACTAAGTCACCACCATCTTGCTCATTTGGCGCACGGAAGAAGTGGTTAAAACACACATCGTAAATCGTTGCGCTAGACGCGAAACTTGAAATATGACCACCAAGCTCTAAATCTTTCTTAGAACCACGTAACACCATCGCCAAGGCATTCCAACGGATAATCGCACGAATACGACGCTCCATTTCCTGGTTACCAGGCATGTTTGGCTCTTGGCCTGCTGGAATGGTATTCAAATATGCAGTAGTGGCATTGTAAGGTAAGTGAGTACCGTTACGACGCGCTTTATCGATTAGTTTTTCAAGTAAAAAGTGTGCACGTTCAGGCCCTTCTTGCTCTAACACAGCTTGTAGAGCATCAACCCACTCTTGGGTTTCTGATGGGTCTAAATCTTGAAGCATATCTTCAGACATCTCGCAGTCCTTCTCTATATACGGATTATATTTCGGCTTTTTGCTGCTTGTTGACACAGCAAAAGTGTATTCTCATTCAAAGTAACAAGTACTACACGCCGCTCTTTAAACGGCGCAAACTACGTTGCAACCGACTGTCTTCTTCTCTTACTGACAACATGACTTCTTCGATATAGCTTAAATGCTCGTTCGAAGCTTCACGCGCAGCGTCTGGGTCCCGGCGTATAATCGCAGCCAATAATGCCCGTCTGTGATCATTTGCCTTGGTGGAAGCTTCTTTGCGAATGCTTAAAAGCTCCAGGTTTTGTGCCACATTTTTGTGCAGCACAGGGGTTAAACTTAATACTAGATGCAACATAGCCACATTGTGTGACGCCTCAGCAACCGCGCGATAAAAGCGCACAATAGCTGCCGCTTTCGCCTCAAAATCCGTTGCAGCCTCTACGTCAGTAATTTTAGTTTGAATATTTTGCATATCGGCATCAGTGCCACGCAGCGCAGCATAATACGCCATCATGCCTTCAGTGGCGTGACGGAACTCAAGCAAGTCATACTGACTTTCAGAGTCGTTATGCATTAATTCAACGATAGGATCGGCAAGACTTTGCCACAGCTGTTCTTTTACATAGGTGCCACCGCCTTGACGACGCATCAGCAACCCTTTGGCTTCTAACTTTTGAATGGCTTCGCGTAATGAAGGACGAGACACTTCAAATTGCACCGCAAGTTCGCGTTCGGGAGGCAGTTTCTGACCCGGCTGCAAACTGCCTTCAAGGATCATGCGCTCTAATTGCTCCATGATCACATCGGAAATTTTTGGCTGGGTAATCTTACTATAAGCCATCTGGCGCCCTGCTCCCTAAATAAGAGATTGTCAATTGGTCTTACCAATTAATATGAGAGAGCGCACTTTATCAAATCATACAGGCCGTGTCTAGTTATCAGCTTATTGACAACCAAGCACAAGTTTGTTTAAAACGCTCAATCCATGAGCATAACCGATATTTGAATTAAAGGGGTCAGACCATTTACCCTAAAGCGCTAAAAACGAAGAGCTAGGAAGCTAGCAACTAGAGCGCTACGCTGCTAGACGGCTATAAAATCTCAGCTAAGCTATCCTAGCAGGACGAAGTCCGCCCTAAGATCTAGTAGCAAAAAGCCTAGAAACTAGAGCGCTACGCTGCTAGAAGGCTATAAAATCTCAGCAGCTAAGCTATCCTAGCAGGATGAAGTCCGCCCTAGTATCTCAGCAGCGAAGCTGTCCTAGCAGGACGCAGTCCGCCCTAGTACCTAGTACCTAGCACCTCGCTCCCAACTAATTCACAAATCCAAAAATAGTTAATACCGACACTAAAGTCAGTAACAATAAAAAGTTACGCTTACTTAATGCCAGTAGCGCTAAAGTAGACTGCACACTAATAGGTGCATTACCCGCCTCGGGCAACGACTCTGCGGCAACGGCCGTTTGCGTGACAATAGTTTTAGCATCACAACGAATTCTTAACCCATGCTGGCGCCACGCTCTCAAACCACTGCTAAATTGACCACTCAATACGTAACCAAAACTAAACAACCGGCTTGGTAACCAATCAAGCAAGGTTTGCAAATCATCAACCAGCGGCATTTTAGTTTGGTTTTTAACATTAAAGTCACTGTAAAAACGCACGGTGCAATACAACACCGCACCAACAGGGCCTAAAAAGATTAAAAACAACGCCACTGCGCCGTAATAACGATAGTTAATCCACGCAACCGTTTGCCCCACTTTTTCACCTAAATCTTGTTCATCAACCACATCAAGGCATTCGGTACAATCAAGCTGCCCAGCATATCGGTAACATGCCTGCACATCACCACGGCAAGCCGCCTGAATATACTGTTTAAACACAGCACGTAAATGTTGGTGACTAAAACAAATCATCGACACCACAACCCAAAACAACAAACTGAGTAAATCGAACAACATACCCTGCAATAAATGGCTCACAACAAACACCACTAACGCCGGCAATATCAGCGCCATTGCCACGCCAAATTCAGTCGCTAACGACTCAGCATCCCAAAATTGTTTATGGTAACGCGTCATTAAGCGATCAAACTGCAACCCACTGGGCAGTAATTTAAGTCGCTCGACTAAAATCGCGACTAATAATGAAAATAACGCCATGAATATCCTTTTAATCGATGATCTACGGTATCAAGAACTATTGTGTAAAACAGTGAACGCACGATAATGAATCTTATAAAGTATTCAAGTTGTTGCCGTTAAAATGGCTTGTTTGTATCGTGGCCAATCAAAGCTATCACCAGGATCGGTTTTACGTCCCGGAGCAATATCACAATGACCAACAATATTGTCTAAGGTAATCATAGGATACTGCGCCATTAAGGCCAATGTTAACAGCGTTAATTGTTGATATTGCTCATCGGTATAACCGCTAACGTCGGTACCTTCCATCTCAATGCCAATGGCAAAGTCATTACAACCACTGCGATCATTAAAACTTGATACGCCAGCATGCCAGGCACGATCATCACAACTGACATATTGCACTACCTCACCATCACGGCGAATTAAAAAATGTGCCGATACCTGTAACCCCGCCAACTCAGCAAAGCTGTCATCCGCGTTAATGTCTAAACAGCCCTGAAACAACCCATCAATGTGCGGCAAACCAAAACAGCCAGCCGGCAAACTGATGTTATGTACTACCAACAAGCTCACTTCGCCCTCAGGCCGCTGATTAAAATAAGGCGACACACACTGACGCGCGCTGTCTAACCAACCGCTGTCTAATACTCCAATAGCCATAGCAACCTTAATTCAATGTCGATACTGTAATTTAGCAGTTATACCCAAGCGACCTCAAGACGCGTATTGCGCGAAAATAGGATGGCTTTCTGCCGTGTTGCTGATTTGATACATCGTTATTCTACCTTGCTAATCAGCAACAAAGCATAAAACCCAACCAAACTAACCCTAATGAGGCCGCGCATTACGTCCATTTTTTGTTAAAAAACCGAGAAAGAGACAGCCATTAGGTCGACTTTTGCCTCAAACAGAATGTAATGACAGGCTTTGAAACCGGTATCTTGAAGTAGCTCGAGTATATAAACCCTAACTACCAATGTTAAAAATTGCCCATGAGTGAGTGTCAGACAGTCGTGTAAATATGATAATCTTGTGCAAATGCTTTTCGGTAAACGACCATCCCAATAATCGGTTATCGTTTTGCCCTATCACGCTCTTTTGCAAGGACTTTGCTTATGTTAGAAAATGACATCCGCCACGCAGTAAAAACAGCACTCGATGAAGATCTAGGTCACAGCGCACATAACACTATCGAACAGATGCTAACGGCAGACATTACTGCACAACTCATTCCTGCTGACAAACATGTTTCAGGCAGTTTAATCACTAGAGAAGACGGTGTATTTTGCGGTAAAGCCTGGGCCGAGCAAGTATTTAACCAGCTAGGTGGCGAAGTCGTGCTGCATTGGCATGTCGACGATGGCGACTTAGTAGTACCTAATCAAGTCTTATGCGAACTATCGGGTCCTGCACGCGCCATTTTAACCGGCGAGCGCACCGCAATGAACTTTATTCAAACCTTGTCTGGCACTGCCACACTCACCAAACATTATGTCGACAAACTGTCGGGCACCCATACTCGCTTACTCGACACCCGCAAAACCATCCCAGGGTTACGTACGGCACAAAAATATGCGGTAACCTGCGGCGGCGGCAAAAATCATCGCATTGGCTTGTTTGATGCTTTTTTAATCAAAGAAAATCACATCATGGCCTGTGGCGGCATTTCACAAGCTATTACCGCAGCTCGCGCATTAGACGATCGCAAGCCGGTAGAAGTAGAAGTAGAATCACTTGACGAGCTAACTCAGGCACTCGAAGGCGGCGCAGACATTATTATGCTTGATAACTTCGACGTCACCATGATGGTCGACGCAGTCAGCATTAATAACCGCTATAAAGATAAAGGACAGGGCGCTAAACTAGAAGTATCGGGCAATGTAACCTTAGATACCCTCGCGACATTTGCACAAACTGGCGTTGACTATATTTCGGTAGGCGCACTGACTAAGCACGTTAAAGCGCTAGATTTATCGTTAAGATTGAAGGCGTGATAGTTCTAGATCCTAGGTGCTAGGGCGGACTTCGTCCTGCTAGGTCGCTGCGCTTCTAGGACAGCTTCGCTGCTAGATACGAGATCCTAGATTCTAGGGCGGACTACGTCCTGCTAGGTCGCTGCGCTTCTAGGACAGCTTCGCTGCTGAGATTTTATAGCTTCTAGCAGCGTAGCGCTCTAGCCTCTAGGCTTTTTGCTACTGGTCCTAGATTCTAGGGCGGACTTCGTCCTGCTAGGGTCGCTGCGCTGCTAGAACAGCTTCGCTGCTGAGATTGAGATACTAGGGCAACTTTGCAGCTGAGCTTTTATAGCTTCTAGCAGCGTAGCGCTCTAGAACCTAGAAGCAAAGCGCCAACAAAACGACATTGTTACATTTATGTCAAAAAAATAACGCATAAAGCTAGCGTGTCAAAAAAAACTTATCGTATAATGTGCGGGAAATGTGAATTTACAACAATTTTAGATATTTATTTTTTATTTGTACGGTAAAACTATTCCATTTTGTAACAGTTTATACTAACGTTTACCGTAGGCGAGTTGGCCTTTCGGCCATCCACAGTAACCGCCAAAGTGTAAATGCGTGCAAAGATATTAACATTTAGTCTACATTTGTGACGGTCTGTAATAGACTCATTACTCAAATATACATGGTCTGCATGTTAACATTAGCGTATTTACTCTAGGTTTACTGCTCAGCCGAAATGTCATTAAGTAAATAATCTGCTAACATTTTTTGAGGTAAACGTGCATATCAATACGCTCACAGCGTATCAACACACACCAAAACATAAAATGTTGGCTAAACTAAAACGTGGTTATGTCGATATAACATCTACACCACACAATGTGCTTAAGGTTTTCGGCAAATGGAATGCCAGCGGACTCACTTCATACTAGAAAATGAGTGCTTCGCCATCGAGGATTGATACAACCCGGCCTAATTTTACGGAGAGAAAAATGAAAGGTATCAACCAAATCAAAAACGCTAAAGGTTTTACTCTTATTGAATTAATGATCGTAGTGGCGATCATCGGTATTCTTGCTGCAATCGCATTGCCTGCTTATCAAGACTTTACAAAGCGTGGGCATGTATCTGAAGGTATGGGCCTTGCTGCTGGGGCAAAAACTGCAGTCGTTGAATATTATGCTGCAACAGGTGATGTAACGGCCATGTCAAATGCAAAAGTAGGTATGTCAGATACTATAACTGGTAATGCTGTAAAAAGTGTTGTTGTTGGCCTTACTGGTGCCATTACAGTAACTTTCAATGAAAAAGTAAAGGATGATGCAACTCTGATTGTAGCACCAACGTTTAATGATGCTAATGGCAGTGTCACTTGGACTTGTAATACTGGCGATGTTGACGATAAGTACCTACCTTCAAACTGTCGCCTATAAATATAGTTAGTGACAAAAGGCAGCATTCCGCTGCCTTTTTACTTTACATCATTAGAGATGTAGAATTATTATATTTGAGTAGGTAATTTACATGTCATCATCTGCAATTCATTTAGGCCTATCAACTTTATTTATTCGTAAAGGTCTCTTAAGTGAAGAGCAAATATCAACTGCAATTTCCGAATCTCGAAAGCATAAACAGTCCTTAGTCGCAACGCTTATAAGCTCCAAACTACTATCAGCTCGTGAAATAGCTGAACTATGCTATGAAGAGTATGGTACGCCACTACTCGATTTAAATGAATTTGATATATCTAGCATTAATGAAGACTTACTTAATAAAAAACTCATTGAGAAGCATAAGTGCTTACCGCTTTTCAAACGCGGAAATCGCCTTTATATTGCAACTTCAGATCCTACCAATATTGCAGCCCTTGAAGACTTCCAATTTAGTTTAGGTTTGCATGCTGAAGCGATCTTAGTAGAAGATGATAAGTTGCTTAAGGCACTAGAAAAAGTTATTGAAGATGATATTTCTGGCCTTGATCTAGCTGGAGCTGATGAAGAAGCGCTTGCCTCTATAGAGATAACTGATACTAGCCGCCAAGATGAACCAAGTGGTGACAGCAGTGATGATGCGCCTATCGTTATTTATATCAATAAAATTCTTACCGATGCGATTCGTAAAGGCGCCTCAGATTTACACTTTGAACCGTATGAAAAACGCTACCGCATTCGTTTTCGTATTGACGGTATTTTACATGAAGTGTCTGAGCCTCCAGTTAATTTATCAAACCGCATTTCAGCGCGCTTAAAAGTCATGTCCAAGCTCGACATTGCCGAGCGAAGGGTTCCGCAAGATGGCCGCATTAAAATGAAGCTGTCGCGCACCAAATCAATCGATTTTCGTGTCAGTACTCTGCCCACAATTTGGGGCGAAAAGATTGTAATGCGTATTTTGGACTCGTCTTCAGCCCAGCTAGGGATTGAAAAGCTCGGCTATGAAGATGATCAACGCTTATTGTACGAAGAAATGCTTGCCAAGCCTCAAGGGATGATTTTAGTCACAGGGCCGACAGGTTCCGGTAAAACCGTATCCTTGTACACTGGGCTTAATATTCTCAATACCGAAGAGCGTAATATCTCTACCGCAGAAGATCCAGTCGAGATTAACCTTGAAGGTGTTAACCAGGTTCACATTAATTTAAAAGCCGGTTTAACTTTTGCGTCAGCACTGCGCTCATTTTTACGTCAAGACCCTGATGTGGTCATGGTCGGTGAAATCCGCGACCTAGAAACCGCAGAAATTGCCATTAAAGCGGCACAAACCGGTCACCTAGTATTATCAACCTTGCATACTAATTCCGCGGCAGAAACTTTAACCCGTCTAATTAACATGGGCGTACCCGGTTATAACATTGCCAGCTCGGTAAACTTAATTATTGCTCAACGCTTGGCCAGACGTTTATGCCCCGCCTGCAAACAAGTAGAAGATGTGCCTATAGCCGAATTACAACGCCTAGGTTTTCAAGAGGCTGACATTAGCAAAGGTATCAGCGTATTTAAGCCCATAGGCTGTGAATTATGCTCAGGCGGTTATAAAGGCCGTGTCGGTATTTATGAAGTGATGAAAATGAGCGATGAGATTGCTCGCACAATCATGGAAGGCGGCAACTCTTTACAAATTGCCACTATTGCCAAACAACAAGGCATGCGCGATCTACGTCAATCTGGCTTGCTTAAAGTGATTCATGGCGTGACCAGTATTGCCGAAATAAACCGTGTCACTAGCTTTTAATTAGTCTAGAGTAACAAAATTAACGACATAAATTTATTCAACTTTGCAACATCGCTCTGAAATGCTTCTATTATGGATAAGAGCTCGCTAAAAAAGGATTGGCTCCATGGCCACTGCAGCAGCAAAAAGAAAACCTAAAACCAGAAAACAAACTCAAAAACACCAACCCAAGGTGTTTACATTTGAGTGGAAAGGGGTCAATCGTGATGGTGCGCGAACCTCGGGAGAACTACGCGGCTCAAGCATAGCTGAAATCCGAGCCGTTTTGAAAAAGCAAGGAGTAACACCTAAAGGGGTTCGCAAAAAGTCTGCTCCATTATGGAAGTCCGAGAAAAAGATCACCGCAATGGACATTGCGATGATCACTCGCCAAATAGCCACAATGCTAGCTGCCGGTGTACCGCTAGTAACGACAATTGAATTATTAGGCCGCGGCCATGAAAAAGCTAAAGTAAGAGAATTACTAGGCACTATTTTATCAGATGTTCAATCAGGTATTCCTTTATCTGATTCATTAAGACCGCATCGTGTATATTTTGATGATTTGTACGTCGACTTAGTGGCTGCGGGTGAGCATTCTGGTTCACTTGACGCAGTATTTGATCGAATTGCTATTTACCGAGAAAAAGCTGAACAATTAAAATCTAAAATTAAAAAAGCAATGTTTTACCCTGCTGCAGTTGTGGTTGTTGCACTCTTAGTTACATCACTCTTGTTGCTATTCGTAGTACCACAATTTGAGGATATCTTTAACGGCTTTGGTGCTGAACTACCTGCCTTTACGCAAATAATCATTAATATTTCACGCTGGCTACAGAGCTCTTGGTATTACTTTGCTATTGCGATTATTGCTGGCATTTGGCTATTTAAAAGAACTCATAGAACCTCGCAAAATTTTCGAGACAGAATAGATCAAATGGTACTCAAGATTCCTGCCATCGGTGATATTCTGCATAAGGCTGCAATGGCACGATTTGCTCGTACATTAGCCACCACGTTTGCCGCTGGTGTGCCATTAATTGATGGTTTAGAGTCCGCAGCTGGCGCTTCTGGTAATTATGTATATCGCAAGGCATTACTTAAAGTCCGTCAAGAAGTGATGTCGGGGATGCAAATGAACGTCGCAATGCGAACAACTGGTCTGTTTCCAGACATGTTGATTCAGATGGTGATGATTGGTGAAGAATCTGGCGGCCTGGATGAAATGCTCAACAAAGTCTCCAACATCTATGAAATGCAGGTAGATGATGCCGTTGATGGTCTGTCTAGCCTGATTGAACCTATCATGATGGTGGTGATTGGTACCGTTGTTGGCGGACTGATTGTCGGCATGTATTTACCTATTTTTGAAATGGGTAACGTTGTTTAATTTTTACGATAAGAAAAATGACTGAATTTATCTCAACGTTTGTCACAACGATGCATCAATATCCTTGGGTGTTTGTTGTTATTAGCTTTATCTTTGCTGCCACCATTGGCAGTTTTCTTAACGTGGTGATTCATCGCTTACCAGTGATGATGAAACGTGAGTGGCAAAGTGAATGTAATTTTTACTTAAATGAATATCATCCCGATATTGTTAAACAAGTCGGTAATGAACGTTTAAATAAGCCCATTGATGCGTTTCCGGCAAAGTACAATATCGTGGTGCCAGGATCTGCCTGCCCTAAATGCAAAAGCGACATTAAGCCATGGCATAACCTACCCATTCTGGGTTGGTTATCGTTAAAAGGAAAATGCGCCAATTGCAAAACTGCGATTTCTGCACGCTATCCTATTATTGAGCTGCTAACAGGTTTACTCATCGCCACGCTGGCGTTCTATTTTGGTCCGACATGGCAGTTTGTCTATGCCAGTATATTAACCTTTGTGTTAGTGGCGTTAACCGGTATCGATTTAGATGAAATGCTCTTGCCAGACCAACTGACCTTACCGATATTATGGTTAGGACTAGTCATCAATCTAAAAGGCATTTATGCCAGCCCACAAGATGCCATTATTGGCGCGGCTGCCGGTTATTTAAGCCTCTGGTCTGTATTCTGGCTATTTAAACTCGTTACTGGCAAGGAAGGTATGGGCTACGGTGACTTTAAGCTGTTAGCCGTATTTGGTGCCTGGCTAGGCTGGCAAATGCTGCCACTGATCATCTTATTGTCATCGCTTGTCGGTGCGGTGGTCGGCATCATGATGATTATCACTAAAAAGCTTAATAAAGGTAACCCTATCCCTTTTGGACCTTATATTGCCGCCGCCGGTTGGATAGCGCTGGTCTGGGGGCAAGATATTCTTAATTGGTATCTGAGCACCTTATGACCCATAAAAAGTTTATCGTTGGCCTCACAGGTGGTATCGCCAGCGGAAAAACTACCGTGGCTAATCTATTTGCCGAAAATGGCATCGAGGTTGTCGATGCCGATATAATTGCCAGAGAAGTGGTTGAGCCCGGCTCAAAAGGACTACAAGAAATAGGTGAGCATTTTGGTAATGAGATACTGTTACCAAACGGAGAACTCGATAGAGCAGCCTTGCGCAGTCAAGTCTTCGATAATCAACAGCAAAGACTCTGGCTTAATAATCTCTTGCACCCCATGATCCGTCAAACCATGCTTGAGCAAGTTAATGCGTCGACTTCTGCATATGTGATTATGGTTGTGCCCTTGCTATTTGAAAACCAATTAGATAGTTTAGTGACTACAACTTTGGTGGTAGACATTTCGCCAGAATTGCAAATTTCAAGGACGATACAACGTGATGGTGTCAGCCAACAGCAAGTAGAGCATATACTCGCAAGCCAAATGAGCAGACAGCAACGACTCGATAAAGCCGACCACATTATCGATAATCAAGGAGACATTAACCTGTTGCGCAGCCAAGTAAGTCGCCTGCATCAACTCTTTTTACAACAAGCAGCCGAGTTATTAACTAAGCCCAATGACTGATTTAATTTACGAACAACCTTTAAATGAAAAAATACGCAGTTATTTACGCTTAGAAAACCTTGCTCAGCAGTTACAAAGCAATATCCTCCAAGATCAACAAAGCCAATGCTTTTACCCCTTATTTGCGCTAGCAGAGCTAACAGAACGCTGTGATTACCGCTCTGAAGTGCTCAAAGACATTGAAAAACAGATACAACAGCTTAGCCAAATCAATTTGTTGCAACTGAGTGATAGCGAACAAATTAATCCTCTCATTCAACAGTTATCTGCATGTAAAGCCTCATTACAAACCCCAGAAAGAATTGGTTGTAGCATTAAACAAGATAAGTTTATTACCGCATTACGACAGCGTTTTAATATGGCTGGGGCATACTGCAATTTTGATTTACCACAGTTACATTTTTGGTTAGGTAAAAGTTGGCCACAACGACAGCAAGACATCGAGCATTGGTTACTTCAGTATCAACCGTTATTAGCCCCTATAGCGTTTTTATTACAACTGTATAGACAGACCGCTGAGTTTAATCAGCTACGTGCTGCTGCAGGCTTTTACCAAGGTGAATCCTCACAACCGCTTTCACTGATCCGTGTCAGAGTGAATGCCGCTCAAAATTGTTATCCAACCATCAGCGGTCATAAAAACCGTTACGCGATTCATTTTGTCGACTTCAATTTACACCGCCACACAAATACACAGATTGAGTTCTCACTAGCAACCTGCAGCTAAACCCTTTAACATCACATCATAATCACAACTAACACTGACTTGCTTTAACAGCATTAAGTGGAGTAAGAGATAACAATATGCCATTAACAGTAAAATGCCCCATTTGCAGCACATCAGTGCTATGGAGTGCGGAAGCATTATTTAAGCCCTTTTGTAGCGAAAGATGCAAACTCATCGATTTAGGTGACTGGGCAAGCGAGAAGCACAGCATTCCGGTTAAAGACAATATCGACCCAGATATGATCGACGATATTGGTTACGATGAAGAAGACTTCTTTAAACAATAATGGCGATATCATAAGAGCTAACATGCAAAAGAGAATACATGTCGCCGTTGGCGTAATTATAAATAAACAAAAAAAAGTCCTATTGGCTAAACGTCATGATCATCTTCATCAAGGTGGCAAATGGGAGTTTCCCGGTGGTAAGGTAGAGCTGGGCGAATCAGTAACACAAGCATTGATCCGTGAGCTAAAAGAGGAAGTGAGCCTGGACGTAAATCACACCAGTGAATTTATAGATATTAGCCACGATTACCCAGACAAGCATGTGCTGTTAGACATTCATTTAGTCACAGACTTCACAGGAAACGCTATTGGTGTAGAAGGCCAGCAAGTAAAATGGGTAGATATTGATGCACTCAACGACTATGAGTTCCCAGAAGCCAATAAACCTATCCTCGATAAGTTGTTAACCTTATATTGAGAGATACCAAAGCCATCAAGATAGATGGCTTTTTAATGTCCGGAATATTACCCAGGCAATTGTTATACCATTTACATTAATTAACTGGTCAGTTTTGCCCAGTTTCTAGAACATAATTTAATTACCCTTTCAGGCTCTGCAATAAAGTGATTCCATGCAATTGAGCACTGTTCAACAATATCGTCATATCACTAAAACAACGATTGGCAAGTTCATTTTGACGAAGCCATTGCCACACTTGTTCTACAGGATTGAGTTCTGGGGGATAAGGGGGAAGTTTAAGGATACTTAAGTTATCAAAGCCCTCCGTCAGTTTTTGTTGATGCCAACCTGCGCCGTCCATAATGATCAGGGCATAGCGTCCAAATTCAGTCGCTTCTGAAATTAATTTCAAATGTTCTAACATATATTCACTACTGGCATACGGGGCAATAATACCAATTCCACTAATTATCTGGTCATTCAGCGGGAGTTCTGTGCCTTCTAGGCAAGTAATAGGATTGTAGGCATAGTTGCTCTACGTCAAAGTGCTATTAAGCAGTATAGAAGGCACAGAAACCCGCCTTGCAGGAGGCGCTCAGACTGTCCATTTCTTTGTTGCATAGTCTTAAAAAGGGAATAACCATTATTTTCAACAATGCGCCTCAAACTGGACAGTCTGAGTGACTCTGATTGGTCACATAATTAATGGAAATGGTATAATTGCCTCTGTCGCACCTGTAGCAGGACACACCGCACCATATAAATAGGCGGATTCAAACTGTTGTTGCCTTACTGACCGTGGTCGGCTTCCTTTCAATGCCCAAATATGGGTTGTGGTATTTTGCTGGCCGAACCGGGCTTCATCTTGAAACCACACATCAATGCGATCTAACGATACATGACCAGGGGTGTTAAGGATCGTTGACAGTTGGAAGTTTTTTAAAAGCGTCCTGAACATCTTGAGACTGTTTTGGGTAACGAGAGCGAGTTGTTATCCATGAAAAGCCTAATTGATGGAGTATTCTGTAGATGTTGGCCTGCTTAAAGGTCACTTTAAATTCAGATTGAATAAAAAGACAGACATCTCTTGCCATTAATCTACCGCCACTCTCAGATAAGCTTTGAGCTTGTATAAACTCTTTCAGACTTGCCTGTTGTTTCGCTGACAATTGTGCAGGTCTACCTGGATTATGTTTATCATCCAGGCCGTTGATACCATGAGTTAAATAGTTTGTAACCCAGGCATTTACACTTGTTCTACTAACCTTCAACATGTTGGCAATCGCGGTGCGAGAATGACCTTCGGTAAAGTGGAGTAAGGCGAGGTAACGCATACGTTTACGAGCGCTTTTTTCAGATTTAGCTAATGCAGCAAGATTGATATTATTCATAAATATAGCAATAAGAGAATGACGGTTAATTAGATCATATATTTAATGTAATTGTATTAGAGTGAATAAGCGGACATAACTTAAAATAAGTACAAAAGTTTGATCATTCTCTGCTATGCATTCGAGCACTGAATATTTCAATCACAATACTATTTGCTCAAATTCAAGACGTAAAAAAGCCCGTTGCGTTAGCAACGGGCTTATCACTATTCTTTCGAGTAAATTAGGCGCCTGGAAATGACCTACTCTCGCATGGGGAGACCCCACACTACCATCGGCGATACTGTGTTTCACTTCTGAGTTCGGAATGGGATCAGGTGGTGCCACAGCTCTATGGTTTCCAGACAAATTTGTTATCTAAAGACTGGTTAATTGTCCGTCTAACGGCATTGTCACCTCGCTCTAGTGCTCATGTAGTGAACTACACTCCGCGCTTCGCTCGTCACGGCTTTGTTAGCCTAACAATTTCCTGCGTCTTAATTACCAATATTTAGTTAATTCGAAAAGCTGATTTGCTTTATTAAAGCTTACTTGATTTCTCGCACTGCTTAAGCGCTCTATTCTAATACTAAGTCGTATCAGTAAAACTCATCTGGGTTGTATGGTTAAGCCTCACGGGTCATTAGTACAAGTTAGCTCAACGCCTCACAACGCTTACACACCTTGCCTATCAACGTAGTAGTCTCCTACGGCCCTTTAGAGAGCTTAAAGCTCTA